>JBDTGA010000069.1:0-108818 GCA_039937655.1 Ginsengibacter sp.
TATGAAAACGCGAAGCATTTTTCCTTCGTGCTCTTTGTGCCTTTGTGTTTACCCCGTTGGATTAAATGGATTAGAATTTAGTTATTAGCAGTGAACGTTTTAATCCTACGGGGTAAAAAACTTTTGCAAAGCAATAGAAGAAAGAAATGACCACCAGGATATTGACTCTAATTGCCTGTATGGAAAAGAGATCTTTTCATCTACCAAATCCAATTCGCTAATTGGCCCCTTGCGAACTATAATAAAATCAGTAGCGTTAGTTTTTTCAAAGCCTTTGGTATTATCAAAGTTAAAAGTATAGCAGGCGCTTGAAAAAAAGAAACAAATTAAGATTTTTCTTCTGAATTGATCATCTGTGTATAATCTCAGCATATAGAAAGCGGTGGCATCTTTTGAGAAGGTTTCACCTCTTTATCAAACATCAACCGGAAGGGTATGATCCGCAACTTTACTCTATGAAATAGAGGAAAGTTTAAATATAATGAAGCATCTGCCTGTTATTTAATATAAAAAGGTAGAAATAAATGATAGTAACCGGAGTATTAATAAATAGTATATCTTGCACACGGTTTTTCATAGGATATTGGATTTTAAAGCGGGACTAGATTTCTATCTGGGTCCCTTTTTTATTTTATAGCTTCATCCATAACTTATTTATTGATCTTACATATACTAATTCATTATTAATAATATTATAAACAATCTTCTCCTGCATTGTAATACAGAAGATTAGGGATAAGAATAGGAGGTAAAGTCTCCTAAAGGCACACATTACTTACCTAGCTTAATATAGCGTTACGCCGGGCATAAAAGCCCAGTCAACTGATAAAAATCTGAGGATAGAATCTATTAAGATCGATTCTGACAAAACATCCTTACCGGTAATTCTTTATCAGGAGAAAAGAATTGCCGATATTAAGGATTCTCATGGCCCAATTAAGAAATATATTCTTTTGGGAAATCTCTTTAAAGTCTGACAACTCCTTTATACAAATAAATGACTCGTCAGGATTTGGATATTGGTTTTAAAGCGGGTATTAATCAGATAATGAAGTCTGTTTACTATTAGTAATCATATTCTCATTTTCTAAGAAGTAAAGGAACAGCATAAAGACGTGAACGAAAATAGAACTCAAAACTATAATTTTATAGAAATAGTTCTACTATTCGCTGAAAAGATTGAGGGAACCACCGTTACTTATTATGATATATCTGAGATAATACGATTAGTAATAGCATAGCGGGTCAATTCTGAATTAGTGTTGAGCCCAAGCTTTTGCATAATACGATGTCTATGTGTGCTTACTGTTGTCAGCGCAAGAAAGAGCTCATCAGCGAT
Source organism: Ginsengibacter sp. (assembly GCA_039937655.1). Lineage (GTDB taxonomy): Bacteria > Bacteroidota > Bacteroidia > Chitinophagales > Chitinophagaceae > Ginsengibacter. The sequence continues at coordinate 1,340 of JBDTGA010000069.1, forward strand.
TTGAGTGGTTGTTTTGCCCAGAGCCAGCATTCTAAAAATTTCAAACTCTCTGTTAGACAGTCCTTCATGAAGGCTTTTTTTAATTCCAGATTGTATTAAAAGTTTTTCCGCGATTTCGGGGGTTATATATTTTCTGCCAGTAAGAATCCGTTGCACGGCATTTATCAATTCTTCGGGAGCCACGTTTTTGTTCATATAGCCGGAGGCTCCTGCTTTCAGAACCCGCACAGCATATAAATCTTCAGCATAAATGCTTAGGATCAATACGGGTAAATCAGGTTTAATCAATTTAATTTGTTGCAAGGCTTCCAGGCCGTTTCTACCAGGCATATCCAGGTCCGATATCACTAAATCCCAATCATACAAAGTGACCTCTTTTACAAGGGACTCACCATCACTTACCTGTTTTATTTCAACTGAAGGGTATTCGTCCGTCAATATCTGGACAAGTCCTAATCGTACAAAGCTATGGTCATCAGCAAGAATTATCCGTTTCATTTCCTCAGGTTATTTTTCTTTTAAAGTATTATTTCTTATAAGGTAAACTTATGAAAATCTTTGTACCCTTTCCAGGAGATGAGTTAATTTTAAATTGTCCATTCAGGGAGCGGGCTCTCTCTCTCATTCCCAGAATTCCAAATGTTTTCCTGTCTTGAATCGCACCGATATCAAACCCTACACCATCATCTTCTATACTCAAATTAATTGTTTCGTCAACTACATCTAATGAAACTAACACTTTCGTGGCCTCTGCATACCGCATAATGTTTGTAAGAGATTCCTGAAATATCCTAAAAACATTCGTAGCAACATCTTCGTGTATCTTCAAGTCAGGCTCAGAAATTGTAATCTTTACCGGTATGTGAGTGGTTGTAGTGAACTGTTTAATATGCCATTCCATTGCTTCCGGTAATCCATAATTATCAAGGGGTGCCGGCCTTAATTCACTCAATATTTTCCTTACCGATTGATTGCTTCCATCTAATAACTCAATTATATTCTTGAGTTTACTGGTTATGGCTTCTTTTTTGTCCACTGTATTCTTATAAATCCAGACAGCATCCATTTTTATTGCTGTAAGCTGCTGGCCTAATTCATCGTGTATTTCGCGGCCAATTCTTGTACGTTCTTCTTCGCGGATATCCTGTAGATAAGCAGTTAACTGGCGGAGTTGTTCGTTGTATGTCTTAATCTGTAATTCAGCGTCCTTTTGCTCCGTAATATCTAAAACAGTCCCATATAACCCTACAGGCCTTCCTGTTTCATCCCGATACAATTCAGCCCGTGTATTCACCCATCTTATAGAGCCGTCTGGCCAAACAATACGATGATCGAGGTTATGCTCCTTCAATCCAATTTTTGCCAGCTCAAGATCATTATCTACCAATTCCATATCCTCACTAAAAACTATTTCTCTCATAAATCCCGCTGATCTCACCTGATCTTCCTTTATACCAAATATCTCATTCGCCTGTTGTGAGAGATTCATCTCGTTGGTGATAAGGTTCCAGTCTATAAAACCGAAATGTGCAATTTCCGCCCCTTTTAGTAATTTTTTGGTAAGTCGCTTTTCATTCTCCTCAGCCAATTTACGATGAGTAATATCGCGGCTCACCGCTAATACGGAAATAATTTTCCCATCAGCATTTTTAAATGGCACTGCATGAGTTTCCATCCACCTTTCTGTTCTTTTGAGGCCCGTAATCTGAAACTCCATTTTTCCAGCCTTGCCATTGAAAACGTTTTTCACTAATTGAGTAAAACCTTCTCTATAAGGTTCGTTTACAATGCTTGTAAGTTTCTTTCCCTTTATCATTTCCAGATTATCTGCTTCCATCATCGCGAGGCCCGCAGGATTCATTTCCAGCAAGTTACCATCCTCGTCCATTAACTTCACACATTCAGGTTCATTTTGCAATATCGTTTTTAGCCTGTTTTCACTCTCTGCCAGCTCACTCTCCACCATCTTTCGTTCAGTGATGTCTTCGGCGTATCCATATTCCAACTTGGTTCCATCAATAGCACTAACTACATTCGTTTTTGCCGATATCCACCTTATTGTGCCTTCCGGTCTTATGATCCGATAGGTTATGTTTGTTTTGAGAGTAGCAGCAATATTTTTATAAGCTTCCAATAATCTTTCTCTGTCATCAGGATGTACCGCATTGATAAAATCTGCACGATTTTTGTAATGATCCGCGCATGTTCTTCCCCATATTGCTTCGTACGATGGACTTATATAAATTGTCTGGTGATCATCCAGATTATTTACCCAGTAAACGCCCGAAATATTCTCTATAAGATTTTGGAATTGCTTATCTGATTTAAGCAACTCTTCTTCAGCCTTTTTCTGCCTGGAATTCTTTTCAATAATTTCCAGGGCAAAAGATATATTTTGAGTAGCTCCTTCAAGAAGTGCTATTTCTTCTTCATCAAAAAAGTTTTTCGTATCTGCATATAATGCAAAAATGCCGATCACTTTTCCAAACTTCTTTATGGGGAGGCTTATTTTAGAGTGGTAATTTCTCTTCAGGGCAGAAACTTTCCAAAGAGACATTCTTGGATCTGTTTCTATATCATTACAGGTAATTGTGCTCCCCTGGGTTATTGCCATTCCGCAAGTACCCTGGCCTTCCGGCTTCGAAATATCGGCTTTCACTTTAATTTCAGAAAGGTATCCCATTTCAGCGCCATCATAAACGAGAGGAATCAAATCAAGTGTATTTTCATCAATGATGCCTACCCATGCCATCCTGAATTTCCCGATATTTACAGCGATTTTACACGCCTCTCTAAATAATGTTTTTTCGTCACCCGCGTAAACAATCATCTGGTTAAACTGGCTGAGAAAATAATACACCCTGTTACTTTTGACTATTTTTTGCTCTGCCAGCTTTCGTTCAGTAACATCTCTGAAATAAATAGAAAGCCCTTCTCTGGATGGATAAATGTTGTTTTCGAGCCACCGGTCAAAATTTGGATAATATTCAGACACGGTAAGTTGTTTTTGCCCTTCCATGGCTTTTATGCAAGCCTGGTGAAATGCCCCGTCAATAACTTCAGGAAACTCATTCCAGATATTTTTACCAAGTAAGTATTCATGATCAATACCTAATAATTCTCCTGCTTTTTTGTTTACATAGATATAGTTCCAGTTGTTATCAATAGCAACAAACGCATCTGACACTCGTTCTACCAGTGTGCGGAATTTTTCTTCACTTTCTTTTAATTCAACCTCATTTGTATGCCGTTCAATGGCAATTCTTACGAGATTGGTAGCACGATCAACCTGTATTAACTCCTCCTTTTCAGGATACCGTACGTGTGTGCTGAAGATGCCAAATGTTCCCAATACATTGTGATTCCTGTCAAATATCGGATTGGACCAGCAGGATTTTAATCCATGGCTGAGGGGCAAATTACTGATATTTGCCCATAATGGATCATTGGCGATATCTGATGCAATTACTCTTTCTTTCCTATATACCGCCGTTCCACAGGAACCATTTTTAGGGCCAACAGAAACATTATGTATGTGATTACTGTATGCCTCCGGCAAACTTGGGCTGGCGCCATGTTGCAGTCGTGTCTTTTCTTTGTTTAGCAGTAAGATGGAACAAACAGTATCATCACAAATGGACTCATAATTCAGGGCTACTTTATGCAAAATCTCTTTTAACGGTTTCCCGGTCGCTATCATTTCCATTACTTCTTTTTCTCCCGCAAGAAGATCTCTGGCTCTTTTACGTTCAGTTATATCTCTTACAAAATTTAAGAAATTCTTTTGTTGAATTATGGTAGAACTTATTTCAACCGGGAAGATTGAACCATCTTTTCTTTCAAGATACCGTTCAAAAAGGGTGGAATCTCCCTGCTTAATTTCATTAAACCTTAGAGGGACATCTTCAGTTCCGTGTGTTGACAGGTCTGTCATTTTCAATTGAAGCAACTCCTCTCTTGAGTAGCCAAGCATCTTACAGAATTTGTTATTTACTTCTATAAACTGATAATTTTCATCGGCTATACAAATACCATCGGATGCTTTTTCTACGAGTGTACGTAATTTCTCCTCATTTTTACGCAAGGTTTCCTGCGCTAGTGTTAACTCTGATAAATCTACTCCTATCCCCATCATACAGGTTTGATCTTCATAATCAACCCTTTTGCCGGTAAAAAAATAGGGAACCGGCTTCCCCGACTTCTGTAAAAGATTGACCCTTACGCTATCTTCTCCCGATCTGAAAACATTTGATATTTTTTCAGAAACTAATTGTTTGTTTTTTTCGTCAAAGAAGTCTAAGGGGTGCATCCGGCCCATATCTTCTGAAGTATAGCCTGATATTTCTTCCCAATTTTTATTCCATCTTAAAAAATTCCCGTGCTGGTTACACAAGTAAAATACCTCTGGTAAACCGTTTATTAAAGATTCAGAAAGTTCCTTTTCTTTTAATACCTTTTGTTCGGCCTGCTTATGCAGGGTTATATCCCTCACAATCGCCAGCACGTTATTTTCGCTTATCGCCGCATAACGGGCTTCAAAATCATGGATGCCATCGGGATAAACTAACTTATACTCATGCACCGGCAATATGCCTCCCCCCAGCACTATCACGATGTTTTTTAAAATTTTTTCCGCAATAGATGGAGGAAGTACTTCGGTGCAATGCTTACCGAGGAAAGACTCAGGTCTGGTAACAGGCTCCATTCCAATTGCAGCCTTAAAATCTGTAATCACTCCTGAGCGATCAGCTACAAAAATCATGTCGGGAATAGCATTTAAAAAAGCAGTATTTCGCGACAGATTCTTTTGCAGTACTTCATTTTCCTGTTTCTTCTGTTCATTTGAGATGGTTTTTGCCTGTTTTAAAGCTAATTTTATAGTGCGTGAAAGACTGGAAAGATCATTTTTTAACAGATAATCGTAAGCACCCATCTTTATCAATTTAACTGCGAACAATTCATCAACCTTGTCTGTTACCAGTATAAATGGGATTTCACTTTTTTTCGTATTCTTGAGATCAAGAGCTTGTGCAGCGTCCATATCTTTTACACGGTGATTTGCCAGGATCACATCCGGTTGGAAAGTATCTATTTCATTGAGATATGAAGTTTTGTTATTAACTGCTTTTATTTCAAAATTCATTTTTGCTTTCTGCAAACAGCTGCGGATAGCTGTTACATCCTCTTCGTTATTTTCAAGTACCAGTACCTTTTTATTTATTGGCATAAATGAATAAAATTGTTAGTAAATGTAATTTTTTCTGCAATTCTTTTAAAACTCCCCGGATTTATTTTATCCGGCAATCCATATTTATCCTTCGTGGAAGTTAACGGGTATTTTGTTTTCAGGGAACTAAAGGTAGCTTATCTCCCTGTCTATTTTCTCGAAAATGTTGATCGTTCGTTTTGAATTCGATATAATCTTTTACATACCCGTCTTGTCTTACTCCGATAACACTCTTTTTTATCTCAGTGTAAACACAGGCAGAAGAACTCGATGTTTCCGCAATTATAAATCTGTTGCCATCCTAAATTCCCCCAGTCAAAAATGGATATGAAATAACAAAGTAAAACAAAAAATATAGTCGGTTTAAATCTGATAAAGATGCCGTTACATTTGTCATTTTAAGGTAGGCAATAGAAACTATCATCGGATTTAAACAAAATATTTTGCGTGCTTTATCACTTATCGCTAAATTGGGTGCTGAAAAGTTACTAATATCTTATAAAGTAAAACAAATGTTGAGTATGAAAATCCTATTGGCAATCGGATTAGGAAGTTTTATCGGCGGTGTATCGCGCTATCTTATTACCTTGCTTATCCAAAATAAATTTCTTTCTACTTTTCCTTACGGAACTCTTGCCGTAAATATTATCGGATGCTTCTTAATAGGTATTGTGTATGGATTAAGTGACAGAGGAAATGTGAGCGAAGGGTGGAGACTTTTTTTAGCAACAGGTATATTGGGCGGCTTCACCACCTTTTCTTCATTCTCAAACGATACAGTAAGTTTGATACGCGATGCACAATACTGGCAGGCTTTCTCCTATGTAGGACTGAGCATTATTATAGGACTTGCAGCAACATTCACCGGTATTTCACTCATAAAATATTTATAAGATGATCAATAACCCCGATGCAAAACTTTTACGGATATTTCTTGGCGAGTCCGATAAATATCAACAGCGCCCTCTTTATGAGATGATTGTTTTTGAAGCAAAAAAACAAAGTATGTCGGGGGCCACGGTCACGCGGGGTATCATGGGATTTGGAGCCAACAGTACTATTCACTCTGCCAAATTGTTTGATATTTCCTCTGACCTTCCCATTGTGATAGAGATTGTAGATACTGAAGATAAAATAAATTTATTTGTACAAACCGTAGAGCAATTTCTTGAAGAATCAAAATCGGGTGGATTAATTACTTTGGAAAAAGCACAGGTGATACGATATAAATCGGGAAAAGGCTGAAAAATAAAAATATAAACCCGGAGAAATAATTCAGAATAAATAATTCATCTATTAAACCCTAAAAAACTATGTACGTTTTACACCCATGGCATGGTGCCTCTTACGGCGAAGAAGCACCTCAAATTGTAAATGCACTAATAGAAATATCGCAAGGCTCTAAATCGAAATATGAGATAGATAAAAAAACTGGTTTATTAAAACTAGATCGCGTCATCTATTCTTCTTTTCATTACCCGGTCAATTACGGACTCATTCCACAAACGTTGGGGAAAGACGGCGACCCTCTGGATATTTTAGTAATGTGTTCAGAAGCCATACAGCCTTTATGTCTTGTAGAAGCTTACGTGATAGGCAATATGCAAATGATTGATACAGGCCTTATTGATGATAAGATTATTGCCGTAGCACTGAAAGATCCGGGAGTAAATTATATAAAGAGCCTTGATGAAGTCCCTCCGCATATTTTCAAAGTATTGAAAAACTATTTTGAGCAATATAAAGTATTGGAAAATAAAAAGGTGGAGATCAACGATTTTCAGGGAAAAGAGATCGCCTTCGAGATCATCAATGAATCAATAGAGTTTTATAAAAAAACATTCCCCCGATAAAATACTTTTGCCGGATACTGAAAACAGTAATGAATTACCTTTTTCTTTTACTCTTCATTTCCAGAGTACCTCTTTTGCAGGGAGCAAATTTTACCTGAAAGTCTGCGAAATGGTTGATCTATATGAAGGGATCAACCTGGATTGTTGAGGATAATATCAGCGCGGTTTCCGTTGACTTATTAGGATAATAATGAAGAGTCCTAAAAATACCTCTTGATAATTCTCAGTTTGTGCGTTCTCTGTTTGGTTTCCAGGTTTAAAATTCCCTGGGTATCTATTTTATCAATCCGCACTTTACCAGATGAGTGAATGACCTCGTTCTCATTAAGAAGAATCCCTACATGAATGATTCTTCCTTCTTCATTATCAAAAAAAGCAAGGTCACCGCAACGGGCCTCCTGAAGAAAGTTCACCACTTCTCCTTTCTCTGCCTGCTGCCATGCATCGCGTGGTAACGGATAGTTCAAAAATTTATAGGTCATTTGAGTGTAGCCGCTGCAATCTATCCCAAATACAGACTTGCCGCCCCACAAATAAGTAGTATTCAAAAATTTAAAAACGATTTGTTTTATTTGTCTCGCATTGATCTTTACCTCTTCAGGATTCCATACATTCCCCTTAAAATGCACTGAATTCTTGCGCCAGAAAGCATTGCCATTTCGGAAAGCGCTCAACGAACTTCCCATAGGTACATACATGATATGCCCGTTGTAATCCACTTCATTTACCCAATCGGAAGTAAGGTCTTTATCTGTCTTTTCATAACGTTCTTCATCAATCCCTACCAGATGGCTTCGCTGCACCCATCCCTGGTAACCGTCATATTTCAATTGTATTTTTGCCCAACCATTATCGGCAGTCATTTCAATTATCACAGATTTTTCACCAAACAATTGTTGTGATACTATTTCTGATTTATGCGATGCCTCTGCTCTCATAGGGCTCACCGGTACACAACACACCATATATTCCATATACTCAATAATATTTAGTGCAAATGTAACTTATGGAAATTATTTAAGTTTACATCTTACAAAGAAATAAAACATTTTTTGAGACCCGAAAAGTACGACCATATCAGCGATCATGAATTATTACAGAATTTTTACCAAGACCACGATAATAAGTGGCTGGGAATTCTGTTACCGAGATATACGCTCCTGTTAATTGGTGTATGTATGAAATACCTGAAAAATGAAGAAGACGCACGTGATTGTGTACAACACATCTTTTTAAAAGTAATCAGTGAATTACATAAATATAAAGTAGATTATTTCAAGAGCTGGATATATATGATCGCCAGAAATGAATGCCTGATGAAGTTACGGGGTAATAAAAACATTTCACTGGAGTTAAATGAAAACATCGCCCCTGCCGACAAAGGCAATGTTGATAAAAATGAACTGGTAGAAAAAGACAACCTGATCTTTAGAATGCAGGAAGCTATTAAAAAATTAAATCCCGAACAACAACATTGTGTAAATTTATTCTATCTTGAAAAGAAATCGTACGCTGAAGTGTCTCAAATAACCGGATTTACTTTACTACAGGTAAAAAGCCACCTGCAAAACGGAAAAAGAAATTTAAAAATGATGATGGAAAAAAATGATGTATAAATACTAAAACATAAAACTGCATCGAAAAGAGTATAAGCAATGAATGATGATTTATTAAACATATTATCAAACGGCCACAAGAACATTGACAACCAAAAGTTGATGGATTATCTCAGCGACCGGTTATCCGCTGAAGAAAAACATGAATTTGAGGAAAATCTTGTTGATTCTGAACTGGAAAGCGATGCGGTGGAAGGCCTTACACAATTCAAAAACAAGAAGAGCCCTCTTACGCTGGCAGAAGAACTCAATCATCTTTTGCAAAAGCAATTGCAAAAAAAGAAAAACGCCAAAGAAAAACGTCGCATAAAAGATATGCCCTGGCTTTATTTCGCCATCATACTAATCATCCTGCTTATCTTAATCGGTTTTCTGGTAATCAGCGAACATTTAGGATAAGGCAGCCAGCCGTGCACCTTCAATCTCACCCTTAGAAGTTTCTACAATTATTTTTTCGGTAAGCGCTGTAGAAACCGAGAGGCCTACATAATCCGGAGATACAGGAAATTCCTTATAGCTTCTTTCCACCAGTACCAGAGTTTGTATTTTTTTTGGATAAAAATCAAGAAAAGGCCTCATAGCATACAATAGGGTTTTTCCACTGTTGGCCACATCATCAGTAACAATAATGATCTTATTATCAAAATTGATCTTCTCAGAAAGAGAGATTTTTTTAGGATCCTTCTTATCAATTGAAATTTCTATCACAACGATCTCTCCTTTAAATATATTCTTCAAAAATGTAAACAGAGCCTGCGCGATAATGCTGCCACTCTTCTTAATACCGGCGAGTATGATTTGCTTTTCATTGATATTTTGTTCTGCTATTTCGTACGCCATCCGATGGATTTTTCTGTACGCTATTTCTTTAGAAAGAATAAAATGTGCGGGCATAAATGAATAATCAGTTTAAGAGAAAGCAATTTACAATTTAAGCACTACAATGCAAAAGAAGAATGAAAAGGTGCATTCATCCTGATGGATATCGGATCCGGTAGATAAAAGATACTAAGCTACATTCTTCTTCTCATCAACAGGATAAGTGATAAAGAGGGTAAGGCTAAAAAAAATATTACTTGAAATGCATGCCATCATCCGGCTTCCCATATTTACTTTATCTTAGCAATCTATTTCTAAATTATGCACCTCGTACAGCAGATATTATTTATCATCCTTACCGGCTTTGCCGTTTATCTTTTTTACAAAAAAATAAAAGAGATTATTGACAATATTAATTTAGGCCACGATGAAGACCTATCCGACAATAAACGTGCACGATGGAGAAATGTATTTCTACTGGCTTTAGGCCAAAAGAAAATGTTTCGTTACCCGCTGGTAGGCATCATGCATTTTGTGATTTATGCAGGATTTATTATTATCAACATCGAAGTTCTGGAAATAGTGCTGGACGGTATCTTTGGTACTCACCGTATGTTTGCGGAACCATTAGGTGGTCTTTATACTTTCGTAATTGATTTTTTTGAAATACTGGCCATCGGGGTTTTAGCCGCCTGCGTAGTTTTTTTAATAAGAAGAAATGTTTTAAAGCTGAAGCGTTTTTTTAACCGCGACCTTAAAGGATGGCCTCACACCGACGCCAATCTGATTCTGATCACTGAAATAATTTTAATGAGCCTGTTTCTTACTATGAATTCTGCAGACAGGGCTTTGCAATTGCAGGGGAATCCACATTATGCTGATCATGGAAATTTTATTCTTTCGGGATTCCTTGCTCATTCAATGCAACATTTACAAACATCTGCATTAATAGGTATTGAACGTACCTGCTGGTGGCTACACATCACCGGTATTTTTGCCTTCCTGAATTATCTCCCTTACAGCAAACATTTTCATATCCTGCTGGCTTTTCCAAATACATATTACAAGCCACTTGTTCCCAAAGGAGAAATGAAAAACATGAAAAATGTAGAGCAGGAAGTAGAATATATGTTCAAGCCCGAACTGGCACCTGCCAATAGTGAGGCACCCACACAAAAATTTGGAGCCAAAGATGTATTTGATTTAAGCTGGAAAAATTTATTAGATGCTTATACCTGTACAGAATGTGGAAGGTGTACTGCTGCCTGCCCCGCAAATATGACCGGGAAATTATTAAGCCCCAGAAAGATTATGATGGACACCCGCGACCGCATGGAAGATGTGAGAAACAACATCAAAGAAAACGGCACTTTTAAAGATGATGGTAAAACCCTTTTACATGACTATATCACCGTTGAGGAATTAAGGGCCTGTACCTCGTGCAATGCCTGTGTGGAAGAATGTCCGGTGAGCATCAGCCCGTTGAATATCATTTTCGAGTTGCGCCGGTCTCTCGTAATGGAAGAGAGCAACGCTCCCGCCGAATGGAATAATATGTTTAGTAATATTGAAAATAATTTCGCTCCATGGAAATTCAGTCCGGACGATAGAGATAAATGGGCACAGGAAATGGAAGGGGAATAAATAATAGCAGAATCCTGAGGACTGTTCTCCAATTTATTTTTTATCTCACTTCACGCTCACTTCATCACAAAAAATGTGGCTGTCTCCGCCTCCACCTTCCTCAAACCATGAGGGAAGTTTGCCATACTGAACCGCTTTCACACGCACATATTGAGCAGCTACCGGAGTAAATTCTGCATCTACTTCTTTCCTCTGTACTTTAAAATCTTTTATAGGGAGGAAATCTTTTCCTGAATAAACCTGAGTAAAAGTTTTTCCATCAAGAGAAGTCTCGACAGTCACTTCCCGGGGCATGATAATCCATGCGCGCGAATCCTGTAAAAATCCGGCAGCTACTTTCGAAATATTTTTCACTTTACCCAGATCAATCACTACTTGCATATCATTGATCTGAAATCCCTGCCAGTGATTGCCCATGCGCCAGTTAGGGGTACCCTTTATTTCATCCACCAAAGCATCCTTGCCGCCCCCGTCATACTGCTGTTCCACAGGCGTAGTCGAAATAACAGAATACGCATTGTACCTGTGGTGGAATTTTGAAGTGGTAACCTTGCTCCTGTTATGATCGGCAGTAACAGCCAGTGCATTGATGGTGCAGCTATTGGCGATTTCAATGGGAGACTTATACTCAAAAGTGTAAGATGAATCAGGATCAGGGTATTGCCCGTTGATGCTGTAATATATTTTCACATCCGGTTCATTGCAGGTGATTCTGAGGGTTTTAGCACCGGAATAGGACATCTCATTTCCCCCTTCTATCACCGGATTGATTACAATCAAATCCTCTTTTATGGAAGTAGAAGGTAATATTTTCGTTCCGAATGAAGAGGGCTTATTACCCATTATAAATGAAAGGGTTCCTCCATTTGCAAGATTTTTCTGGAGAAAAAAAGATTTCGTATAGGCTTTACCGTTAAGGGCTGCCGATTGAATATAAAAATTCTGATTGTTTACATTCTTTGCTTTTATTGTAAATGTTTTTCCATTCTCAAGATGGATAATTGCTTCAGGGAATTGAGGCGTACCTATCATGTATTCATTGGAACCGGGTGTTACCATATAAAACCCTAATGCACTCATTACATACCAGGCACTCATCTGTCCGCAGTCTTCATTCCCCGCAAGGCCATTGGGATCATCCTGGTACATTTCATTCATTACCTGATGTACTTTTTGCTGTGCCTTCCATGGAGCGCCTGCAAAATCATACAAGTAAATAATATGATGGCTTGGCTCATTCCCATGGGCATATTGCCCGATAAGGCCTGTAATGTCAGACTGATCGCGACCCGTGGTCTCGCTGGTAACTGTAAACAAGCTATCCAGCCTGGCCTCAAGTTTCTTTCTCCCACCTAACAGGGATGTATAGCCGTTAATATCCTGTGGTACATAAAATGAATACTGCCACGAATTCGCCTCGGTATAATTATTATTCACTTCGCGTGGATCAAAAGGGGTAAGCCAGTCGCCATTAATCCGTGGGCGCATAAACCCGGTTTGAGGATCCAGTAAATTCTTATAGGATTGTGCCCTCTTGATATACGTACTATAATCTTCTTTATTCCCCATTGCTTTTGCAAACTGAGCAATGCACCAGTCGTCAAAAGCATATTCCAGTGTTTTAGATACGCTTTCATTATCATCGCCTGTTTCTATAAACCCCTTCTTAATATAAGCGGGCAATCCATAATGTTTCCAGTTGGCGCTTTTTTTCATTGCTTCCAGAGCAAGTTCTTTATCAAAACCATTGATGCCTTTCATAAAGGCATCCACAATCACCGGTACAGAATGATAACCAATCATGCAATCTGTTTCATTACTGCTAAGCTCCCATACAGGTAATCTTCCGCCTTGCTGATATTCAAGTAAAAATGTTTTTATATAATCAAGCGTTCTTTTACGGTCAATGATGGTATATAGAGGATTGGCGGCGCGATAAGTATCCCACAAAGAAAATACAGTATAATAATCAAACCCTTCGGCAGTATGGATCTTATTGTCACGGCCACGGTATTGACCATCCACATCGCTCGCAAGATAAGGCGCAGTCATTGCATGATAAAGCGCTGTATAAAAAGTGATTTTTTGTATATCACTTCCTCCTTTTATTTCTATTCGCCCCAACTCTTTATCCCATTCAGCGGCAGCTTTCTTTTTTACCTCATCAAAGTTCCATCCCGGCAATTCCTTATCCATATTCCTTTTGGCCCCATCAACACTTACCTGTGAGATGGCAACTTTCATCAGCAAAGGATCATTGGCCTTTGCATGAAATTGAAAATAAGCCTTTATGATCTGTTTTCCAGAAGTAAAAGAACTGATATGCGGAGTTTCTATATCATTCAAATAAACCCCCTCTTTGAAAAATGGTTTCGAAAATTTCATATAAAAATAAACATACTGATTCGTAGCCCAGGCACTACTCCTTCGCATACCCGTAATCGTTACACTGTCAAGAATGTGAATGGAATTTTCCAAAACTTTATCTCTATGATTCAAATCGAGGATCACATTAGCCGTCTCAGATTTTGGGAAAGTATAGCGATGCATTCCCACCCTGTTGGTAGCCGTTAACTCAGCTAAAATATTCCCATTATCCAGCTTTACGGAATAGTACCCGGCGGATGCCTTTTCATTTTGATGAGAAAATTCAGAGCCATACACTTTATTATCCGGTGAAGGATTACCCACCATGGGCATCAAAAGAATATCGCCATAATCACTCACACCGGTTCCACTAAGATGAGTATGGCTAAATCCATAAATATAATGATCGGAATAATGGTATCCACTACAACCATCCCATCCTTCCAAACGCGTATCAGGACTTAGCTGCACCATGCCATGCGGGAGCACTGCACCGGGGAAAGTATGACCATGGCCGCCGGTTCCAATAAAGGGATTAACATATTTTGAATCATTGTTTTGTGCTAAAGCCGGAGAAGATAAAAAGCCTAAAATACAAAACACCCAAACGTATTTTTTCATCGGAAATATTTCTTTTATGTGAGCAGATGGAGTGTGCATAATGATATTTTTTCCACTTCAGCATGGCTAATCTCCATCTTGTCCGGTTTACCATCATTTTTTAAAGGTAATACATCCATAGACTTATGAAAATAAAAAAAGCGGCTCAAATACATGAGCCGCAAAACAAAAACAATGCAAATATGTTAAAACGGTAAATCGTCCGCTGGTTCCTCAACTGCAACCTGTGCATGCTGCTGATAATCATTTGATGATGAAGTCGAAGAAGAATATCCGGGATTACTATTATCAGATGGACTATCATCTGTTTTTCCTCCGAGGAGTTGTATGTTACGAACCCTCATCTTCAATGTGGCCGCAGGCTGGTTTTCCTTACTAAGGTAACCGTCTGCTTCAGGAGAACCTTCTGCATAGACCAACTGCCCTTTTTTCAAATAAGGCACTATCGCTGGCCTGTCTGTCCAGTAAGCACAACGAACCCAGGTAGTTCTTGTTACCAAATTACCTGTAGAATCTTTAAATTTTTCAGAATGGGCAACATTAAAATTAATTACTGTTTTGCCGCTAACCTCGTTTTGAGTGCAATCTCCACCAAGATTGCCGATAATCTGTAACTTAATCATAGTTGTCTTTTTTAATTATTAATAATATGTTTAAAAGAGTTCCCACTTACAAGAAGCTAAACCCAAGGATTAAATACAAACTTAACTCAAATCTTTAATTCATCCTCTTTTTCAAAGTACTTACCTGATCCTGCAGATTGCTCACCAGGTTTACCAGAGAATCCACATCCCATCTCTGATGGCGGGTTACTTTATTGATGATTGCCTGTGCCTGCCACATTTCCAACACGTCAGCCGATTGTACCTGATACGGTTGAAATGCAGGATTGTCACTTACAAGAGTCAATTTATTTTTATTCTTATTATTTTTTACTACCCGTTTATAAACAATTCCTTCACTTTTACTTACTACAATATAAGCAGCATTATTTTTTACACTTTCCATATTCTCTACTTTTTCCCCCACTATAACGCTTCCACTCGGGGTAGGCATCATGCTGTCTCCTATAATTTCGAAAGCCCGGTAGCTGCCACCCGACAGCATCGGCAATGTAAACGTATTCAACTCATCAATAAACTCGCTATCCGCATAGCCGGCAAGATAACCTGCCGCTGCTTTTACCGGTACGAAATGAATTACATTTCTATCGGCACTCATCATTTTCATTTGCCTTCTCTTGGCAAGATAGCTACTTCCCTTTACCTCATTGAGTTCCTGTAAAAGAAGTTCATCAAGAGTAACTTTGAAGATCTCACTGATCACTTCCAATACATCCAGGCGGGGATCAGCTCTTTCTTCTTCATAAGCTCCGATGAGTGAGCGTTTAATTCCCAGCTTGGTGGCGAATTCCTCCTGTGTCCATCCACGGAGTTTACGTAAATATTTTAAGTTGCGGCCTGCTAATGACATAACTGACTAATTTGTTTAGAGCAAAAATACTAATTAATTTAGTTTAACCAAAAAATATTTTACCATCTGTAAACTGCGAAAAGGATTTCCACAAAAAGGAAAAAGAAACTTGATATATGCAAAAAACGGGCTAATTACTATTTTGATGTGCCGAGTATATCACTTTTTTTGATGTTACTTCTAAAGAATTTTAATAAGGTTTTTCAATTTATCTTCAATAACCTTAGTAGAAAAAAAGTATCTCAATGATTCAACCTTATCACCTTCTAATTTAACAGATCCGGATATTGATAAAGTTTGTAAATACATTCTTAATCAAACTGCGCATTATTGAAAAACGAGTTTTCAGGAAGAATAGGAGGATTTATCAAATTCTATCAAAAAACCATAAAGCCTTTTAGGGAAGCAGGATCAAAATAAGGTGGACGTAATATGAACTAACTTTTCTACTAAGGTTTCAAAATTTTTAGTACATAAAAATATTAATTAGCAGGAAAAAAATTTCACAACCAATTTTATTCGTAAAATCAATAAATTTGAGAAAACTTTTCATGGAAGTTTATGGGAAAATATTATTGATTGCTATGCCCGCATTCCTTCTTCTTGTTTTGTTTGAAAAATGGTATGGGGTGCACAAAGGCAACGACACGGTATTCAATATGGATATGATCAGCAGTCTCAGCAGCGGGGTAACCAATGTCACCAAAGATGTGCTGGGCCTTAGCCTCGCTATCATTAGTTATGGATGGCTTGCAGATAAGCTGGCCATCATTCATGTAAAAAATACTTTTCTTACTTATGCCATTGCTTTTATAGTATTGGATTTCGCAGGCTATTGGGTTCATCGCATACAACATACTTACAACATTTTTTGGAACAACCATATTATACACCATAGCAGCGAAGAGTATAATCTGGCTTGTGCTTTACGACAGAGCATATCCGGATTTATAAGGTTATTCACCATCTTTTTATTACCGGCTGCTTTATTAGGTGTACCGCCGATGGTAATAGCAATTGTAGCCCCCTTACACTTATTTGCACAGTTCTGGTACCACACCCAACACATCCGCAAAATGGGATTGCTGGAACATATTATTGTAACCCCTTCTCATCACAGAGTACATCATGCCATCAACTCCATCTACCTGGACAAAAACTTTTCGCAAATATTTATTTTCTGGGATAAACTTTTCGGAACCTTTCAGCCGGAACTTAAAGAGTTGAAACCAGTGTATGGCGTAACAAGGCCGGTGCAGACGTGGAACCCTATCAAAATAAATTTTCAGCATGTATGGCTTCTCACTCAGGATGCATGGCATACCAAAAAATGGAAAGATAAATTACGGATATGGTTGATGCCATTGGGATGGCGCCCAGATGATGTGACAGAAAAATACCCCGTGTATAAAATTGAAGATGTAAATCATTTTGACAAATACCGCCCGGCAACATCTTCTGTATTGCAGTATTGGTGTTGGACACAGCTTCTGATATTATTGATCCTGATCAGTTATTTCTTTGGAAACATTGCCTACATCAATTCCCTGAATGGCGCTTATATATACTGGTATGGCGCTTTTATTTTTATAATGGTATATGCATACACCGATTTGATGGACAAAAATTCATCTGCCGTTATATGGGAATCCATGAAGGCTGTTTTGGGATTTTATTTTCTGTACTCACAACATGATTGGTTTGGTGCAACAAAATATTTCGAAGGTATCACGTTTCTGATAGCGGCCTATCTGGTTGCATCCGTTTTAATAAGTGCTGTGTTTATTTACTCATTTAGCAAAGAAGATAAACTCACATCTATTCGTACCAATAATACATTCCCAACTATCTGAACTACGATAAAAAATAAAATTACTGCATGAAAGCTACTTCTAAATCCCTACTTATCTTCTGTGTACTTGCCATTATATATCTGCTTGGTACGCTCTTGAACTGGCAAGATGCTACCTTTTATTTAAAACCGGTTTTATTGATTCCATTAATGATTGCCTCCCTCATTCTGACAGACTTTCCCAACAGAAAAATATTATTCCTTGCTCTGGTATTTTCATGGGTCGGAGATACGTTTCTATTATTCGTTTTCAGGAACGGAACCTTTTTCATATTTGGGTTGATTGCATTTTTGATAGCTCACATTTTTTATGTGATTTTATTCGTAAAAGAATTAAAAAAGGCCGGTGGAAAATTTACTTTTGCCAAGCCAGGCTTATTCATTATTATACTGTATCTAGCTGCTTTTCTATGGCCGCTCTTTCCCTATCTCTACGATCTAAAAATTCCCGTGATCATCTATTCTCTCGTGATCACCAGTATGTTATATACCGCTTACCTGCTTGCCCCTCATTTGCCCAAACCCTCTGCTGTGCTACTATTGAGCGGCGCCGTGTCTTTTGTGGTCTCCGATAGTATTTTGGGCATCAATAAATTTTACGTAACAGTGCCTTATGGAGGATCCCTAATCATGGTTACTTACTTATACGCTCAAGGTGCTCTGGTATGGGCTTGTATAAAGGGAAGTGCCACTTACAATGCTACTGAAACTGTTTATAAAACCGACATGCCATAAAATGAAACTGGAAAGGCGCTTCTTAGATTCAACATTCCCTATAAAGACAATTAAAAAAGAAAGCAGTATTAACCTATAAAACAATTTGATACGGGTGGAATTAAAAAAGGCGATCGGAAACAAATAGTCAGGCGGATATCTTATTTCAATTTCTTGATGATTACATTAAAAGTACCTCCAGATTGTTTAGGAGATATTCTCCATACTACCTAAACCCTTCCCATACCGGCTAAAAAGAAAGAGGCTTTAGCAATCTGATAACAATCAGTAACCGGAATGTGAAAAACTGAGGAAAAAATGAAAAATGATTGATAAATTCTTTATTTTGCAAACTGATAACCACTAATATGAAAAAAATCACTTTTAATTATTTGTACCCGTTCCTTTTTATTATAGCAATCATAATGGTTGTTTCTTCCTGTAAGAAAGACCATAGCAAATCTGATTCGGATAATAACAACAATAATAATAATACCCCCAAACAGTTGTCAGATGCCGATTCATTAACCTATCTTATGTACCGTACCATGCAGGTAAGTTTCGTAGATGGAGGCCGGGATTCCAGTAACGATGTGCCAACTTACTACTGGTACGATAAAGTCCCCAAGCTGGACCCTTTAAGTTCTGACTATGATTCTGCAGAAGTCCTTTTAAATAAAATGAAAACTTATGCAATTAATCCCTCTACAGGAAATCCTTACGACAAATATAGTTTCCTTGATAAATTGGGTACTGTTGCTGACGAAATACAAGGAGGCGTTGCCGGTGATTTAGGAATGCAGGTTACTTATGCAGGCGATGGCACACCCACCAATACTACTTTATATGTGCTTTATGCTGATAAAAATTCACCGGCAGGAAAATCCGGTGTTTTAAGGGGTTGGAAAATAACCGCTATTAACGGTAACTCCGTTGCCTACGATGGCAGCAATGGCCCTAATGTAAACGGAGTAGTCAACGCAGTGTATTATGCTGCATCAGCATCCTTTACCTTTAAAAAGCCAGACGGAAGCACACAAACTTCCACACTTTCCAAAGCCGTGTATGACATTAATCCGGTACTGTTTGATACTGTTTATAATGTAGGGGGTAAAAATGTAGGTTATTTTGTATTCAACACCTTCGCTAATGTTCAAAACAATAATGGTCCTACCCTTACCAAACGGGAACTTGACAGAGTATTTGGAAAATTCGTCTCTTCAGGTATTAAATCATTAATAGTTGACCTTAGGTATAATGGAGGTGGTTCCGTTGCCACAACAGAGTATATAGACAATCTGATTGCTCCTATGTCTGCCAACGGAAAAGAGATGTATCATTATTTATACAATAATAAAATGACTGCTAATGTAAGCGACCTCCCGAATAAAGTATTATTTAGCACAACGGGGTCCTTAAATCTCGATAATATATTTTTCATCGGAGGAAGCGGAACCGCTTCAGCAAGCGAATTAACTATCAACAATCTTAAGCCATATATGTCTGTAAAATTAGTAGGCAAAACTACTTACGGTAAACCGGTCGGCTTCTTCACATTCCACCTTTCTGACTTTCCCAATGGAATAGAAAAAGACCTTGCTGATTTATATGCAATCAATTTTGAAACAAAAAATGCTAATAACCAGGGAGGTTACTTTACCGGTTTAACTCCTGATGCCGATGCCACTGATTTTGTGAACGTCCCCTGGGGTGATAACAAGAATGACGATAACCTTACAAAAATATTCAGTTATATTTCTACAGGGACGTTTCCCCGTATTTCTGCGCAGGAAAGGATGTCCAAAGATCGATCCCTGAGAATGAATATGTCTGTTAAAAGTATTCCTGCTTTACGTTTCAATGGAATGGTGAGCGAAAGAGTTAGCGAGAAAATGAAACCCATCATTAATAAAAGATTGGGAAGGGCTACATATTAATAATTTGAAAAGCAGGAGTATCCAGATTTTTATCGGATCAATTCGCTTTTTTAAACACTCATTTCTAAAGAGTCCTGTATTCCACTTCAACAGAGTTGAAAACAAGATTCTCCGTTAGTTTCAATGGACTAATAGTTCATTGAGCGTTTCCTTGGTATTTCTTGTGAGCCATAATATTCTGAGGTTATCAGAGTGGAATTTTATTTATCTCAACTAAAACACGGCCACAAAATATCCTCACATCAAAATATGAATGATTCCATAAAATAAGATAATCTATCTTTTTGCTATTTACTTATCTTACATCCTTAATCCATCAAAATGACTCAGGAAACGAGGCCTAAAGTCAAGCGAAATAAATTCCTGAAATTTTTATCCGTCCTCGGGCCGGGGCTTACTACCGGTGCTGCTGATGATGATCCCTCCGGCATTGCCACTTATTCACAAACCGGCGCCCAGTTTGGTTATGGACAATTATGGACCGCCTTCTATATGCTCCCTTTCATGATGGGCGTGCAGGAAGCCTGTGCAAGAATCGGGATGGTAACCGGCAAAGGCATCGCCGCCATCGTAAAAGAACATTACAATAAAAAAATCCTTTACTCAGTGGTAGGCCTTGTAGTAGTTGCCAACGTGATCAATATAGGCGCAGATATAGGCGCGATGGCTGCAGCCGCCAAATTAATAATCCCATTCCCTTTTGCCGTATGGACATTGCTCTTTACTGCCAGCATTTTAATTCTCGAAATATTTACCACTTATAAAGTATATGCCAGAATATTAAAATGGCTGGCACTCTCCTTACTCGCTTATCCTGTCACTGTTTTTATTGTACAAATGCCATGGCTTACAGTTCTGAAAGCAACTTTTATCCCTCATATTGAATTTAGTTTTGCCTTCTTTTTTATTATAACAGGCGTTTTAGGAACTACCATTTCTCCGTACATGTTCTTTTGGGAAACATCGCAGGAAGTAGAAGAAGTAAAAGAAAAAAATTGGCTGAAAAACGGATTGCCTTCTATTCGAAAAAGCAATATCCGCTCTATGCGGATTGATAACAATGCAGGAATGATCATCTCCGAAATTACGACCTGGAGCATATTGGTAGTAGCGGGGACAGTACTGCACAACAGCGGTATAACAGATATAAATACCGCTGCTGATGCGGCTAAAGCGCTTGAGCCATTAGTCCATTCCTTTCCACATGCAGGTTATTTATCCAAACTCATTTTCTCAATAGGCATCATCGGATTAGGATTTCTGGCGGTACCTGTTCTCTCAGGTTCTGCTGCGTATGCAGTATCCGAAGCTATAAACTGGGAATCGGGGCTGAATTTAAAATTAAAAAGAGCGCATGGATTTTATGGTGTTATAACAATTGCAACATTGATTGGACTTATCATCAATTTTGTAGGGATCAATCCTGTCAAAGCGTTAGTTTATTCGGCAGTTTTAAATGGAGTAGCGGCAGTACCACTCATTTTTCTCATTATAAAAATATCTTCTAACAAAAATATCATGGCGGAATATAAAAGTGGATTACTTTCAAAAATAATTTTATGGATCACTTTTTTAGCCATGGGGTCAGCCGCTATTGCTATGTTTTTTATGATGGGAAAGTCCTGAATAGATAAAACATAATTGTCTTAAAAAGATAAAATGGGAGCAGCGGATATTTGTATATCTGCCGATAGGAAGACTCGTTTACTGAAGAGGTTTATTGGTTAGCTGGTTAATTGGGGCATTAGTTATACTGTAAAAGGGGCGAAACCGTGAGTCTTCAATTTGAAAAAACTCACAGTTTTATTATAAAAACGCGAAGTATTTTTCCTTCGTGCTCTTTGTGCCTTTGTGTTTACCCCGTTGGATTAAATGGATTAGAATTTAGTTATTAGCAGTGAACGTTTTAATCCTATGGGGTAAAAAAACTTTTGCGGAGCAATAGAAGAAAGAAATGACCACCAGGATATTGACTCTAATTGCCTGTATGGAAAAGAAAACTTTTCATCTACGAAATATAACTCACTAATTTGCCCCTTGCGAACTATAACTGGTTTATTAGTTGATTAGTTAATTGGTAAATAAAACCATTCATACTTTCTTTTCTTACCCTTTCAGGAGATAGGGTTGGATAAGGTAAATCTAATAACTCAATAATTTATTAATCACTTTACTCGCTTTCGCTTCATTTGGCAACATGGCATTTTCCAAAACAACATTCATTGGAACTGCCGGAAGATTTAACGCTCCAAGCACTTCTACCGGTGCATCAAGAAACCGGAAACATTCTTTTGAAATACGGCCTGCAAGCGCTTCTGCGAAGGAATTATTTTGCTGTTCTTCCGTAAGAACCAGGCATTTTCCATGTTTCTTTACAGTTGAAAAAATCAACTCTTCATCTAATGGAAATAAAGTTCTCAAATCAATAATATCAACTTGTCCGGGGAATTTTTTTGCGGCATTTTTTGCCCAATAAACCCCCATGCCATAAGTAATGATACAACAGCTCTCGCCATTTTTTATTTTGCTTTCGTCGGCTTTCAAAACGAGGTTCCCTTTGCCTAATGGTAATATATAATCGCGGGAAGGCTCTGTGGATTTTGCATCTTCCGTTCCCGGGACTTTGCTCCAGTAAAGTCCCTTATGTTCCAGCATGATGACGGGATTGGGATCAAGAAAAGCTGCTTTCATTAATCCTTTCATATCAGCCGCATTAGATGGATAAGCAATTTTTATCCCTTTGATAGAAAGTAATAAGGTTTCTACACTTCCGCTGTGGTAAGGGCCCCCACCGCCATACGCGCCTATAGGCACACGGATCACTGCTCGTACCGGAAATTTTCCGCAACTTAAAAAACAACTCTTGGCAACTTCAGTCGCCAGTTGATTCAAGCCCGGGTAGATATAATCTGCAAACTGCACTTCCACAATAGGTTTTACTCCTGTTGCACTCATGCCCACAGTAGAACCAATAATGTAGGCTTCCTGAATGGCCGTATTAAAAACACGATGATCGCCAAATTGTTCGCCGAGGGTAGCTGCCTCTCTGAAAACACCGCCCAGCCTGCGCCCTACATCCTGACCATACAAAACCGCTTCAGGGAAATCTTCCATAATTTCACGAATGGCGAATAGCGCAGCATCTACCATTATTATCTTTTCTTTTCCCGCAGGATTACGTTCACCTGCTTCTGTAATAACATTTGTTGGGGCAAAAATGTGTTCTTCCACTTTTGAAGCATCCGGTTCAGGAGCCAATCTGGCTCTCTCAAATTGTTCTGCTACAGAGTTCATAGCAATTGTTTCAATCTCATTCAAATCCTTTTCCTCCATACCGAGATGAAGTAAACGTTCTTTCAATTTGGGGAACGGATCTTCTTTGGCATGTTTTGCAAGGTCTTCTTCCGTGCGGTAAAATTCTTTGCGTACACCACTTGTATGATGCCCAAGTAGCGGAACTCTCGCATGAACTAAAAACGGTTCAGAATTATCTCTTACCTGAGCAATCACATTTTCCATCACTTCATAACTCTCAGAAAAATCACTACCATCTATGCTTATACGTTGTAATCCTTTGAAGCCTTTTGCAAATTCAGAAGCATTCATTGTTCGTGCTTCGGAAGAAGTTACACTGATCCCCCAGTCATTATCCTGAACAAGGTAAATGATGGGAAGTTTTTTTAAAACAGCCACCTGAAATGCTTCACTCACTTCGCCTTCTGTTAAGCTTGCATCACCGAGCGAACAAATCACTACTGGCGACTCACCCCCTGCTCCTCTCCGAAAGAGGGGGGATTGTATTTTCTGTAAATATTGTAATCCTTGTGCAATCCCTGTTGCAGGTATCGCCTGCATTCCGGTTGCACTACTCTGGTGAATGATGGTTGGTTTGTCATCGCCACGATAATTCGGGTGAGAATAATATTCTCTTCCGCCGGTGAAGATATCATCTGCCTTGGCAAGTAATTGTAACATTAAAGTATAGGGAGAAAATCCAAGCCCGAGTAGCAAACTTTCATCACGGTAATAAGGGCTTACATAATCGCAGGGCAATAATTGAAAAGCAGTTGCAAGTTGAATTGCTTCATGGCCACGGGAAGTGGAATGCACATACTTGCAAACCTGTCGGTTGGCTTCATACGTCTTAGCCATAGCACCCGCGGTACACATTAAACGATAAGCTTCTAAAAGGATTTCTTTTTCCATAACCAGCTAATTAGAACATCTCCTACAAAACCACCTTCATTTGCCGTAGGCATATCTTTAAAAGATTCTCCTGACTTCAAACCCTATAATTGGAACATCACACTATCTTCACCAAAATCAGTATAGGTTGGAGTCAATAATTTTTTCCAAAAAAATTTGTGTTCTCATTTTTTAATTCGCCTTATTAAAAATAACTCAAATTCGTCTTAGGTGATAATGCCAGCAAGCTTTCATAAATAAGCCGGATGGTATTCTCAACATCGTCCTTATGCAACATTTCAACAGTCGTGTGCATATAGCGTAATGGTATTGAAATCAATGCCGACGGGCAGCCATCATTGGCATAAGCAAAGGAATCAGTATCCGTACCGGTACTGCGGCTTACTGCAGCCAGTTGAAATGGAATCTTATTTTTTGTAGCAGTATCCTGTATCAATGCCAGCAATTTATTGTGTACTGCCGGGCCATAAGTCAATGAAGGCCCTTTACCACAGGAACACTCTCCCTGCACATTTTTATTGATCATCGGAGTAGTGGAATCATGGGTAACATCGGTAATGATGGCAACATCCGGTTTTATCCTTCTTGCTATCATTTCTGCACCACGCAAACCTATTTCTTCCTGCACTGCATTCACCACATATAAAGAATAAGGGATTGTTTTTTTGTTCTCTTTTAGTAATCTCGCTACTTCTGCAATCATAAATCCGCCGATACGATTGTCAAATGCACGGCCAATATAGTTTCCGTAAGCCAATTCCTCAAAACCCTCCGTATAGGTTACTACCGAACCTACATGAATACCTAGGCTTTCCACTTCCTTTTTACTCCTTGCACCGCAATCGAGAAAAAGGTTTTCCACTTTGGGTTGCTGCTCTTTATCGCTTCCGCCATGTCGGGTATGAATAGCCGGCCAGCCAAAAACGGCTTTTACAGCACCTTTTTTCCCATGGATTAATACTCGCTGTGAAGGCGCTATCTGATGATCTACTCCTCCGTTTCTTTTCAAGTAAATAAATCCCTCAGGAGTAATGTAATTTACAAACCAGCTTATTTCATCGGCGTGAGCTTCTATCACCACTTTAAAATTTTTACCGGAATTGATCACCCCCACTGCTGTTCCATAAGGGTCGGTAAATGTAGTATCCACATACTTTTTTATATTATTAAGCCACACTTTTTGTCCTGCTGATTCAGAACCTACCGGAGAAGCCATGCTCATATAAGTTTTTAAAAACTCCATTGATTGATCGCTGATACTGAAAGGTGATTTTTTTACTTTTGCCATTTTAAAAAATTGAAATTATTTTTTATAAACTGCAAATTTAAAGTTTTAAAGTGAATACATACACGAGGATGGCCTGTAAGATCATCATGCCGTCAATACCGGCGAGATAAATAAAATCTGAATTGTATTTTTTGGTAAACTCCACTGTAACAAAAGTAAATAACGCAGAAATAAGCATGGCTGCCAGGAAACCAGCCTGAGGCAAATAGAGATATTGCGCCAACGATAACACCACAAACAGCAATAGTAAAAGATAGGATAAACGATAGGATTTCCGTGATCCCAGGATCACAGCGAGCGTATTGATCTTCTCCTTATCGTCAATTTCAATATCGCGCATATCAAAGAGCAAACAAAGTACAAACATGAATATAAATCTTTTCACAAAAACAAAAATGAAAAGAGAGGTATCTACCTCCATATCATTCACTGGAAACCATACGGTAACCAATGTCCATAGCAAAGACAGTGTAATGATTTTTAAAAATCCATACTCTTTAATACGCTTCTTTTTCCCGAAGGGGAGAAAAGGGAAGGAATATAAAAAAGCTATGCACCCCAGCCCTATCAGGATCATAAAATGATGTAAATGAAAGCTGAAGAAACTAAATAGAATAAGCATGCAGCCGATCATCAACAATACAAGATGAGTCTTCTTATTCTTTCGAGACCAGTCGAGCCTTTCTGAGTTTCTGAATGCCACTTTTTTTACAAGGTAATGCAGGTTGTACTGTACCAGTGTAGCCCCGAAAACAAAACAATAAAAACTAAATGAATTCAAAGGAGCTCCCAGAAGAATATTTGTTTCCATGCAAAAACTCACCGCACAGGCAGCAATAAAAATACTTCCGAATAAAATAAATTCCAGAGATTTTTTAATCAGCACTATAATTAATTATTGAGCATAAATAATCACCTGTGGAGAAGATACTGTGTCACTGATATGTGTTGAATCCGCTTTTAAAACAAACCGGAAAACCGCCGTATCATTTCTTGGAGAGCATTTGGGTTGCGATACCGGACTGTATCCTGTAACATTGTAACCGTACGTAACTGTGATCTCTCCTTTATTATTTTGACTGGCAGGAAAGGAAGGCAAATCATAAGGCGAATTAATAGAATCCATTATATTATCTGTACACTTAGGAACAATTTCCTGAACAAGAAGGGTTCCGTTGAAATCTCCTTTGTGGGTAAATGATAAAGTAAATGTGATCACTCCATTGGGATGAAGTTCAGTTGTACTTACTTTTTCAAACTTCAAAGTAGGGGTTGAAGAAACTGTTTCCTTTTTACAGGATATAAACGTTACAAACAAGAATATTGCAAATAGAATAGTGTATCGCATCTTTGTGTTTTAATTTTTCAAATTTAATTATTAAAAACTGAATAAAAAGTTACAAATACCGAACTGGGAAAATAAAATTTTCGATGCCACCTATTACAATTTTGTTCAATGGGCGTTAGAGATATTTTCTTTCCAATATACACAAAATGAATTGTATAAAAAATATACGGATTCCATTGGGGTCATCCCCGCCAACGTGGATTCTGTGGAAAAGATCCCTTATCTGCCCATTTCCTTTTTCAAAACACATCATATTGCTACCACTGCATTTGAGCCTGAGATTGTTTTTGAAAGCAGTGGTACTACCGGCAAAAATACCAGCAGACATTTTGTAAAAAGCGCGTCGCTTTATCAAAAAAGTTTTCTAAAAGCATTCCATTTATTTTACGGCAATCCTGCCGATTGGTGTATCCTCGGGTTATTGCCCGGCTATCTCGAAAGGGAAAACTCTTCTCTGGTGACCATGGTTCACGAATTGATCAAAAGAAGCAATCATCCCGGCAGCGGGTTTTACTTACACGACCATGATAAGCTGTACCGCACTTTGGTACACAATGAGATTACAGGTCAGCCTACCCTGCTTATAGGCGTTACTTTTGCCCTCCTCGATTTTGTAGAAAATTATTCCATAAAATTACAAAATACGATTGTAATGGAAACAGGCGGTATGAAAGGAAGAAGAGAAGAAATAACCCGC
This sequence comes from Ginsengibacter sp., assembly GCA_039937655.1. GTDB lineage: Bacteria > Bacteroidota > Bacteroidia > Chitinophagales > Chitinophagaceae > Ginsengibacter. Next base: position 29,002 of record JBDTGA010000069.1, read on the forward strand.
CGCGAAGTACATGATCTTCTCAAAAAGAAACTAGGGCTGCCCACAATTCATTCTGAATATGGCATGACGGAATTGCTTTCGCAGGCATATTCAAAAGGTAATGGACTGTTTTATTGTCCACCGTGGATGAGGGTATTGGTTCGTGAATACAACGATCCGTTTGCCATCAGCACACAATCAAAAACAGAAAAACCTTTGAGTGGATTGATCAACATCATTGATCTGGCGAATATATACTCCTGCTGTTTCCTCGCTACCGACGATGTTGGAAAAATATACCAGGATGGTTCTTTCGAAGTGCTGGGCAGAAGAGATATGAGCGATATGAGGGGTTGCAGCTTACTTACTTCATAATAAAGCCATGAGCTTTCAGCTTTCAGTTCACAGTTCATCCATCATCCCTCACGGCTATTTAAAATATTTCGAAAAGAAAAGCATGGAACCCTCAACATGTTTCTGCCAGTAAGGCCATTCATGTGCCCCTTCATATTCTTCATAATCATGTAAGACACCAATATCCAGTAATTGTTGATGGAGCAGCCTGTTGCCCCCCAAAAGCGGATCAGATGTGCCACAATCAAATCTAATGGCTGGCAGATGATCTTTATATTTTTCGATGGTGGCAAAAACGTCCTCCTCCGTTTTATCTTCCTGTGAATAATCCTGAAGGCCCTCTTCTACAAACAATTCCATTTGCTGAAGGTTGGTAATTGACGAATGGGCAGCAATCGCTGAAAAAATGCGATGGTACTTTACTCCAATTTTAAACGCACCAAATCCTCCCATTGATAAACCGCCAATAAACATTTTGGACTGGTCATTCACTGAAGGAATACATTCCTTTATGGCTGCGGGCACATCTTCGGCAATCCATTTCTCAAAATCGAGATTACTGTGTGGCAAATAAGCAGAGCCATCCCCCCACAAGCCATCAGAAGGCATAGCAATCACCATTGGATGAATTAATCTATTCTTAATCATTTCCAGAATGGAAATGTGTACACCACCACTCAACGTCCAGCTCCAGGAACTACCATACACTCCATGAAGTAAAATAACCAGTGGGCAGGAAGCAATCTCATCTACTCCCGGAGGAACAAAAACACAAATGTCTCCACGGCCTTTTAGATTTTTACTCTTAACAGTTATGTATCTCAAAAAATCATTCTCAAATGTAGGGTCCGAAATTTCTAATGTCCTGAATTTTTTCATTTTTTTATTTGAATTCTATTACTCCTTTCGCATTTTTCCCCTCCAGTAAATCATCAAATGCCGTATCGAGTTGCGATAAAGAATATGTTTTTGTAACCAGTTCTTCCAATAATAAATCCCCATTTTCATAATAATCAATGATGGCGGGAAAATCAATCTGTGGGCGGCATTTGCCATATAAGGGATTCATATAAATTTTATCCCACTCAAATAAATTCATATCAATGGTGATCTCTTCCTCTATTCCGCTCACCTGTATAGCCGTTCCGGCATTTCTGACCATAGCCAATGGTGCCGCCCCCAAAGCCGCTACGGCAGTACACTCAAAAGCATAGTCAGCACCTCTGCCATTCAACAACTCCTTTACTTTTTGTGCAGCCTTCAATAAATTTTTATCGTTTTTATCGGCGAGGATGTTATGAGTGGCGCCCATTTTTTTAGCCATTTCAAAACGGCTCTCATTAATATCAACAATGATGATTTCTTTTGCTTTAGAAAGTTTAGCGGCCTGAATCACATTCAATCCTACGCCGCCGGCGCCGATCACTACCACCGAAGAAGAAGGCTTTACTTTAGCGGCATTTACCACCGAGCCATAACCGGTCATCACACCACAACCGATAATCGCCGCGGCGGTAAAAGGCATTTTTAGTGAACGATTTTTTACGATTGCTCCTTCCTTCACCAGAGTATATTCCGATAAAGTTCCGAGATTAAATGAGCGCTCTATATTTTTACCCTGAAAAATTGTTCCTCCGGCATGAGCATGGCCACCATGGCCTTCCCCGGTGACAGGAGAATTATTCTCACAAATATTCTCATTACCATTTATGCATTGAAAACATTTGCCGCAAGGCATAGCCCAGTTCAGAATTACCGAATCACCTTCTACGAGATCTTTTACATGTTTACCTTTCTTTACAATGATTCCTGCACCTTCATGCCCAAGAATTATCTGATTTCCCCACCGGAGAGAATCATAATCCGTATGACAAATACCCGCGGCTTTAATCTGAACCAGTACTTCATCATCAGCAGGCTCATCTACTTCAATATCCTGTATTGAAAAATTTCCCTCGCCGTCTGTTATAGCTGCTTTACATTTTACCATTGACCTATATTTTAAACCCCTTCGAAAATTCACTAATTCCCGGGTATCCTTTCTTCAATATCGTCCGGTACACAAGCATCAGGTATTGATACACCAAACCTTATTCAAGATTCTCTTCCTCAGAATATAGCCTTGGGTCCTTACCAGGAAGGGAGGTTAGTTCATCATAATAATTACTTTTTTGAGGGCAATTACATCCTTTTTACAAAACCAAAGGGTTCAATTCAGAATCAGCAAGTGTTCCCACTTCTTTATTCATCAGCCATCTCTCAAGATCATTTTTCTGCCATGAATTTTTCGGCTCCGTAATTATTGCGTCATCAGCAAGATAGATAATGGTAAATACTTCACGCCTGATATTTGAATGATTGCCGGGTGCATTGTGAATTGTAAAACCGGTGTGCCACGTTGCATCACCAGCATTCATAGTCTGAGCACGGCTTATTTCAAATTTATTATCGCGTACATATTTATCAAATTCCTGTTCAGATTCATCTGATATCTCATAATTAAACACACTACCGTTTTTCTGAGATCCGGAAGCAAAAGTCAACATTCCCATATCCACATCAATATCAACCAGCGGCATCCACATCGTAATAGTTTTATGAGTATCTATCGGCCAGTAATACTGGTCCTGATGCCATGGAGTAGGGCCACCGCCCACTTCTTTAAATAATGCCTGGTCGTGGTAGATCCGTACATTTTTCACTCCCAAAAGATCTGCCGCAACCTGTGCAAGCCGTTTGGACATCACTATTTTTTTCACTTTTTCATCATGCCTCCACAGATTCATAATCTGCAAAAAAGCTTTGCCATACGTATCACGTTCTTCCATTTTTCTTCTTTCGGTATTGAATTTCATCGCAGCGGCAGAAATTACTTCATGATAAGGCACTACTTCATCAGGCGACAATAAACCACGGGTAATTGTATGGCCATCTCTTCTGAATTCACTGATCTGGTCATCAGGTATTTTTTTTACATCATCAAGATCGGGCAAAGAGTTTTGTGCTTCTTTCATAATAAATAATTTTTAACGAAGTAACTCTATTTCAGACACGAATAAAAGGGGGATATTGGCTATTCCTTAGGGTATTTTATCCTAACTTTAATTATTAGTTAATCTTTTATACAAAATTTGCAATGTCAAAAGCCTTTGTAGAAATACTAACCTCTTCCCGAGGCACCTCCTTCTCAGTAAAAAGGTTTGATAAAAAAGGGTTTGAAGCGCCTTTCCATTTTCACCCTGAATATGAACTGACATGCATTACAGAAGGAGAAGGGAAGCGGTTTGTAGGAAATAATATGTCTGGTTTTCAAAAAAATGATCTGGTACTGATGGGGGCCAATTTGCCGCACTGCTGGAAACTGGATCAGGACATACATCCCAAAGCCAGCTCAATTGTTATACAGTTCAAATACGATTTTTTAGGAAGAGAATTCTGGAATACATCCGAGATGGAAAATATTCAAAGATTACTCAAACGTAGTGAAGCCGGCATTGAGTTTAGAGGGAAAATAAAAGAGGAGATCAGAGACAGTATGGTGCAATGTTTCAATGAAATAAATAATTTTATCCATCTTATTCAATTATTGAAAATATTAAACAGATTATCCGTTTCGAAAGAATATAGTTTATTAAATAAAAAGAATTCCATCCCTGTACAATCTGATCATAACCGCGAACGGAACAACAAAGTATTCGCCTACATTGTTGAGAATTTTCATGATGACATTTCATTGAATGAGGCATCTAAAACTATTGGGATGACACCAAATGCTTTTTGCAAATATTTCAAAAAAACAACGCGAAAGACTTTCATTGAAACCGTAACAGACTACCGGATCAATTTTGCCAGGCAGCAATTAATCGAAACGGATAAGAGTATTGCAGACGTTTGTTTCGAAAGCGGATTTAAAGACATGTCACACTTCTACAAAATGTTTACCGCCCGCATGGAAATAAGCCCGATAAATTACAGGAAACAATTTTTGAAAGAGACGATGAATGGATAATCATCCCTCAAATCCCTTCACAATAAACTTTGTTTTTCTATCTAATGGTACATTTAATTCCCATCTTCCCAGAATAAAGGAGGCTTCTATATCCATCAACTTTTTTTGAACCGGCTGATACCATTTCCCTTTGGCACTGGCAAATACATCATCACTGAAAACAATCAATTCAATCTTTGACCAATCCATAAACGCAGTAGATTGAGCCAAAGCAATATGAGGGATAACAGCACCACTTCTTACTAAAACAATCCCTGGCAATTCTGCATCTTTTATAGAAACCCACTGAGCACCTTCATACCTTTCTTTGGTAAGATAATTGATCCATTTCCCCCAAGGTAAATACACCTTCCGTGAATGGGTATTTTCTTCCATAATAGGGGCTACCAGCATATCATCGCCAAACATAAACTGATCATCCAAATGCCACGTTGAGGGATCATCCGGGTAATTGAAGAACATGGCTTTCAGCATTGGCCATCCGTTACCTGCAGCCAAAGCTGCCTGTGCAAAAATATACGGCATTAGTTCGTACCGTATCTCTACCATCTTTCTAAAAACTTTTAAAAATTCATTACTGAATTCCCAGGGCTCACGTGGGGGGAACCCATGCACACGACTGTGTGAGGTAAACATTCCAAAAAAGGTCCAACGTTTAAAAAGTTCTTCTTTCGGCGCTCCGGAAAACCCTCCAATATCGTGACTCCAAAAAGAGAATCCGCTTAACCCCAGAGATAGCCCACCGCGTAAAGTGCCGGCCATTCCTGCATCTGACACTTCCGCATCGCCACCCCAGTGAACAGGATTTCTCTGTCCCCCTGCCCACGAACTTCTTGACCAGATCAGATTTTCATGATTAATTTCACGTGTGATCTTACTCACCAATTGTGTATATCGGAGCGGATAATTATTATGCTCATAGTAACCGCTTCTTCCCGAAGCATAGTATCCCTCCAATGGAGCCGCTTCGCCAAAATCAGCTTTAATAACAGATATGCCCAGACGCAAAAGCGCTTTTATTTTTTTTGAGTACCACTCAATCGTATCGGGATTGGAAAAATCAAGAATGGCATCTTCCGTTGCTACATCTCCGTTTCCATTTTGTACGTATAATTTCTTTTTTACTACTTCATCAAATATGGGATTCAGCGGAGTAAAATAAGGTATCTGCCAAAGAGAAGCTCTGAATCCTTTTTGTTTCAGAAACGTAGTCATTTTCTTAGGATCAGGAAATGTTTCTTTATTAAATTCAAAATCACAATTAATTCCTTTTTGAAACCAGCCTGCATCTATGTGGATCACATCGCAGGGAACCGAATATTTGCGCAACTTATCCGCAACCATCATTACTTCTTTTTGAGACTGATAACTGAATCGGCTCATCCACAATCCAAAACTCCACAAAGGTGGTAGTGAACTTTTTCCGGTAATGCCAGTATATTCCGTAAGAATTTCTTTAGGTGAGCCTATGAAGAAAAACATATCCAACTGATCATCTCCCACAAATAAAGTTTTGCTTCCATCGTGTGCATATCCAAAATCCATGGTAACCGGAGAGGTAGTGTGGACAAACATTCCATAGCCACGGCTACTCATAAAAAAAGGAACCGGTTTATACATTTGTCGAGCCGCAGTACTTTGTGTATCGCATGCCCAGCACACCACTTTTTGTCCCCGTTTATTCAATCTGGTAAAAGATTCTCCACAACCGACTATTTTTTCATCGGGCAATAAAGAAAAAGAAGCCGCTATACTTCTTGAATAATCGGATGACCTTTTTATGAAAAGGAAAGGGTACTTTTTGGAATGCATCCCTTCCAGTTCTTCAAAGCTACTGGTAGAAGTTAATAATTTGCCTTGGGCATCAAATAATTCAAGTTTAAAATTATTTTTATTCAGGATCAAAGTACCATACTCACTTTTATAGATCGTTTTTTCAGGATCATCTTTCATTTTCCATCCGCCTTTTACTTCCGGCTCACCATCCAGCATTAAAGAGGGATGCTCTTGCTGCAATGTACGCGTGGTCTTCATACGAAGCCTGATAGTCCGCGCATTTATAAATGAAAGAGAAAACCGGCAAACAGGATGTGATTCATAATCCTGAAATGGTGCCTGCTTCGCTTCCTGTTTCAACAGATGCATATCAATTTTATTAAAGAACCAATCCATCGCCCATCGGTGATAATTCCATTGAATTTTCCCTTCACTTTTTTTAGGATTAAAATCGCTCACGCCTCCTGTTACGAAATATTCATTTTCCAATTGATAAAAATCATCCGCGATATCAAGAGGTTGATTGAGGAATTTGGATTGTTGCGACATTTTTAGTTCTTTGTTTTTAATTCTTTATATTTCTTTAATTCTTACCTAATTGGAACACCTCAATTTTATAGGGAGGTAATTTCATCTGAAATTGCTTTCCAAATGTAAGAGGAACGGCATTTCCGAGTAAAAGGGCCACATTTCTTTTCGTGGAATCATAATCCGGGTAGTTAAATTCTGCATATTGTTCAGAACCGGAAAGATTAATAAGAACAACAATTGCATTTACAGAATCAGATCTTTGATAAGAGAACACAGAATCATTATTATTACCGATAGTTTCAAATTTTCCGGTGGAGATCACAGAATTATTTTTCCTGATCTTAATTACTTTTTTATAGAAATTATATATTGAATGAGGATCCGGTTTTTCTTCTTCCAATGAAATACCGTCATTAGGTTTTAGATTGGTAGAATCCCACCATGGACCGGAGTTTTTATACCATATTGCCATACCTTTTCCAGTATCAGCCTTGTACCATTCAAAGGCTTCTCTTTCGGGAATTTCATTCGCATCGGTCATACCCCATTTATTCCATGCTCCCGCACCCGCCATTCCCAGTTCCTGGCCATAATAAACGGAAGGAACCCCACCGATCAGTAAATTCAATGCTGCACCGATTTTTAATTTAGGCAGGTTCTGTTGAACGCCGGTACTGAATCGTGGCATATCATGATTTTCGATAAATACGAGTTGATGCCTTCCGGCAGGAAAAATGCTGAATGTAGAATCTGCCATCTGCGTTAAATATCTTTTACTAAAAGAACGAATACCTCCCAATAACTTAAATGAATATACTCTATCTACATCTGCTTTTGTGATATAATCAACCGCCCATGAATTCCAATCGGCCTGCTCAGCAATATTGACAATAGAAGGATTTATTTTTTTGATAGCCGTAATTAATGGCACCCAAAATGTTTTGAAAAGATCCGTTAATTGTGGTTTGTGATCAAGATCATCCATCATGTGATCGAAACGAAAACCATCCACACCATCATCAAATTTCCCGTCTTTATTAGGATCTAACCAGTAAGAGAATAATTGTATGTTATAATCAAGAACCGCTTTACTTTTTAAATTAACAGTAAAAAGTTTTTTCACCACACCATTATACCCTTTTAGTTCGGTAAGGTTCATTACAATGGTTTCCGGAACTTTATGTGCAGAATCTTTCCACAAAATAAAATCACGGTAAGGGGAAGAAAGATTGTTGTATGAATCTTTATACCATGGATGGTCTTCGGTAACGTATTGCGTTTCCATGTCCATATACACTTTCATACCACGGCGATGGATTTCCTTCACCAATGATACATAATCTTCCATAGTCCCTAAAGTGGAATCAATTTTATAAAAATCATCGGAAAAATAATTATGATAAAATACAGATTGATACAATGGAAGCAATTGAATAGAAGTAATTCCAAGGTCTTGCAAATAGTCCAGTTTATCACGAAGCCCGTTCAGGTCGCCGATATTATCGCCATTGCTGTCATAAAAACTTCTTTGAAATACATGATATACCACTTCACTATCGGCCCACCTTGTAGAAGTATTTTCACCATTTTTAGGAATTGCACAAGAAAAAATAGAAATGGTTATAGTCCATAAAAAGAAATTCTTTATTGCAAAGGGCTTAATCATCATTTTTATTTTATCGCAATTTACATAATTGAAGAAAGTAAGATGCTCTTTTAAAAAATCAATAGAAAGCATCTACCATTTACACACTTGTTATTATTTTTTTCTTTGGGATCATTAAAAAAACACCTTATAAAATACCAACCCGTTTTCGACCACCTCTCCCGATCTTTTCAGAAAGCTCAAACTACAACAGCATACATTACACAAATCACATCACTTCAATAATTCAAAAGAACTTTGTAATCTGATGTCTGCAGAAGATGAGCCAATCATCACCTCAAAATCGCCCGGCTCTGCCACGAACTGCAATCGCTCATTATAAAAAGATAGTTTTTCTCTATTGATCAGGAAAGAAATAGTTTTTGTTTCCCCCGGTTTCAAAAACACCTTTTGAAAATCTTTTAATTCTTTTACAGGCCTTACCAGCGAAGCTACTTTATCATGAATGTACAATTGAACCGTTTCTTCTCCTGCATACTTTCCGGTATTGGTAACAGATAAGGATACACGAAGGTCTTCTCCTATTTTTATTTTAGACCGGCTTAATCGTAAATCTGAGTATTTAAAATCAGTATAGCTTAATCCATAGCCAAAAGGAAACTTAGGATTCTGCATTAAATCCATATAGCCTGTACGGTAATATGCCACACTATCATTGTGAGGCGGCTTTCCGGTACTCAGGTGGTCATAATAAATGGGGATCTGACCCACACTTCTCGGGAAAGTTATTGGCAATCTTCCTGAAGGATTATAGTCGCCAAAGAGTACATCGGCGATGGCTCCCCCTGCCTGTGTGCCCAGCCACCAGGTATATAAAATAGCGGATGCATGGTCTGCCGTCCAGTCAAACACCAATGGCCTGCCCGCATTGATCATTACTACTACCGGTTTACCGGTTGCATAAATCGCTTTTATCAATTCCTCCTGCACACCCGGAATAGAAATATCAGAACGGCTTCTGGATTCACCACTCATATCATATTGTTCTCCTACACTCATGATTACCACATCGGCCTGCTTTGCAATAGCAACCGCTTCGGCAAATCCGGCAGTGGACGTATCACTCACCTCACACCCCTTCGCATATAGTAATCTTGTATGACTACTTACCTTACTTTTAATCCCTTCATATTGTGAAATAATTCTGGAAGAATCATCCGGGTACCACGCACTCCAGAAACCCAGATTTTCCCTTACCGATTTTATATGTGGCCCTATCAATGCGATGGTTTGAATATCTTTTGATAAAGGCAGCAAATGATTCTCATTCTTTAGCAAGACGATACTTTTTTTTGCAATATCTCTCGCCGCTTTCCTGTTTTCAGGATTATTGATCACTTTCTTTTCTCTTTCTTCATTGTCGAATTTGAATGGATCATCAAACAAGCCCAATTGAAATTTTTTGGTAAGAATTCTTCTCACGGCATCATCAATCAAAGCCATAGGTACTTTCCCTTCCTTCACTAACCGGGGTAATTGTTTTTTATAAATCTGATCTTCCATATCCATATCACATCCGGCTGTGATAGCGGCCAGAGCCGCACCATAATTGTCTTTCACATAGCCATGCGCAATCATATCTCCTACCGATCCCCAATCACTCACCACAAAACCTTTAAATTTCCATTTTCCTTTCAGGATAACTCTTTGCAAATATTTACTCGCAGTGGTTGGGATCCCATTCAGGGAATTGAATGAATTCATAACTGAAGAAACACCTGCATCCACCGCAGCTTTGAAGGGCGGCAGATAAATATTCCACAAAGTGGGCAAGCTCATATCCACTGAATTATAATCTCTGCCACCAATGGCCGCGCCATAAGCAGCAAAATGTTTTGCTGTAGCCATCACTGCATCCGTATCACCCAATTTTTTTCCCTGAAATCCTCTCACTCTTGCTGCCGCTATCAGTGAACCAAGGTATGGGTCTTCTCCCGCACCTTCCATAACCCTCCCCCAACGCGGATCACGGGCAATATCTACCATGGGCGCAAACACCCAGTGAATGCCATACGCAGCAGATTCTGTTCCTGCAATCCTTGCTGATTTTTCGATGGCAGGTATATCCCAGCTCGCAGCCTCGGCCAGTGGAATCGGGAAAATAAGATGTAATCCATGAATCACATCCTGACCGAATAATAACGGAATTTTTAAACGTGATTGCATGGCCAGTTCCTGCAGGCCTCTTGTATTTTTTACTCCTTTCACATTCAACATTGCCCCTACTCTGCCATTACGAATGTCTTCATTCTTGAAGGCCGCGGTGATCACAGGAGTGTCGGCCATGAAGTTGCCGGTATATTGATTCAGTTGCCCAATCTTTTCTTCCAGCGTCATTTTCTTCATCAGGTTTTCAAGCCGGAGATGATCAGCAGCATTGAGTTGTGCCGATGCTTCGCCGAAAAAAAACAACAGTACAATCCAGAATAATTTTCTCATGTTTATATGTTTTTTACTTACCTGCTTTTTTATCAAATTTAAGGCCTTCTTCACAGGATGATTTTATTTGCAACAAAACTTCTTTAATTCCGGCAAAACATTCTATTCCTACTACTTTATTTTTCACAACACATAGACACTTTGCCTGCGTGGCTTTACAATAAAGATATTCCCCTTGTATCAAATAACACCCCAATCTTTCTATTAAAAAATATACAAAAGAAAAGTAATCAGATTCTCATCATGGATAAATCCCGGGTCAAATAAAGACTAATCTATTTTTTAATGTATAGGTAACACATTTTACCTATGATGTAAAAAACATTGTTCCAAAAGAAATTGGGGACATTCAGTTAATTCGGATAGCTGTAATATTGGTTAATTTTACTTCCATGATAGATGGCACTTTTTATTTAGAAAATATGACACCCATAATTGTTTTAGTTGTACTTGTTTTGCTCATCGCCTTTTTCATTTTTTACAAAAGGCCTGCAAAAAAGATATTCCTTCCAGATAATTACAAGGACTTGCTTTCTCAACACGTTTCTTATTATAACAGATTAAGCGAAAAAGATAAAATCCGTTTTGAAGAAAAGATAAAAGAATTTTTGAGCTATGTAAGCATTGATGGTGTAGGTACGGAAGTCGAAGGGCTCGACAGGCTGTTGGTAGCTGCAGGAGCGGTAATCCCAATCTTCGGATTTAATAAATGGAAATATTACAATCTAAAGAATGTGCTCCTCTATCCTACTGCATTCAACAAAAATGAATTCCTCACTCCCGGATATGAACAAAACACTTTAGGAATGGTAGGAAACGGTCCCATGCAAAGAGTAATGATATTATCGAGGCCGGCACTGCGTTTTGGATTTCAGGCCAATCCTCCCAGAGAGAATACCTGCATTCACGAATTTGTCCATTTACTGGATAAGGAAGATGGTGATGTAGATGGTTTGCCGGAAGCATTGCTGCATAGAAAATACAATACTCAGTGGCTCGAACTCGTCAACAGAAATATCGTGACCATATTAAGCGGATATTCTGATATCAATTATTATGGTGCTTCCAACAGGGCTGAATTCTTTGCTGTAGCCTCTGAATACTTTTTCAACTGCCCCGAATTATTCAAAGAAAATCATCCGGAACTTTTCGAAATGATGAATAGGATTTTCAATCAAAATCCCTGAACGGAGTTTGCTTCTTAACTCTGCATCTACAACTCTGAAGGAACCTTTTTTACACGAAATGTAAAATATTTTTGAGAAACAAAGCTGAAGATCACGATGATGACGGTGGCAACGATCTTTGCGATGGTTGGGAAAAAATGCATTCCCTGCACCAGCACATTGATAATAGCATAGTTCAAAAAAAGATTGACCGCTACGATGAGCATATACCTGAATAATTGCACATGTCCCCGGAGTTGGGATGCATTGAATACAATATATTTTGAAAGTAGAAAACCAAGAGGAAAAGTAACGCAGAATGCCATACCCAGTGCAGCATTATAAGGCTTGAGCGAGACAAAGCCGAGATGAAGAATTTGTTTTTGTAAAATAAAATTGAAGCTGACGTAAAAAAGAAAAATATCTAATACCATATTTCCGCCACCGCAAAATGCATAACGAAAAGTCTGCAAAGGCATCAGTCTTTTAAAAGGAGGATAAAAAAAATCTATAAAAGCAATAATTCTTTTCCGCATTGATGCGCTTTATATTTTGTTTTGACGGTCAAAACTAAAATTCCCGGTGTTATACCGGGAATTTTTTTTATAAAAGATTTTCCAAATTATTTAATTACATAACGCAATCCAATACCTAACGGCAAACTAGATCCGGTACTTGGCGCAAGATAAAAGAACGGATCCAACCCTAAACTCACATTTATAGGCGCATCGGGAAATTTATAATCAATACCACCTGTTAATCTCAATGCAAATGAAACGTTATTATCACGATGATCATTATACCTGCCGTTCCCAAAACCAAGCACACCACCACCACCTACAAAATATTGTAAGCCAGGTGCTCCATTAATAGGCCCCTGATATTCATACAAGCCTTCAATACCAAGTCCGCCATAGCCAAATAACAATGAGCCTTCCAAAGCCGTATGTTCTGCAGTTGAATGACGAATGTTGATACCGCCAATCGAGCCATCTCCGGCGTAAAATTTAGCTCCCAGAGCTGTTTGATAGGTTTGTGCATTTACTCCCGCCACTGCGAAGCAAATAAAGGCAAATAATAAAACTGATACTTTTTTCATAAAGTTGATTTTTGTTGACCGATATATATATTTTAGAATACCGAGTCGGATTAAGTTTACAAAATATTGCGGCAAAAGTATCAATTAAATTTTTTGGGAGCCAATTTTTTTTATAATTTATAAAAAACACTTTATCCTGCCAATACAGGCGGTTTTGCCCCGCCAACATACCGGCCATGTTATCTGCCTTTCACTTCTTTCTTCCCTTCCGCCCGATAAAGAAGAGGTGTCATCAAGAGTTGTTGTAGAATTGAATCATTCCTCTGATTAAACTAATGTGTTGTTAAACAAAACGGCCATCACTTTTCATCAACAATTTATTAGTTTTTTTGCAGTACTAAAAAAATTAATTGAATATGAAAACAAAGGTTTTACTCTCGTTGGCGATCTTCATTTGTGCAGCAATGACTGCCAATGCGCAAATTAATGAAGGCAGATTTTTACTGGGTGGAAGCGCGAGCTTTTATAGTTCAACTAACCTACAATATTCGAATTTAAAATCTGAAGCGCTGAACACAAGTGCCCAATTTGGAAAAGTGGTGAAAGAAAATACCGTAGTAGGTGTTATCCTATCGTACGGATATAGCAATATCGGTTCTGCTAACAAAACCAAACAATTCAGCGGCGGCCTATTTTACAGGAAATACAAAACATTGGCAAAGAATTTTTACTTTTTTGGTGAAGGAGATGCGGTTTATTCTCATTCAACAATCAATCAGGAGTTTAAAATCGGAAACAATGGTTACAAGAATTCTTCAAATGGAGGAACAATTTCCTTTACTCCCGGCATATCCTATTCTGTATGCAAAAGAATGCAGATGGAATTATTAATGCCGAATGTTATCTCCCTTTCTTACGCAGGTTCGAAAACTGAAACCACAAGTATAGGAAGTACTTCCATATCAACTACCAAAGGCCATTCTTTCTCAGCTAATGCCAATTTAAATTCCAACCTTCTAAATAGCTTCGGAATCGGGTTCAAATTCCTTTTAGGCAAATAAATACCCTTCAACAGGAGGTATAAAACAACTGTTGATTTTTTTATTAAATCAAGTTTCTGTATTTGTACAATTCACAAATGATCAAAACCGTATTTCATGTTTAGGCATACATTTCTTCCTGCAATGCTTTTATGCGGTCATCCGCAAGGTATTCATCATAATTATAGAGCCTGTCAATAATGCCTTTAGGCGTAATCTCGATGATACGGTTGGCTACCGTTTGTATAAACTGATGATCGTGTGTGGTCATTAAAACAATTCCCGGGAAAGTGATCATGCCATCATTAAAAGCAGTAATACTTTCGAGGTCAAGATGATTGGTAGGCTCATCGAGCATTACCACATTAGGGTTTTGCAACATCATTCTGCTGATCATACACCTCACTTTTTCACCACCGCTCAGCACATTGGTTTTCTTATTGATTTCATCTCCGCTGAAAAGCATTTTACCCAGAAACCCTCTCAAAAAGTCTTCATCTACATCCGTATAATGATCAGGAACATATTGGCGCAACCAATCCAGCAATGAAAGTTTTCCTGTAAAAAATTCGGTATTATCATTTGGCAAATAGGCAGTTGTAATGGTAGTTCCCCATTCAAATACTCCGCTATCAGCTTTCATTCTGTTATTGATGATCTCAAAAAAAGAAGTCAATGCAACAGGATCTTTACTTAGGAAAGCGATCTTCTGCCCTTTCACTACATCAAAATTCATATTGCTGAAAAGTGTTCTCCCGTCAAAGCTTTTGGTAAGTTTCTGTACATTCAGAATCTGATTTCCGGGATCTCTTTCCGGCTTAAAAATAATACCCGGATATTTCCTGCTGCTCGGTGTAATATCTTCAAACACCAGTTTATCCAGCGCTTTCTTTCTCGAAGTAGCTTGTTTACTTTTAGAAGCGTTTGCACTAAACCGTGCAATGAATTCAAGAAGGTCTTTCTTCTTTTCCTCCGTCTTTTTGTTTTTGTCGGTTGCCTGGCGTGCTGCAAGCTGGCTGCTCTCATACCAGAAAGTATAATTACCTGTATAAATTTTAATCTTTTGCTTGTCCACATCTGCAACGTGTGTACAAACTGCATCCAAAAAGTGACGGTCATGGCTCACCACCAAAACAATATTCTGATAATCGGCCAGAAAATTTTCAAGCCATGAGATTGTGTCCACATCTAAGTTATTGGTAGGCTCATCCAATAATAAAATATCAGGGTTACCAAAAAGCGCCTGCGCCAGCAATATCCTCACTTTCATATTGGCAGCCACATCATTCATCAGTAATTGATGAAGATTGTCGGGCACACCCACATCTTTCAGCAAAGTTGCTGCATCGCTTTCAGCTGTATAGCCACCCATTTCACCAAATTCCGCTTCCAGGTGCCCGGCCCTCATTCCATCTTCCTCGCTGAAATCTTCTTTCATATAAATGGTATCCTTCTCAACCATCGTATCCCACATTTTCTTATGCCCCATCATTACCGTATTTAAAACCGTAACCTCGTCAAACTTAAAGTGGTCCTGATTGAGAACTGCCATCCGCTCTCCCGGCGTAATGCTTACCGAGCCCTTATTAGGTTCTATTTCCCCACTGATAATTTTTAAAATCGTAGATTTCCCCGCACCGTTGGCGCCAATGATACCATAGCAATTCCCTTTAACGAAATTCAGGTTTACTTCATCAAACAAAACCCTTTTGCCATACGCCAGCGTTACATTATTTACACTTATCATGCTGCTTCATTTTTTAAGAGGCGCAAAGGTAAGAAGAAAGGTTAAGAGGGAAAAGAGGAAATGCAGAAGGGCTTTAAGTGGTGAGTTACAAGTGATAAGCGTTTAGCGAGGTAGCAAATAGACTATTTAACCAATAAACCAATTACCTTTTCCATCAATTATTCTATTTTCGCACCATGTCATTCACATCCATCATACAATCGGCGACAAAAAAAAGTTTATCGGAATTATATTCACAGGAATTTTCTGAAAAAGATTTTCAAATCAATGAAACCAAACCCGAATTTACCGGAGATTACACCATTGTCCTTTTTGCATTGGTAAAAGTTTTGAAAAAATCAACAGAAATATTGGGGAAAGAAATAGGCGAACATCTGATAAAAAACAATTCTTCACTTTTCTCTTCTTTTAATGTCATCAAGGGTTTTCTTAACATGGAGATTAATGATACGGAACTAACAACCTTTCTACAAAAAAAATATCAGGATAAAAATTTCGGGAAAAAAGCTTCCAACCATCAAAAAGTGATGGTGGAATATTCTTCGCCAAATACCAACAAACCTTTACACCTTGGGCATTTAAGAAATAATTTTCTCGGATGGAGTGTAGCAGAAATCCTAAAAGCCAACGGAAATGAAGTGATCAAAACAGCCATCGTCAACGACCGCGGCATCCATATTTGTAAAAGTATGATCGCATGGCAAATGTTTGCAAACGGCGCTACACCTGAATCAACACACAAAAAAGGCGATCACCTCGTAGGTGATTATTATGTAAGATTCAATGATGAATATAAAAAGGAAGTGAGCGCTTTAATTCAATCGGGTAAATCAAAAGAAGAAGCGGAGAAAGAATCGCCCATCATGAAGGAGACACAGGAAATGTTGCTCGATTGGGAAAAAGGGAATCCCGAAGTAAGGGAATTATGGAAAACAATGAACAGTTGGGTATATAATGGCTTTGCTGAAACATACCAAAGAATAGGAAGCGATTTTGATCATACATTTTATGAGAGCAATACCTATCTGCTGGGAAAAGGTTTTGTGCAACAAGGCCTGCAAAAGAATGTTTTATTTAAGAAAGAGGATGGCAGCGTATGGATTGATCTCACAGATGCAGGGCTTGATGAAAAATTATTGCTAAGAGGAGACGGCACTTCTGTTTATATCACCCAGGACATTGGATTGGCCGAATTAAAATTTGAGAATTATCACCTGGATAAAAGTATTTACGTGATAGGCGATGAGCAATTATACCACATGAAAATACTCAAAGAAATTGTGAGAAAACTCGGGATGCCTTTTGCCGATGATATCTATCATCTGAGCTATGGCATGGTGGAGTTAACGACCGGAAAAATGAAAAGCCGGGAAGGCACCGTGGTTGATGCTGATGACCTCGTAGATGAAATGGTAGCTACCGCAGCAAAACATACCGAAGAATTGGGAAAAGTAAAAGATTTCTCACAACAAGAATTACAAAAGCTCTACGAAACACTCGGTCTGGGTGCCATGAAATTCTATTTACTGAGAGTAGATCCCAAAAAGCGTATGATCTTCAATCCCGAAGAAAGTATAGATTTTCATGGATTCACCGGGCCTTTTGTACAATATACTTACGCAAGGATTCAATCTATTTTAAGAAAAGTAGGTGATCAGCAAATTGCTATCAATGATCAGCTATCAGCTACCGGCAAATTGCTTCCGCTTGAGAGGCAATTAATTATTTCTCTGGAGAAATATTCCAACATTATTACTGATGCAGGTGAAGAAATGAACCCTTCCATTATTGCCAATTATGCTTTCAACCTTGCCCAATTATTCAATTCGTTCTATACAGAACTTTCTGTAGCGAATGCAGAGAGTGAAGAAAAAAAGGAATTGCGTTTATGCCTCAGTATTATGACAGCGAATGTGATACAAAGCAGTATGCAGCTTTTAGGAATTCAGGTACCTGACAAAATGTAAGATCGTGTCATCTCTGAGCCATCCCTAAAAATCGGGACAAGTGGTCGAAGGGAGTGTCACACTGAGCCTGTCGAAGGAAGCCTGTCGAAGGGTTGCACCTTATTTTCCAGAATCAAAAAAAATACACGATACATATCAATTTCTCATAAATTTGCCTTCTCCAATCTTCCAAAGAACCTCCACACTCTCTCCTTCTTAACTTTTAATCATTAAAATAATATTATGAAAAGTGAAACAACAGAAGAAGGAACCCCGGTAGCTTCTTCATATTGGGACAACCGTTACCGCAATAATGAAACCGGATGGGATATGCACAAAGTTTCACCACCGCTAAAAGGGTACATTGACAGCCTCAAAAATAAAGACCTAAAGATTCTGATTCCGGGATGCGGGAATGCACATGAAGCTGAATATCTTTTGGACAATGGTTTCAAAAATGTAACACTGGTAGATTTTTCTAAAGTAGTTACAGGCAATCTGAAGGAAAAATACAAATCCCGGCCTATCCAAATCGTACATGAAAATTTCTTTGATCACAAGAGAAAATATGATCTGATTTTAGAGCAGACCTTTTTTTGTGCATTAAATCCATCGCTCCGCGAAAAGTACGTAGAAAAATGTTGGGAGATTCTAAAGGATTCCGGAAAAATTGCAGGCGTATTTTTCAATAAAAGATTTGCCCCTGTTGAGCCTCCCTTTATTGCGAGTGATGAAGAGTACCGTCGTCTTTTCCAACCAACATTTACATTCCTGAAATTTGAAAGTTGCCACAATTCTATTGCTCCAAGAATGGGATACGAATTATTTTTTGAATTTGAAAAGAAACCGAAGAAATGATTATCACCAATTGCCATTATTCATTTTAAGTAATTAAGAAGAATCTCTTTTTCCAAAAACCCTGTTACGCAGATTACCAAGTACTGGCAGCACATCGGGTGATAAGTCAAAATAAACAACAGCACCTCCATACAAAGCAGCAAATACAGCGGTTTTCAGTATGATTGCTAAAAATCCCTGCATAGAAATAAAGAGGTAATAGCAAATAAAATAACTCACTAAGGCAAGTAAGATCGCATACAAAGTCTTCATACTAAAAGGGTGCATATTGAATTTCCTTTTCAAAAAAATAATTCGGATTATATTATAAACCGTAAAGGAAATTAAGGTTGAATAACCTGCACCAACAATTCCAAAATGCTTAACCAAAAAATAGGCTAAGGGTACTTTAAGAGATAATAAGATCATTCCACTTATAAATTCAAAGCGCCAGAAAGTAGAAGTGCCGATGATCTGCGAATTAACACCGGTACCCAGATCAACTACACTTGCAAGGCCCAGAAAGAAAAACAGCCATCGTGAATCAAGATAAGCGGGTTTCAATCTAAAAGTATTTACTGCATCTGTATAATTGAGCCACACAACTAAAAATATTCCAAGAGAAATGATAAGCAAATTGATACCGGAACGTTGATAAATTAAATTAATTTTTTTATAATCTTTATCTTTCCAGGCTTGGGACAAAACCGGTATAGATGCTGCAATAGCACCTCTTTGTGGTGCTTGTACCAACCCTGTCACCACAAATCCAAGAGCATAAATACCAACGAATGCAGTTCCCCAAAGTGACATGATAATAAGAGAATCAATAAAAGTGGCAATCATAAAAATGGTACCACCGAAATAAATCAGTGTTGCCATTGAAATCATTTTCTTATAAAACTTTTTAGTAACTCGGCTAATAGTAAACGTTATATTAAATTCCTTTTTCCAAATAAGGTAAACTAAAAGCACCAACGCCACTACACCATAAGAAAATGCATATAATTTAATAAATGTATCAAAGCTGTGAATCAGTTTAAAGTTCAGCAAAAAAATAAGGATGAGCGTAAGCAATCTAAATAGCAACTCACGCAAAAAAGTCGTAAAAATAGATTTTCGAATATTCCATGCAAAAACCTCTAGTACAGAAAAAATAAGTAAGGAAAAACCAAAAGGGAATACCCAGAAATAATATTTTATAAATTCAGGAGAATTACCTCCAAATTTTCGGATAACAATATCTTTAAATACAATACCGGCGAGTATTACACAACAAAACCCTATAATACTGATTAATAAAGTCCACGTTAAAAGATCATTTTTCTTTTTTTGTAAATTATCATTATAGTAAGGATAAAATTTATAAACCACCGATATCATACCCAAATTAGCAAATGCAAACATCAGATTGCCTACTGAAATAAAAATGCTGGTCAATCCATATTCTGCAGGAGTGAATACAGAACTCTGCATCGTAAATAAATAAGTGCTGATAAACCCGATAACAAAACCGGCATATACAAAAACCGTTGAGATAATACTTTGCCTTCGTACTTCCGACATAAGTGAATTTGAGTTTGCAAATTATGTTTTATTCTTCTTACAGAGAACTTCGTCAAAATTATTTCAAATAACGGTTTGCAAAACCAGGCAAGCCCGTTCTTACGAGAACCATTGGAGTCAATTCTGTTTTGGCATAAACGATTTTAACTTGCCTTGCAAAACAATTTAAAACTCCCGTTGTAAAAAAATCAGTAAGTCATTATCTGATGCCGCTATCCATAACAGCTATTCGGAGATCATAAATGAGAAGGACGAGTGATAGTGGGATTATTAAGCACCCTATTTCATTGTTATCCTAATCTATCTCCTTCACTCCTACATAAAAATTTTCATCCACTTTTATCTCTTTCACACCTTTGGGTACCGATTGAAATTTTTCGGTAGGATGAATAAAAATCAAGTCTCCCTTATCATTGTAAATTTTTACCGGCATATTAAATCCTGTTATGCAATTGCCCCAGCGATAAAGAAGTTTTCCATTCCCGGTTTTATATTCCAGATTCGGAACTTTTGTAGTGTGTAAATACTGATAAAATACTTTTGAAAAATTAATCCCTGATTGCCGGTTGATATAGTCTTCAACCTGTGCAGAAGTAACGGTTTGATGGTAAAAGGTTTCATTTAATCCACGTAAAATATTTCTGAATTTTTCATCATTATTAATGATCTGCCTGATTGCATGAATCATATTACCTCCTTTATAATACATATCACCACTACCCTCTGCATTTACGCCATAAGCAGGAATAATTGGTTTGTCATTTTGTATATTTTTCCGTACGCCAACTACATAATCTGTACCTGCCTTCTTTCCATAATAATATTCTGTGAATAGTGCCTCTGCATAATTGGCAAAAGATTCATGTATCCACATATCTGCGAGATCTTTGGAAGTAATATTATTTCCAAACCATTCGTGTGCACTTTCATGCACGATAATAAAATCCCATTTCAATCCCCATCCGCTTCCTGAAAGATCACGGCCATTATAGCCCATTTTATAATAATTCCCATAGCCTATGGCGCTTTGATGTTCCATTCCCAGATAAGGCGCATCTACCAATTTATAACCGTCAGCATAAAACGGATAAGGGCCAAACCAATATTCAAATGCTTTCATCATTCGTGGCGCATCTTTAAAATGCACTTTGGCTTTCGCAAGATTGGAATCAAGCACCCAGTAATCCATAGTAAGAGGGCCATCTTCTCCTGGATACATTTCTCCAAAAGTCACAAACTTGCCAATGTAAAAAGTAATGTCATAGTTATTGATAGGACTCACTACAGCCCAACTGTAAGTAGTATTGCCATTACCCTCATTTTTTACGCTTCTCAATCTTCCGTTACTCACCGTTACCAGACCGGTTGGAGTGGTGAAATGCATTTCGGCACTATCGGGCTCATCACCCTGATAATCTTTACAGGGATACCATATACTTGCTCCTAACCCCTGGCAGGCAACGGCTACCCACGGATTACCGGATTTATCTCTCCTCCAAACAAATCCTCCATCCCATGGTGCATTCTTTGCTTTCCGGGGCTGTCCGTGATAATAAACTATCAAATTTGAAATTTCAGCAACCGATTCTGATATTCTGCCTTCTTTCCCGCGGTTCTCTTTTACCTCCATGATCTTATTGATATCATGTTTGGCAACCAACGGCGGCGGTGTATTGAGGTAAACAAACCAGGCATTACCATCGCGGGTGAAAGAAAGCCTTTTTCTGTTGAGAGGATATTTTTGAGATCCGGTTTCTAACACCACCGAATCTATTATCATCGGTTCCTGCAGGTCTATCTGAAAAAAATCGGGATGCCTTTTAACCAGTTCTTTATAGCTGATAACATTATATCCGCTGATGCTGCTATCTTTAAAATTAAATGTTACATGCAAATCATATTTGGTGGCATTCCACCACGCTCTTCCGGGACCATTACTGCCGCGTAAGGTATCAGCATGCGTAAAGTTCTGGGCAAAAGAAACATTTAAAATGATAAAGCAGAAACTAAAAACGGCGATTATCTTTTTCATTTACTAAATTTATTTTTTTATAAACAAAGATGAAGTTAAAAAATCAAATTCCTTTACCATTGAAAAAATTGAAGAAAGAAAAAATATTATGGCTTATCGCCGGATTTTTATTAGGGTTTTCCTCGTGTACGCATCACGAAAGGGTAAAAAATATTTTTCATTACAATGAACAATCAGGAATCGCCACCCTTGATCCAGCTTTTGCTAAAAACCAATCCATTATGTGGGCGGTTCATCAGATCTACAATACGCTGGTGCAGATAAACGATAACCTCAACCTTGTTCCCTCACTTGCAAAAAGCTGGGACATTTCTGCTGATAACCTCACTTTCACTTTCCACTTACGTAATGATGTTTTTTTTCAGGACAATGATGTATTCCCCGGTGGTAAAGGAAGAAAGATGACCGCTCACGATGTGCTATATAGTTTTGAGCGCATACTGGATAAGAGTACGGCAAGTAGCGGCGCCTGGATATTTAACGGGAGAGTAGATACCACTGAGCCTTTCAAAGCCATTGATGACAGTACATTTCAATTGAAATTAGTAAGACCCTTTCATCCCATTCTTGGTGTGATGAGTATGCAATATTGCTCCATCATTCCCAGAGAGGTAGTGGAAAAATATGGAAAAGACTTTCGCCGACACCCCTGTGGTACCGGACCTTTTGAACTCGTGGCGTGGGAAGAAGACCAGGCAATGGTATTGAAAAAGAATCCAAACTATTTTGAAAAAGACAGTACCGGCACAAGGCTTCCTTATCTGGACGGCATCAAGATCACTTTTCTGCAAAATAAGGCTACGGAATTTTTGGAATTTCAACAAAAGAGGCTTGATTTTATCAATGAAATTGATCCTTCATTCAAAGACGAAGTACTTACCAAAGCAGGTATGCTTCGCAAAGAATGGCAGGATAAGATCGTGTTGGTAAAACATCCGGCCCTCACGCTTGAATACCTCGGTTTCTTATGCGATAGCAGCCTGAGCATCGTTAAAAATTCTCCTATTCGGGATATAAGGATCAGAAAGGCAATCAACTATGGTTTCGACAGGCGAAAGATGATCCTTTATATTCGTAATTCCATCGGTATTCCAGCCGAAAGCGGTTTTATTCCTGCTGCTTTCCCCTCATTCGATTCTTCGGCAGTGAAAGGATATCATTACGATCCATCGAAGGCATTGCAATTACTAAAAGAAGCAGGCTATCCCAACGGAGTAGGATTGCCACCGTTAAAATTACTGACCGTTCCTTTGTATGCCGACCTGGCCAGTTATATCGCCAATGAATTGCAACAAATAGGCATCCGGATCAATGTGGAAGTGATCCAAAAGAGTTTATTGCTTGAGCAAACCGCCAAATCAGAAGCCTTATTTTTTCGCGGAAGCTGGATAGCTGACTATCCTGATGCAGAAAATTTTCTCAGTGTTTTTTACGGAAAAAATCCGGCGCCTCCGAACTATACACGGTATAATAACCCAAAATTTGATAAATTATACGAAGAAGCGTTATCAGAAAAAAACGATTCAATCCGGTATAAAATTTATCAGCAGGCCGACCAGCTCATGATCAACGATGCGCCGGTAGTGCCCTTGTGGTACGATATGGTAATATGGCTGGTACAGCCTTATGTAAAAAACTTTATACCCAATGGGTTGAATCTATTGGAATTACGGAGGGTAAAAGTAAACTGAGCCTGAAGAATTTTAAAATATCGAGATTATTTTCCAATTATTATTTTATAGCATGATAATTGCTTTCATTAGAAGAAATAAAAATCAGATCACACCATATTCCCCAAAAACTACACATTCCCTCTAAATCTTTGTTATGAATCCCCTGATACAACCATCCGAAAATGTCTTTTTTGAAAAGCAGAAAAAGCCTTCATTCAATACTTTCGGGGAAAGTGAACGAGGAAATTTCGCTTCTGCCTCAGAGATCTATAATGCCATATTCAAAAATGCTTTTCACGCAATGTACATCGCATTGGCCAATGAATCCATTATACAATTCAATAAAAAATTATATAAGATGTTCTCCTATTCAGAAGAGGAAATGAACACTCTAAAAAGTGATCACCTTTTCGATATGGAAGAAGTAGCCTATATTGATTTTCTCAAAAAAAGAGAGGAGAAAGGAATTGCAAAGGCAGAAATAACTGCCATAAAAAAATCCGGTATAAGATTTCCCTGCAGAATTACTTCAGTAGCTTATGAATCAGAAAGTGGAAAAAAAGTATCCATGAATACAGTCATTGACATTTCCGACAGCCTTTCTGCACGATGGAATATTAGTTAACACCACCATGCCTTCTCATAAATCTTCAACAGCCCTTTACAAAAGAGGGAGAACCATACAATATCAGGCTTTCAATTTATTGGCAAAAACCTTTTTAATTTTTTCCAGTTTAGGTTTGATTACGTAATAACAATACGGTTGCGAAGGATGAGTATTGTAGTAATTATCGTGATAATTTTCAGCTACGTAAAAATTGGCAAATGGTTCTACAGCCGTTACTATGGGTGAGTCATAAACGCCGGAAGCATTCAATTTCTCAATATACTTTTCCGCCTTTTCCTTCTGTTCTTCATTATGATAAAAAATCACACTGCGATACTGAGGGCCTACATCATTTCCCTGCTTATTCATTGAAGTAGGGTCGTGCGTTGTAAAAAACACTTCGAGCAATTCATCAAAAGAAATTACGGAGGGGTCATAGTCTATCTGCAGCGCTTCGGCATGGCCGGTATTTTTATTACATACCTCTTCATAAGTGGGATTTTTTACATGGCCTCCGCTATAGCCGCTTGTCATTTTTCCTACCCCTTTCAGCCGCTGAAACACGGCTTCTGTACACCAGAAACAACCGTTGGCAAGGGTAGCAATCGTGGATTTATGATCGTTTAACATCTGTTTTTTGTTTTTCCATTCAAAGGTAAAGAAATTAAGATCTTCCGGTCTTACTTTACGCTTTTGATTACATTGAATATTGAATCAACATTTGTATTTCAAAGCGACAAACCCTTGCGGGTACAAATACCCTGCTCTGATGACATTTTAGGCGACAAACTAACTGCCTTTGCTCCTAATACAACGGGGATCCCTTATGAAAAAGGTGGGCAAAGCAGGGCTATGGAAATTATAAAGCAGTTATATGACATTGGCAACCTTTTTGGAGAAATGCAAAATCCCGAAATAACAGCTACCACATTTCATGCATTCGCAAAAACAGAATTAGGATACAGAAAAATTCAAGGCGACACAAAATTGGTATTAAATGACATATTCGATACCGCCTTAACTATTAGTACAAAAGGACAATTAGGAAACGGAAATATAGAAGCGCTCATGCAGGGGATTGGACAATTAAAACAATATATTTTTTTAGAAGACTATCATATCGAAAAATCTGTTACTCACGCAGCGATGGCAGCATATACTGTAGCACTTATTCAAACCAAACAAAAACAATTGCAACGATTTAACGAGCCTATGGAAATTAAAGACTGGAATATTTCCAATCGGCAATACAATAAATTGAATAAACTGAAGAAGAGTAACCCTGAAGCATTTTTTTATTGGTTCAACGCATTATTGCTTTTAAATTTAATAGAAGAAAAGTAATCATGACAATAAGAGGGTAATCCTCATCGCATAAACTTATCTTACTTTTACCCGCAATAAAAAATTCCTGTAGGATCATTCATGAAACTTTTCCCAGAATCCGCCACCCACCAATTAGAATTTGATAAGATCAAGGAACTCCTTGCTGTACATTGCCGCTCAGAATATGCACGTGACCGGGCACTTCAATTGCGGATCCATACTCATCAAAAATTTATTGAACCACAACTCTTACAAACACATGAATACAAATTACTTTTTCAAAATAATCTGTATTTTCCAGACGATGCAGTTCTAAATCTTTCCAAAGAATTGAAATTACTAAGCATTGATGCTTCCGTACTTTCGGGTGAGCAATTCCTGCAAATCAGAAAACTGACTAATGCTATTCAGCAGATTTTTCGTTGGTTTACGCCTGATAGGAAAACTGCTTATCCCTCATTATCATTAATCATAGGGGAAACTTATTTTGAAAAGACCATCATTGCATTAATTGACGAAACGCTGGATGAGAGCGGCATTGTAAAAGACAGTGCTTCGGAAAGACTGGCTTCAGTAAGGACGTCGTTATATAAAAAGAGGACCGAGTTAAAAAAAGTTTTCGACAGGATCGTGAGTAAACTGAAAAAGCAGGGATATCTCACCGATATCGAAGAAAGTTTTATGAATGGCAGAAAAGTACTGGCTGTTTTTGCAGAACAAAAAAGGATGATCAAAGGAATCTTACACGGTGAAAGCGATAGCCGCCGCACTTCATTTATTGAGCCGGAAGAAACCACTCATCTCAACAATGATATTTTCTCGCTGGAAAATGAGGAGCGTAAAGAAGTATATATCGCATTGCAAAAATTAACTTCCAAAGTGCGTGCCTACCATTCTTTGCTGAGTATTTACCACCACATCATAGGCGAATATGATTTTATAAGGGCCAAAGCCCTGCTTGCTATGCAATACAACGGGAATATACCAGCACTGCACGACAAGGCCATCGTAAAACTTGTCAATGCTGTGCATCCTCTTCTTTTTATCTATAATGAAAAATTGAAAAAGCCTACCATTCCCGTCAATCTTTCACTGGATGATAAAAACAGGATCCTTGTTATCAGCGGCCCCAATGCCGGAGGTAAAACGGTTACTTTAAAAACCGTTGGCCTTTTGCAAATGATGCTTCAAAGTGGATTACTTGTTTCGTGTAGCCATGATAGTGAATTCGGTATCTTCAGGCAATTAATGATTCATATCGGAGATACACAAAGCCTCGAATTTGAACTTAGCACCTATTCATCACATCTCATCAACATGAAATACTTCATGGAAAATGCAAACGGGAAAACATTGTTTTTCATTGACGAACTGGGCAGTGGCAGCGACCCTAATCTGGGAGGTGCCTTCGCAGAAGTAATCATGGAAGAGCTTGCACACAGGCACGCCATCGGCATAGTAACAACCCATTATCTCAACCTGAAAGTAATGGCCAACAAAGTGAATGGTATCTTCAATGGTGCTATGGCATTTGACGAAGAACATTTGAAACCTTTGTACAAACTGAGCGTGGGAAAACCCGGTAGTTCCTACACTTTCTCCATCGCAGAACGTATCGGTTTACCACAATCATTGATAAGCAGGGCCAGGAAACTCGTGGACGAGAATCATTTTTCCCTTGATAAATTACTGAACAGTACCGAACAGGATCAGCAACATATACAGGCAGAGAAAAAGGATCTTGAAAAACTCCTGAAAGAAAATGAAAAGCTGCAAAAAGAAATGCAACAAACCATTCACAAAGAGAAACACCTACAGCAGATAGAATTATTAAAAGAACAAAACCGTATCAATGAAGAAAAGTTTGCCTACCTGAAAGAAATGGACAGGAAACTTAAATCACTTTTAATAGAATGGAAGAAAACAGAAGACAAAAATAAAGTGATCAAATTGATGCAGGCACTCCTTTTTAAACAACCGGAAAAGCAGATCATACAAAAGAAGCAACGAAGAATTGATAGCAAATATACTGAGACCAATGAACCGGTAAAACACGGTGATAAAGTAATTATGACTGTCAACCGTCAGGTAGGCATCGTTATTGATCTACGCGGAAAGAAAGCAATCGTACAGGTAGGTGCTGTGCCCATCACCGTGGCAATCAGCGACCTTATAGTGGTAAAGGAGAAAATCCTTAACCCTGATACGGACGAAGCACAAGAGAAATAGACCGAAAAATAATTTTCCACTCTGATGGGATCAAGCGTAAAATAAATTATGGTAAAATAAAAAGCCGGATGGTGAAAACATTTTTACATATTTGTAAAACTATCTCACCATCCGGCTCCTATCACGAACAATTTTATTTATCAGATTTCCATGTATTATTTTTACGATTGATATCGGGTAATTCACCATTAGGATCCAGCACTACAGACGTGATGGGACTGGTTGAATTGTATTTGAATGTCCACTCAATATCCCGTTGCCATACATTTACCGGCAATTTCATTTCCTGTGACCTGCCATTTGCTTCGGTAATTTTCAGTGTAACAGGCATTGCCATTTGCTGCAGGTTCTCTATGGTGATCAACGCTCCATTGGCTGCATTATCATTCACATATTGTACACCCTTTACTGACTGATCCAGCTTCCATGTTTCATAAAACCATTCTTTCCAAAACCAGTTAAGGTTTTCACCGGCAGCATCATTCATGGTGCGGAAAAAATCTTCCGGCTGCGGATGTTTGAATGCCCAGCGATCAATATAGGTTTTAAATGCATAATCAAATCTATTGGTACCTATTACTGAATTGCGCAAAATATTTAAAGCTGTAGCAGTCTTGAAATAGTATTGACCATAATCACTAAGGCTCATAGATTCCGGGGGAGTCATCAACGGATCTTTACTCCTCGTCATTCCCCTGGCCATTCCCAGAATACTTCTGTTGGTGGTGTCGCCATATTCCCCGTGGTTGAATGAATTGGAAGCATATCCATTGATAAAAGTATTCAATCCCTCATCCATCCACATAAAACTTCTTTCATCACTCCCTACGATCATAGGGAACCAGTTGTGACCGATCTCATGAGTTACATCATGCCATAAATTAGCCCTTTTAATTCTATAACTACAGAAAACAATTCCCGGATACTCCATACCCAATGCTACTCCAGCTACAACTACTGCTGAGTTCCACGGATATTCAAAATAATCTTTGGAATAAAATTCAATGCTTTGTTTTAAGTATTGTGTGGCTCTTCCGTAAGCATCATATCCCTTACTTTCTACAGGATACACAGCCATAGAGACCCCTTTCCTTCCCGATGGAAAATTGATTCTCGCAGCATCCCAAATAAACGCTTTGGAAGCCGTCCACGAAACATCTCTTGAATTATGCATTTTAAAATGCCAGGTCAACATTCCTTTTTGCGAAGGCCTCGTAGAGGGAGCTCCTACTTCATTTTCGTTGATAATAAAAACAGTACTATCACTTTTGCGCGCTTCATTCAATCTTTTTATTTCTGTGGCAGTTAATACCTGTTCAGGATTTTGAAGATCGCCCGAACCGGCAACAATCATATCAGAAGGAACCGTAACATAGTAATCGAAGTTGCCGTACTCACAATAAAATTCACCCAGGCCCATATAAGGAAGCGTATTCCATCCTGTCACTTCATCATATACGCACATACGCGGATACCATTGTGCGAGCTGATATACTACTCCATTCTTAGTATATAATCTTCCCATACGGTCTGCACCATACTGAGGGATAGAGAAAAAATAATTTACTTTAATATCTATCTTATCTCCATTGGGATCAACAGTAAAGGGTAAACGCAATTGCATTCTTGTATCGGTGATCACCGGAATGATCTTATACGTTTTCTCTTTGTAAATAACAGATACTGATTCAATATGATATCCGCCCTTTGTATAGCCCTTTACATCAAAGCGATCGCCTGAAACCAGCGTGGTAGCTGCACCGCGCGAATCCGGATTGAAAAGGTTCTGATCCAGTTGTAACCACAGATAACCCAGTCTCTCCGGGCTGTTATTGGTATAATTGATGGTTACTTCCCCTTTGAGGGTAGTATCCTTTTCATCCAGCGTGGCGCGAATGGTATAGTCAGCCGAGTTTTGCCAGTATTTAGGCCCGGGCGCACCACTGGCACTCCTAAATTCTGTGCCATCATGCGTCATAAACAGAGGATCAAACACCTGGTTCTTGTTGTAAATAGAAGCAGAATCCTGTGCCGAAATACTTTGAGAAAAAATAATTCCTGCAAGCAAATACACGCATAAAGAAATAAAATGTTTCATTGAAAATATTTTTTAGGAATAAAAGTAACGGAATAAATAATGGGAGCATAAAAATTATGACTTGCGGTAAAAGCAGATATCTCCTAACAATCAATTTTTTAATAAATGAATCCCTTTCCCCGGTAAGGATTCAGACTATCATAAAAAGAACACATTCAACCCTATGTAAACAAAAATGCCTGTACCTAAAATACCCGAACTATTTCACCTTCGATTAACTAACTTAGCTGTCAGTATTTTGGTATCATTTGTGTGGTGAATTATTTTTTTGAATTCAATTCCTTTTTTGATCATTCTATCCTTTTTCCATAATGCATCTCTTTTTCAGAAAATTACCACTTACTCTTAAATTATTAATAATAGGGATCGTCCCTATACTATTTCTAATTTATTTTTCTGCTTTGATCTATAAAGAGAAATCAAAAACTGTACAACTAATCGGTGACTACATAGAGCGTGTAGATCAATCAGCAAACGTGGGTGAGCTCATTAGTGAGCTTGGCAGGGAGCGAAGGCTTAGTTATCAGTATGCCATCAAAAAAACAGGCCATAAAGAGGTAGAAGTCCACAGGTTGCTCACCGATTCCATCATAACGGTCATTAAAAACGGACACGACCTGGCTCTGGCCAATTTTACCCGATATACCTTTCTGGATCATCTTTCCCAAATACGGGCCATCATTGACACTTCTTCCAATTATCCACCTGATAATATTGTACAATTTTACACGGATGTGATCGTGAGGTTAAATACATTAAATGCCACCATTCCCAGCAATACTTTTTTGAAAGATGACTATCAGGATCTTGTATCCCAAAAAATACTTTCAGAAATGATCACTTACCTAGAGATTATGCGCACAAATATTTTCAACGCATTATATATGGGAGAATATTCTCTGACAGCCCTGACCGGCCCTCAAAACGTTTATTATAAATTATATAAAAGTTATGAAACAGAATTTTTAATGAAGGCTTCGCCTAATTCCATAAGCGTATATAATAATGAAAAAAAACTGACGGAATACGGCCCTACGATGGAATACATAGATAAACTCTTCGGCGGTTCAAAATTCGACACAACTTACGATTCAAATGAATGGTGGACTATCTCGACCAGAGGAGTAATTGAACTGAGAAAACAGCAAAGAGCCTTGTGGAAAAGTGTGGATATCAGAATAAAGGAAATGTCAACAAGGGAAAAGAATTCAAAAAATCTAACGCTTATTTTCCTGACGGTATCCATCCTTTTTGTAATCGGATTTGTCACTTACTTTATCAACGATATCACCAAACTATTAAGGGAGCTTAAGTTGGCCGCCCGCAAAATTTCAAAAGGCGGCACAGACCTTCAGTTAAAAAATATGCCGGCCGGTGTGATTGGAAATCTCGCTAAATCCATTAAGCAAATAGACAAAAACAATCTCCTGCTTGCAGAAGCCGCCAGCCAGATCGGTAAAGGAAATTTTGATCAGGAGGTAAAACCCAGAAGTGAAGAAGACCTACTGGGTATCTCTATTAGGAAAATGCAAAATGACCTGCGCGAGTTCACTTCACAAAAAGATAAAATACAAAAAGAGACCGAAGACCTTGTGTATAAAAGAGATGAATTTTTCAGTGTGGCAAGCCACGAATTAAGAACGCCGGTTACCTCAATAAAAGCATACACACAATTGCTTCTAATGGACGCCGAAGGTTCAGGTGATGTACAACGGCAGAAGATGCTCAACAGGATGAATGTTCAGGTCAACAAACTTACGGTGCTCATCAGTGACCTTCTCGATATTTCCAAGCTACAAAACGGGCAGCTTGCTTATCATAAAGAACCATTCATCCTGGAGGAACTTGTGAATGAGATCGTGGAAGAGATTCAACCTACCTCTCCTGAAACTCAACTTCTTCTCAAATCAAGTATTCATGCAATAGTCAATGCAGATCGCGACAGGATCGGACAAGTATTGAGTAACCTGCTTGTAAACGCGACCAAGTATGCACACACATCAAAAGAGATTATTGTTGAGCTGCAAAAAAAAGGGGACAAAGTAATTTGTTCGGTACACGACTTCGGAAACGGTATCCTGCCCGATGAATACGATAAAATTTTCGAACGCTTCTATAGGATCTCCGGTGATAACCTAAATACTTTCCCGGGATTAGGACTTGGCCTGTTCATCTCCAAAGAAATCATAGAGAAACACGATGGAAAGATATGGTTGCAAAGTGAAAAAGGAAAAGGTACCATTTTCTACTTCGAACTGCCGATGGCATGACCTCTTTGCTGCTATCGTCCGATCAGGAGCCATTCGGGTAAGCAAGTAGAAAATGATGATGGTAACATGATTTTCAATTTATTAGCCTCAATAGAGATATTATCTACCCAAAAAGTATCTCCGTCCGGCACCTACCTTCTTTTTTAGTTTTTGTCCCAAAAATATTAATTTACAAAGACTAACGGCAAAACAATACCGGATATTCTAAAATAAAACACTGAATTTTCATTTGGATTAAAAAAGATTTGCCATTTTAAATGATTCCCTACTATATTTGTAGGATATTATATAAATGACACTTCTTACAAACATATTTCAACATTCTTTTCAAGGTATTTCTATTTGTATGTGTACACGTTGTATGCCGTAAGGCATTATATTTTCCATATCACCCGTTAAAAGGCTCTTGCCTTATCCCAAAAATCTATTTCTTCATTTTAATTTTATAAATCTTTATTTATGAGTTCTCAACATTTTGAAACATTACAACAACATGCAGGCCAGGTGCCTGACCCCACAACCGGTTCAAGGGCAGTACCTATTTATCAGACTACTTCTTTTTCATTTAAAAATTCTAAACACGGTGCTGATCTTTTTGCCCTAAGAGAGTTAGGTAATATCTACACACGCATTCAAAATCCTACTACCGACGTTTTTGAACAAAGGGTAGCTGCTTTGGAAGGCGGCGTAGGCGGGCTGGCTGTATCATCCGGAATGGCTGCCCAATTCATTGCACTCAACAATATTTTGGAGGCAGGAGATAATTTTGTAAGTAGCCCCTTCCTTTACGGAGGCTCTCACAATCAGTTCAAGGTGTCTTTTAAACGTCTCGGTATCGAAGCAAGATTTGCCGAAGATGATCATGCAGATAGCATGGAAAAATTGATTGATGAAAAAACAAAAGCACTTTATACTGAGACCATCGGTAACCCTGATTTTAGCATTCCTGATTTCGATAAATTAGCGGCATTAGCGCGCAAACACGATCTTCCTCTGATCGTAGATAACACTTTTGCCTGCTCAGGATACCTTTTCCGTCCACTCGAACATGGTGCCAATGTTACCGTTCAAGCCGCTACCAAATGGATTGGAGGACATGGAAACAGTATCGGGGGAATTATTGTTGACGGAGGAAATTACAATTGGGGAAACGGAAAATTTCCTGTATTCTCTAAACCATCAGAAGGATATCACGGAATGGTATTTAATGATGTTTTTGGAAGCAAAAGCCAATTTGGGAATATTCAATTCATCATCCGTGCGCGCGTTGAAGGATTACGGGATTTTGGCTCGGCCATCTCACCATTCAATTCATTTTTACTGATACAGGGTTTGGAAACTTTATCATTGCGTGTAGAGCGTCACGTTCAAAATACGTTAGCACTGGCTCAGTGGCTCGAAAAACATCCGCATGTATCCAAAGTAAATTATCCCGGCCTTGAAAGCAGCCCACATTATGCCAATGCAAAAAAATATCTCCCTAAAGGTGCGGGAGCAGTACTTTCTTTTGAAGTAAACGGCAGTAAAGAAAATACCACCAAATTCGTTGACAATTTAAAAATGATCAGCAACCTGGCAAACGTAGGCGACACTAAAACACTCATTATACAGCCTGCAATCACCACTCATCAACAACTATCCGATGCAGAACAATTATCAGCAGGAGTTACTCATGGCCTATTAAGGGTTTCGGTGGGGATCGAACATATAGATGATATCAAAGCTGATATCGAACAGGCTTTTGAAAAAGTCTTTTCAAAATAAGTAAGTCTGGATACAATCCCGGATGATAACCACATTGCAGGCATTTTATTTCGTTTGCAGGCAATGTGGTTATCATTTATTTTTGCAAGAACTATTCAATAAAAGAATTTGACGCACAGCATTTTCCACTCAGACAAACCGATTACGCTCGAATCGGGCTATACTTTATCAAAATATCATTTAGCATATACCACTTATGGCAAAATCAATGATGCCAAAGACAATACAATATGGATCTTTCATGCGCTCACGGCCAATAGTAATCCTGATGAATGGTGGCCGGGCCTTGTTGGCGAAGGAAAATTATTTAACCCAAAAAAATATTTTATTATCTGTGTAAATATGCCGGGAAGTTGTTATGGAAGTATTGGCCCACTTGATAAAAGTCCTGAATCAGGAAATATTTATTATCATGATTTCCCTTTCTTCACACCGAGGGATATGATACATGCATATCAGCCATTAAAGAAATCTCTGGGAATTAAAAAAATAAAAATCGGTATTGGAGGCTCTATGGGTGGACAACAATTATTGGAATGGGCGATTGAAGAACCGGATCTATTTGAACATATTTTCCCTATCGCCACCAATGCACAACATTCTGCATGGGGTATTGCTTTCAATGCCTCCCAAAGAATGTGTATTGAAGCAGATAACACCTGGAAAGAAAAGAATCCGAAAGCAGGAATAGAAGGAATGAAGGCTGCGAGAAGTGTTGCCTTGATCTCATACAGGCACTATGAAACGTACCATGCGAGCCAGAGTGAGCACAATAATGAAAAGATAGAAAATTACAAGAGCGAATCGTATCAAAAATATCAGGGTGAAAAACTGGGCAAAAGGTTCAATGCATTCAGCTATTATTTTTTGAGCAAAGGAATGGATGCGCAGAATGTAGGCAGGGGACGTGGAAGTATCGAAAATGCTTTGCAAAAAATAAAAGCAAAAACAACAGCGATTGGAATTAACACAGATATTCTTTTCCCGCTTATAGAACAATTATTTATTGCGGATAACATCCCCGGAGCAGAATTTACTGCCATCAATTCTTTATATGGACATGATGGGTTTCTGCTGGAATATGAACAGATTGAGAAAATAATTAAAAATGCTTTAGGTCAATAATGAGTACGCATCTAAGGCGTACCAACTCTGGAAACAGAATGATCCGTACAAAATAAAATTAAAAAAATCCCTCCTGATAGCTATCGGGAGGGATTTTTTTGCAGTGATACTATCATCTTGATTTACCATAAGGTTGTTGACCTGTTTTTATAAATTAAGATGGTATCCCTTTTAAAATATTATTGAGGTTCACCGGCAGGTCGTGGAAACTGAGGCCAAACACGATCACCTGGCCTGTCATTCGGCAAGGCAGAAAGCAGGTTGTAACGACGCATATCAATCCAGCGATGTCCTTCACCGTACAAAGAATATCTTCTTTGTCTGAGCATTTCAGTAATCAATGCGGCCTGAGTCATGGCACCTGAATAATTAGGAAGCCCGGCAGCATTTCTTACTTTATTTAAAGCACTTAACGCATCCGTAAAGTTAATAGCACCCCCTAATTGTATTTTTGCTTCCGCATAAATTAGAAGCAATTCCTCATTGCGAATGATGGGCACAGGATCTACATTGGTTTTATAAATATAAAGATCATAAATCCCTGTAAGGCCATCCTGTATCACAGGGGTCGTACGCTTTACTACTTTGTTCAAACGAGTATCGCCGCTTTCTGCATCTGTGATGAATGATATTTGAGCTACTTTCACCTCACCACTGGAATTCAAAGGTTCGAATACAGGATTCAACATATCACCGCCTGCGGTGGAATAGATGTAATAAGCGCCCTTTTTCAAATCACCATTCATGTCAAAAAATGAATTACCCAAATCGGTTAAGGCTCCACTCCAGTCACCATTATAAACCGCCATTCTTGCTGCCAACGCACGGTTAAATTGAGCAAAGCTCGATGCTGTATTACCGAATATTGTACTTGTAAATGGAAAAGCTGTGGAACTATTGGCACTGAGGTCTGTATAAGCAGAATCAGCTAAACCAATAATCCGTTTCATAGCATCAGCTCTTGGAAGGAAGGCCCCGAGAGCATCAGGATCGGCTACATCCACACGGATGCCATTATCATACTGCAGGTTCAACGCCAAAAGTAGTTCATAAGCCTTCATGGTATTTGCGTACGCAATACCCACCTTACGTTCCTGATCAGTAATATCTGCTTTTGTGTTGGTCAGTCCGCTCAACAAAATATTAGCATTTTTAATCGTAAGATAAGCTGAATTATAGGGCCTTGTGGTATAGTAGGTATTGTTATCTAAAAGAGCACCTGCCTTTCCTACCAGATCGGAAGTCCACCGTGGATCTGAAGTTGAAAAATGGTAATAGTCTCTTCCAAGTACACCCAGATCGTCCCAATAAAAGGACATGTCAGTTCGCATTCCGGATTCGATTCCTGTAACCAGGTTTTGTATTTCACCAATCGTAGGATTAGTAGAAAGATGATCCAGACCGGGATTATTAGGATCCTGAACAGGCTCTATTTTACAAGATGACAGGAGTAAAAGCAGAGGGAAGATCAGAATAAGTGATCCATTTTTTATGGTTGTATATTTCATAATATTTTCTTTTTCAGGTGAAGAATATTTTTCTTCTTTAAAAAATAACAGATAAATTAAAATTATAGCTTTTAGCAGACGGGAATGGGG
Organism: Ginsengibacter sp.; assembly: GCA_039937655.1. GTDB lineage: Bacteria > Bacteroidota > Bacteroidia > Chitinophagales > Chitinophagaceae > Ginsengibacter. The sequence continues at coordinate 65,819 of JBDTGA010000069.1, forward strand.
TTACTTCCACGTTACTTGAAATAGCGTTTGAACCGAAATTGCTTTGTTCTGGATCATAGCTATTGTATTTAAACCAGTTGAAGAGATTGCGTCCTGAAAATCCAACTTTCACATCAGCGATGTCCTTAAACCATCCTTTTGGCAGATGATAACTTATTCCAATTTCACGAATTCTCACATAGCTTGCATCCTGAATGTACTGTCCAGCAGAAGTGCCCACTAATGAATTTCTGTAATCCCCGTTATCTAACGTATGCGTAGGATCCATCGTTTTTTTATCAAAATCAGGTGAAGTACCCGATAAATCAGATAGCAGTGTTGTCAGATTAATATTACTTCCTTTATATTTCCAATGCACCAATGCTGAGAATTCCCAGTTCTTATAAGTAACGTCTTGTAAAAAAGACATCTGGAAATCTGGTTCCGCATCCCCGAAAAGTGCCAACCCTGATGCCGGATCTATTTTATCTTTATCATTGGGCCCAGCCACACCTACTAATTGTGTAGGGCTTTTCCCTTTTTCGATTCTGTACGTTCCCAAACTGGCACCAAACCCGCCTAAGTTAAAGGCAGGCACATCTAACTGTGTTACGATGGCTCTGTTTCTCCAGAAATTAACCGTTGAGGTCCACTTCAAATCTCTGGTTTTAACAGGTACTCCGGTTAATCCAACCTCCCAACCTTTATTTTGAATGGTTGCAAGATTTCCCCAGAAACTTGTAAAACCTGATGAAGCTGGAAACTGCACAGGTAAAATAAGGTCTTCTACTCTTTTCCGGTAATAAGTGATTACGGCACTTAACCTGTTATGAAAAAATCCTGCATCTACTCCTGTTTCAAACTCTATCTGCTTTTCCGGCTTCATATTATCATTGCCCCGTGTGGTCAGAATAAGAGAACCTGTAGTTCCATTAAAAACGGAAGGCCCCAAGGCAGTATAAAGCGCATTGAAAGGAGCAAAGTTACCTGACTGGCCATAAGCCGCCCTGAGTTTTAACTGGCTGATTATGTCAGAATTGAAGGAAGGAAGTTCATTAATATTAAAAGCTCCTGAAAGCTTTGGATAATAATACAATTTGTTAGTATTACCATTACGGGAAGATTTATCTCCGCGCAATCCTGCAGTAGCTATGAAAATATCGCGATAATTGAATTCTTCCTGAACAAAAAATCCACGGTCAAGTTGAATCGTTTTCGCCTGAGCAACCTGTACAGCTCCTGACTGGTTCACATTGGTTTGTGTCCCTATCATTTGGGTTGCTGTTGAAAGAACATTATTAATATCTACCCTTTCCTGAGTAACACCTGCCTGAGTACGGAAAGAAATCTTATCATTGGGTTTGAATTCATCAACTAAGAAAACACTAAAGTTACTATTACGGGTAATAGTAGTTCCATAAATAGAGGCACCATTCGTACCCTTACCATCTTTTTCGAATTGTAACACTGCTGGAAAAACGGATTGGGTGTTAAGGGTGTAATAATCAATACCTCCATTGGCAATTACATTTAATGAATTCTTCGCACTTCTGAAAACCTTCCAGGTTGCAGTTCCACCTGATGTAGTACGGTTTACCAATTCTCTGTTTGTGATCAGATCACGAGTCTGCAAAAAATTAGAGGCAGCCAGAGGATTATTTGGATAGTTCCCCTGAGCATCGGGGTGAAGGTTAACCCATGATGGTGTAGAAACAAAGGCCACCCCCATTGAAGCTCCTGTATTATCGTTACCAAATAAACCACGGTCAGCCTGCGACTCCACATAATTACTGGTAAGTGAGACATCAATAGTCTTGGTTACTTTTTGAGTAAGGCTAATACGAAAAGATTTTTTCAGATATCCGGTACCTTTTACAATTCCTTTATCATCATCACGGGTAGCACCAACATAGTAGGTAGTATTTTCATTTCCACCACTTACACTCATTCTGCTGTCAACCATTAAGCCGTGGTTACCATACAGTTCGTCTTCGTAATTATAAGCTTTTTCGTTGTTGGCATGATAAATTGCCAGGCCATTATCACCGTAAAAGGTTTTTACTTTCGTATCATCCCACTGCCTTGTTCCCAGTTTGCGCAATTGAAACTGAGACCCGACTGATTGCGATAATTCAATTTTGGCTTTACCGGATTTTCCTCTTTTGGTGGTGATAATTACTACACCGGCTGCTGCTTTCGATCCATAAATAGCTGCTGCAGATGCGCCTTTCAGAACTTCTATTCTTTCGATATCGTTTGGATCCAGATCGGCAATCCTATTGGATGGATTATCCTGAAGTGTCGTACTACCCTGTGCTGCGGCCTGTGTAATAAGATTGGTACCATTGGTAATAATCGAATTATCATAAATAACACCATCCACAATGAATAGTGGCTGTGAGTTACCTACAATAGAGGTAATTCCACGCAGTTTTATGGTAATACCTCCTCCGGGAGCCCCGGAGTTCTCCGAAATATTCGCACCGGGGAATTTTCCATAAAGTGCGCCATCCATTGATGATTGTTGAGAAGTCCCTAACAGTTCCTTTGCAGTAACTACGGCAACAGCATTAGCAGAATTAGACCGCTTAATAGTAGTGGCTAATCCTGATACAATTACTTCACTTAATTGTGAACTACTGGGAACAAGCGCTATAGAAACATTGTTGACTGCATTTACAGTTTGCGACGCATACCCAACAAATGATACCACCAGTTTTCGGTTAGCTGCATTTACTGATAAAGTAAATACCCCTTCCGCATTAGTAAGGGTAGTTGTGTTTGTCCCCTTTACAGCAACAGTAGCACCTTCAAGAGGGTTGCCGGATGTTGATTCTGTTACAGTTCCTTTAATAGTGGTTTGTGCTAAAATCCAGGACGGCAACATCAGGATTGAAACCAATACAAGGAATAAGGTTTTGCTTTTTTTGCACATAATTTTAAATTTACAATGAAACTTTGAGGTTCAGTTATTAAGGTATTTAAAAGACTAAAGAATATTAAACAGCACTATTTTCTATTAAGCCGTATTTGAAAAATATAACTTTCGGGTTCTCATAATCGGTTAAACAACTGTTATATTTTAAAAAAAATAAAGGTAGAAAGAAATAACATCATTACCATCAAAATTATCTGGTTTTTAAACAAAGGTGAGGAAAACTTCATGTCATATCGCTTCTACATTACTGCTGACATGTCATTCATTCATTCACACATTTCACATCTTCAGGGTTTCTCACCTGCCCGCTAAAAAGACTTTCAGTTTATCTAACATTTCTGCATCCAAAATGTTTCCCGGATTATCAATTAATTTCTTGTATTATCAGTTGGAATCTCTTTATAGTTCGCAAGGGGCAAATTTGTGAATTGGATTTGGTAGATGAAAAGGCTTCTTTTCCATACAGGCAATTAGAGTCAGGATCCTGGTGGTCATTTCTTTCTTCTATTGCTTCGCAAAAGTTTTTTACCCCGTAGGATTAAAAGGTTCACTGCTAATAACTAAATTCTAATCCATTTAATCCAACGGGGTAAATACAAAGGCACAAAGAGCATGAAGGAAAGATGCTTCGCGTTTTTATAATAAAACCGTGAGTTTTTCAAATTGAAGACTCACGGTTTTACCCCTTTTGCAGTATAGTAAATTTTGATTCAACCGTTTCCATGCTTTACCAACTTTCTAAAATCACCCTTTTTAAGTATTGATTTTATTGAGTTGAGTTTTGAAAAACTGCAACAGTTGGTACTCACTCGAATGCCTTAATCAGAGAAAAGTACTTCTTATCCAACGTGCCATTTCGCAGACCGTGTTAGATTTTCAAATCAGATAAAACTTCCGCCCCGAAGCAATCTCTTGAAACAATCGTTTTTAAAAAATATAGTGGCCCATTACCGAAGATAGTAGTCAACCCTTCAGCCAACCTGTGATGCTCATCCGATTCTTATGTGTCACTAATACCTCATGTTCCAGTTCACTACTTTTAAATAATACAACCTTTCCATTGAGGGGAGAAATATTTTGCAAATCTGTTTCGTGATGAATACAAAGTTCCCCACCATCTTCGGCAATCCATCCTGTATTGAGATACATAATCATAGAAAATTTACGGCTGTCATTATTTTGAAAGCGATCCAAATGTTTCTTGTAAAAAGTGCCCGGTAGATACAATGCATAATGAAACTCATAACTGTTGATTCCGGTATAGCAGTTTTCATTCAGGTATTTTACAAAACGATCCATCAGGTCAAAAAAGTTGTTTTCATGTACATCGTTATGCGCCCGATCGAGCCAGTAAATATCGTCTCCTCTTATTAATTTATTACGATCCACAATTGCATTATTACCGGTGCCGGCATGTTGCATTTTATTTTGAGCAAAAAGGGCTGTAAGATTTTCCTTGAGATGATTAGCCAATGAATCATTCAGGAAATACTCAGCTATGCCAACCTTATCGTTGATAAAGCTATCAATAAGGGTGTTGAAAATGGTTTCCAATAAATTAAATTAGGTATTAGGTGAAAGATGTTTGGAGTAGATAAAAATGATTAGATGACCTTAAAAATTAAGTAAAAAATGAAAGAAAGTGTATGAAGGTAAATGTAAGTCCATTACCGGATACAAATATTTATACTGAGATTATTACACAAAACCTCTATTGTCCGACTAAGTCAATGAAAACCACGCTGGTATTGGCCTCACCCCCAACCCCTTCTCCGAAGGAGAGGGGCCGTGTAACTTAATACCAGTAAGCATTTCATCAAAATTTATGATTTTTAGTCGGACAATAATAATACAAAACGCCCCCCAGTTTAACCCTTAAGGAGTATCATCTCAGTCAGAAGTTAACACTATATCTTTTGAAAACCAATTATGTGTTTAATTGTATGTAGTTACCTTTACCTGATTATCTGTCAGTAAGTAATACCATTTTGATTTATAAAATAGGCCAAAGGCCTTATTGTATATCTTAAGTCGTATTATGACGACAGGAAAGTTACCAATGGTTATCGGTAAGACTATTTACAATTCCGATTCGGTATAAAATAAAGAATGCCCCTTCACAAGTAATTTTTTCTGCTTTGTTTTTTCTAAAACAGCTAAAAAATAAAAAATTTACATGAGGTAAAAAAAATAATAACTTACAATAATGAAAACGAGATTTCGCGCAACCATAAATAAAAAGATACCCATTGATTTAACCGCCGCTGATGCCTTGCCTTTCCAAAGGGTAAGTGCTCATCACATTCATGCCATTGACGGAAATGAAGCAGTAAGGGCTGAAATTTCCACTACTGATTTTTTAAAGAAAAAGTATTCTATCAGGATGAATGGGGCCTATTATGAAGTGGCACTCATGAATGATATAGAATTACTCATTGATGAATTGGGATTGTCGGCCAATGTAGCTTCTGTGTCCAATGAACTGTTAGCGCCAATGCCGGGCCTAATAGTAGAAGTACTGGTAAAAGAAGGTTCCAAAGTTCACATAGGAGAAAGTTTACTGGTACTGGAAGCTATGAAAATGGAGAACTCTTTAACCTCCCCGCGCGACGGGATCATAAAGTCGGTACTCGTAAATATCTCTGATGCCGTTGACAAAGGAACCGTATTAATAGAATTTGAAAATGATGAAGAGAATAAATAAAATATTGGTTGCCAACCGGGGGGAGATTGCCTTACGCGTGATGAAAAGCATCCGTAAAATGGGAATCCAATCCGTTGCAATCTATTCCGAAGCAGACAAAGATGCCCCCCACGTTTTATATGCCGACCAATCCGTTTGCATTGGCCCCGCCCCTTCTGCCCAATCTTATCTGAAGGGTGATGTCATCATCCGGGTTGCCAAAGAATTGGGAGCAGATGCCATACATCCCGGTTATGGTTTCCTGAGTGAGAATGCTTCTTTTGCAAAAAAAGTTCAGGACAGTGGTTTGATTTTCATCGGCCCTAATCCCTATTCCATAGAGGTTATGGGCGACAAACTAGCGTCAAAAGCTACCGTAAAAAAATACAACATCCCTATGGTCCCCGGTACGGATCACGCTATTAAAGATGTAGCAGAAGCAATAGAGATCACAAAGAGCATTGGTTTTCCAATTTTGATAAAAGCCTCCGCAGGTGGCGGTGGCAAAGGAATGCGGGTGGTACAAAAAGCTGAAGACATTGAAGAACAGATGAAGCGAGCCATCAACGAGGCTACGGCGGCCTTTGGTGATGGCTCGGTATTTATCGAAAAGTATGTCAGCTCCCCCCGGCATATTGAAATGCAAATATTGGCCGATAACGAGGGTAATACTGTATATCTTTTTGAAAGAGAATGCAGTATCCAGCGACGCAATCAGAAGGTAGTAGAAGAAGCTCCGTCAACAGTGCTGAATGATACTCTCCGAAAAGAAATGGGGACGGCTGCCGTCAATGTTGCCAAAGCCTGTGGCTATACAGGAGCGGGAACTGTAGAGTTCCTGGTTGATGACAATCATAAGTTTTATTTTTTGGAAATGAACACCCGCCTCCAGGTAGAACACCCTGTAACGGAATTCATCACAGGGCTTGATCTGGTAGAAGAGCAAATTAAAATAGCACGTGGGGAATCACTCTCTTTTAAACAGGAAGATCTGAATATCAAAGGCCATGCATTTGAGTTAAGAGTTCTGGCCGAGGATGTATGGAACAATTTTAATCCTGATATAGGAAATATTACCCGATACGAAACTCCGAAAGGAAAAAATGTTCGGGTGGATGATGGAATCAGGCAGGGATCTGAAGTTTCTGTTTATTATGATTCTCTCCTCGCTAAGTTAATCGCTTATGGAAGCAACAGAACGGAGGCAATACAAAATATGTTGAAGGCTATTGATGAATATACCATAGAAGGGGTAGAGACTACTTTACCATTTGGCCATTTTGTGTTTACACATCCCAATTTTGTATCCGGCAATTTCAATACAGCCTTTATACCTACTTTTTTCACCAAGGAAATTTCGGAAGAGTTGCATAAAAAGGAGGCGAGAACTGCCGCCAGACTGGCATTGCATCAATACCTGGAAGATGCGAAAAAATTACGATTGCCCATCATTTAAAAATCCGGAGAAATATTATGAGAAATATAGAAAGTGAACTAGAGAAAAAAAATTCCGAAGCTTTACAAGGAGGAGGAAAAGATCGAATACTAAAGCAGCACGAAAAGAAAAAATTAACAGCCCGTGAACGCATCAGTTACCTGCTTGACGATGGTTCGTTTGAGGAAATGGGCAGGCTCGTAACTCATCGTACTGCCGATTTTGGAATGGCCGCACAGATTTTTTATGGTGATGGCGTGGTAACAGGATACGGAACCATAGCCGGAAGGCCGGTATATATTTTTGCACAGGATTTTACCGTTTTTGGTGGCTCTCTTTCGGAGACCCATGCAGAAAAAATTTGTAAGATTATGGATCAGGCGGTTAAAGCCGGAGTACCTCTCATTGGCTTAAACGATTCAGGAGGCGCACGGATTCAGGAAGGGGTCCGCTCATTGGGAGGTTATGCAGAAATCTTTTACAGAAACGTGCAGGCATCAGGCGTGATACCTCAGCTCTCTGCAATAATGGGGCCTTGTGCCGGAGGGGCCGTGTATTCTCCTGCCATGACAGATTTTACGTTTATGGTGCAAAACACAAGTTATATGTTTGTTACCGGCCCCAATGTAGTAAAAACGGTTACCAACGAAGAAGTAACTTCTGAAGAATTAGGAGGAGCAGCTACACATGCCGTCAAGTCAGGTGTAACACATTTTACAGCCCCCAATGACGTGATCTGTCTGGAGCAGGTAAAAAAATTACTGAGCTATTTACCACAAAATAATAAGGCAGCTCCGGAGAAGATACCATTTTCTTTTGGAGAAGAATTAAGAGAAGAACTGGATCGTATTATCCCCGATTCTCCCAACAAGCCCTACGATATGCATCAGGTGATAAAAGGAATTATTGACATAGATACTTTTTTTGAAGTGCATGAAGATTTTGCTACCAACATCATTGTTGGCTTTGCACGATTAGGAGGAAGAAGTATTGGCATCATTGCCAATCAACCGATGAGCCTGGCCGGAGTGTTGGATGTAAACAGTTCTAAAAAGGCAGCGCGGTTTACCCGTTTCTGTGATGCGTTTCATATTCCATTGCTGGTTTTGGTGGATGTTCCGGGGTTTTTACCGGGTACCGAACAGGAATGGAATGGAATTATTCTGAATGGTGCCAAATTACTTTTTGCATTGAGTGAAGCTACCGTACCACGCATTACCGTTATTACCCGAAAAGCCTATGGCGGAGCTTATGATGTGATGAATTCAAAACATATTGGGGCTGATATAAATTATGCATGGCCAACAGCAGAGATAGCGGTGATGGGAGCTAAGGGCGCGAGTGAAATTATTTTTAAAAAGGAGATAACAGAAGCAAAAAATCCTGTACAAAAATTAGCTGAAAAAGAAACCGAATATGCCGATAAGTTTGCCAACCCTTTTATAGCAGCCGAACGGGGATTTATAGATGAAGTCATCACCCCAAAAGAAACCCGCAGAAAATTATTAAAAGCTTTTGCTATCCTGGAGAAAAAGGAAGTGGTAGCTCCGGTAAGAAAGCATGGGAATATACCATTGTAAAAGCCAGTGTAAAATCATTTAATGATACAGGCCTTCACGACCTTTACTGTTCATTACTAATTTTCTTATTGACCAAATATCTTTAAATACAACCAACGTATCAATTCGGCTGAGACAGGTTGCAACCTGTCTCTACTTCTTCAACACATCCAGTACTGGCGTTTTTATTCCTTTAATTTCTTTCTGCTCCTCTGAATTTATTTGTTCAAAAACAGTGATCTTATTATTTCCTTTTTTCAACCAACAACCGGGGAGATACAAAGTTTGTTGTGGCCCTACATTCCAATAGCGTCCAAGGTTATGTCCGTTTACAAAAACAATCCCTTTCTCCCATTTGCTCATATCCAAAAATGTATCACCTGTTTTTAAAAGACTGAAAGAACCTTCATAAATCACGGGCTGGCCTTTTTTGTATTTATTGGAATATCCTTTTAAATCTGGTTCATGGTTCATCGGAAACTGATAAATATTCCAGTTACCGGTGATCTCATTCCCTGCAATAGTTACAGGGCTTATTATTCCTTTCAGGTTATGAATAATTTCTGCACCGTAATTAATACGTCCCATATTCTCTACAAATATATCCAGCGTGGCATTGAAAGGAATATCAATATCGCAGGAATAAGTATTAGTATTACGATTCAACTCTCCTACTTTTTCTCCATTTACATACACAAGCGCATAATCTCTCAACCCTTTTATTTCAAGCTTCCCGTTGATAGGTTGAGTGAAATGTTTGGTATATAAAACATAGCCATAACCCTGATTGAGGTCTTCAAATGTTTGAGGAGTATCACTCACCACAGGTTTCATTTTTTCTTTTATACGGAAAAGGTCAACCGCTTTATTTAATTTAATGGAAGCGATCTCAATAACCGGTATCGGCGCAGGTATTGGAGGAATCTTATAGGAAACATTTTTTTGAAATAGCTCACGAAGCGCTTTGTATTTGGGAGTAGCCCAGCCTGCTTCACTGATTGGCGCATCATAATCATAGCTCGTAATATCGGGCTGTATGTCGTGTTTCTTATCATAATTAGCACCGCTGGTAAAGGCAAAATTAGTTCCGCCATGAACCATATAATAATTAAAGGAAACACCGGCTTTCAAATATTTTTCTGTTTGTGCCACTACACTTTCTGTGGATACTTTCTGGAATGGTTCTGCCCAATGATCTAACCAGCCGGGGTAAAATTCCGCCACCATGTAAGGGCCTTCACCATTATGATATTCGTTTACTACTTTCTTTAAATTATCAATATTGTCTTCTCCGTTTGCCGTAGGCAAAGCACCAGCAATAGTACCGCCCTTAAACAACCAGGCTCCATCTGAAGTAAACAGTGGCACATCAAATCCTGCATCTATCAATTGTTGCTTAATAGCAGTGCTGTATTTTTTATGGTCTTCCAGGGAAATATCTTTTCTCTGGGCTACATAAGAGCCAAATTCATTTTCAGCCTGCACCATTATCACAGGGCCGCCATGTGTAATCTGCAAGTCTTTTACCTGGGCAGCAAGGTGATTAATATAGGTTCTGCATGAATCTAAAAATGGTTTATTGAAGGAACGTATCACCAGTGATTTTTCTTTTTGTAACCACCATGGATAGCCGCCAAATTCCCACTCAGCGCAGGCATAAGGGCCGGGGCGCAAAATTACCATCAATCCTACCTCACCAGCTATTTTCACAAACTCTGCTATGTTCCTGCTGTCACTTTTAAAATCCCAGACTCCTGGTGAAGTCTCATGATAATTCCAAAAAACATAGGTAGCAACGGTATTCAATCCCATGGCTTTCATCATCTGCAAACGCTGGCGCCAATAAGCTTTGGGCACACGCGCAAAATGCATCTCACCGGAATGAATTTGTATTGGTTTCCCATCATACAAAAAATTACCACCTTTTATCTCAAACGTATGTTTTTGCTGTGCAAAAGAAGTAGTAATTAGAATCAAAAGAAAGAAAGGAAATAAAATAATCTTCTTCATTATAAAATGTTTAAAAAATCTTTAATGATAATATTCAAACTTAATCAAATAGATTCATAAAAAGCAAGGCAACCGATTGTGTAAAACGAAACCTAAACAATGTATCTAACTTTTAAAATGTATCTAAAGCAATCAGGGAATTAAAGAAACCAATAAACCTGTCTTACGCCAGTCAGGTTGCACAAATTGTCACGAATTCTAATTGACAATACAACTTGAGTACCTAATCATAATAAAATCTCAAATATCATGATTACAGTAAATCAACATCCTTGCTCCAGGCAGGCAAATAAATGCTTTTTCTTATTATGCATTCTCCTATTTGACCAATTGGGTTATTCCTTCTACCGCTATTTGCAACCCTACACAAAAGATTAGAAAAGCCATAATGCTATTCACTACTTTTTCGCGGTGAGATCCTAAATAATTTATAAGCTTATTGGCATTAACATAACAGATAAATACCAGTAAACATATTCCAATTACAGCAACCAGAATAGAACTTGTATAGATTAAATATTGAGAAATATCTTTTTTAGCTTCATGAGCACTTAAGGTTAATAGCACAGCTATGGTTCCGGCCCCTGCAGTAATGGGGAAGGTAATAGGGAAAAACAATTTATTCTCAATAGTCGTTTCCGGATCTAAATCCCTTTTTTCGTAAGAAGGATTTACAGCATCATTTGTTTTTGATGGCGAAAGAAAATCCCATCCAATCTTACAAATCATAATTCCACCGGCTAATTGAATAATCGGAACAGATATACCAAACAATTCTAAAATCCAATGGCCCGTCAATAATACGATCAGGCACATAATAAATACATACAAGGCAATTTTTTTTACCGCATTCCTCCTCTCCTTTCTGGATAATTCAGAGAAATACGGGCTTACAATAAATGCAGTCCCTAATGGATTTACAACGGGAAACAGTGCAATAAACCCAATAAAAACAAAGTGTATGTATGAGTAAAAGTCATTCATTGTTTTCAGCCTTTTAACTATCTTGGGGTATTCCCATCTTTTTGTGGTTGTACAACTTTGTGTTGCCTTCAAAAATAGATGAATGTTTTCACCTTTTCAATCCTTATAAAAAGATCATCTTATCAAACTTACATAAATGAATTCAGAAAACAATTTTCTCTTCTCAAGGTTTTATGCGAGGCCGCTGCCCCCCTCCTCCCGGATAAATACGTATAAAAAAGTAAAATACAATTGTTGCCATCCATGGTGAAATTTTCGGGAAATTTTATGGATTTCGTTTAATTTTAATATTGTGTTTCCTGCAACCATACAACAACTCTACTAAACAAAACGCTTACAGGCCTTAAAACTATAGACGTTGAGACCGCAACAGCATTATTTTATTACAGATCGTAAATGACACAATTTCAACCGCTACCTGCCAACCGGCAACGATCTGAAATGCATCTTGTTAAAACTCTACATCCTATCTTTACATTATGCACTACACATTATCAGGTTGGGATGATACTATTGCCGCCATTGCTACACCGCCGGGTATAGGCGCCATAGGAGTTTTGCGCCTTAGCGGTAGTCATTCGTTTGATATTGTCCAAAAACTTTTTCCATCCAGGAAGCTGGAAGAACAGCCCGCAAATACTCTTCATGTAGGCTATCTGAAAGAGGATGGAAAAATATTGGATGAGGTGGTACTTTCTCTTTTTAAGAAGCCACATTCTTATACAGGCGAAGATGTGATTGAGATTAGTTGTCATGGTTCTCCCTACGTGCAACAGCAGGTGCTTGATGCGCTTGTACGCAATGGTGCCCGCCTTGCGAAAGCAGGCGAATTTACCCAGAGAGCTTTTCTGAATAAAAAATTAGATCTCACCCAGGCCGAAGCAGTGGGTGATTTAATAGCCAGTAATACCAGGGCATCACAAAATGCCGCCTTGAAAAATATGCGCGGTGGATTTTCAGGCTTATTAAAAGAATTAAGAGAGGAATTAATTAAATTTTCTTCTCTCATTGAATTAGAACTGGATTTTGGTGAAGAAGATGTAGAGTTTGCCGACCGGGAAAAGTTTTCGGCTCTTATTAATCAAATAGGTACTACCGTAGATGATTTACTCCACTCCTTCAAGCTGGGAAATGTGATAAAAAATGGAGTAAGTGTGGCCATTGTAGGAAAACCCAATGCAGGCAAATCCACCCTTCTCAATACCTTATTGAATGAGAACCGGGCCATCGTAAGCGATATTGCAGGTACCACCCGCGACACGATTGAAGAGATCATTAATATCAATGGAATACTTTTTAGATTAATAGATACTGCCGGTATTCGCGAACATTCACAGGACGTGATTGAAAATATGGGTGTAGTAAAAAGCAAGGAGAAAATAAAACAAGCAGATATTGTTTTGTATTTGTTTGATATAAACGAAATGAGCAACCAGGAACTTTCGGAAATTATGGATGAAATAAAAGAACAGAATCCTCAGATAATTCCGGTAGCTAATAAGGCCGATCTTTTCAAGGGAGATCTGCATCCATATTTTCCAAATGAGATATTTATTTCTGCGAAACAAAAAACCGGGATAGAGCTTTTAAAAAATAAACTTTTTGAAATGGCTGGAGGCGCGGGTATCAATAATGAGAATGTAGTAATCACCAATGCCCGTCATTATGCTGCACTCACAGAGGTGTCTAAAAGTATTCATGATATTAAAACCGGTCTGGAAAACCACCTTACAGGAGATTTTCTTTCAATAGACATCAATCGTTGCCTTCATTATCTCGGTGAGATCACCGGTGAGATTACCAATGAGGATAGGCTGGATTATATTTTTAGTAAGTTTTGTATCGGAAAGTAATGACTTGTTTCATTAAGAAGAGGTGACACCTTTTGAAAAGGTGTCACCTCTGGAAAAATTTGATGTACACCACTACGTGTATTCCTAAAAGACTCCATGTTTAACTCACAGCGATCTCCTTTTATTTCATACATTAGCACGGTGATTTTTTGAAAAATGGAATACCAACAGGAGGAAAATAATTTATTATTGTAAATATTTCATGAATACTTTACGTAACCATTGGTACGATCTGGGAGGTATTTTATCCATGATCGTTTTAGGGTATGTTTTTATAAACTTTACCTCACTTACGGAGTATGGTTTATTAATGTGGCTGAGCCTGGTTTCTTTGTTCTTTCACCAGTTGGAAGAATACAGAATTGTAGGAACATTTCCCGGTATGTTAAATACAGTTATGTTCAATAGTGAAATGCCTGATCGTTATCCTCTAAATACAAATACCTCTTTACTTATAAATGTTATGATAGGTTGGCTGACTTATTTTCTTGCTGCATTTTTTGGCGAGAAAGCAATGTGGCTGGGGCTGGCTACCATCCTGATATCATTAGGAAATTTTATTGCCCATACCTTCTTGTTTAATATAAAAGGAAAAATATTTTATAATGCGGGGATGATCACAAGCTGGTTGTTTTTTGCTCCCTCAGTTTACTTTTTCTTTTACATTACTTCTTCAAATCATTTAATGACAACCACTGATTATGTGGTGGGTATTTCGCTCGGAATTGCGTTGAATGTAATTGGGGTATTAAAACTCATTGTGTGGTTAAAGGATAAAAACACAACCTATATTTTTGAACAACGGAATTTATTACCGCAGGATAGAAATAAGAATTGAGGGTATAAGATATCCGGCCTTACAATGGTACTTTATTAAAATCTCTGGCATGTAATCCCTTATTATTAATATTTCCTGAACAAACCTGTGGATATAGGTTCTGCGGAGCGGAGTAATCAACGGGTAAGGCTATTTATTTCACACAGTTTATTATGCATTTCTTAGTTTTCTCTGCTCCATATTTCATAAATTTTATCTCCTTTTGAGCTAAGCCCGCTGTGGTGCCATTCTCCCTCTATAATTTTTCCATCAAATATTAATTGTGCTCCCACACGGTTATTATCCCTTGAGAAGAATAGAATGTTTTCTGTATATTTTCCGTTGACGAAAGAATAAGTACTACCACCTGTTCCGGAAAATTGTTTGGTTTCAGGATTAATGGCAAACCATTGGAACCTGCTTCCGGTAAGTATTTTCAATGTTTTGCGTGCTCCTGTTTGATGGATGGATACCATCTTTCCATCCTGCTCTCTTCCTCTTATCTTCCAAACGCCTGCCATCGGTGCGCTACCATCATCAATCCTTTTATATTTTGTAGTCAGCCCATTTTCGGTAATCTGCAATTGGTCGTTCTTGATGAGGAAATTATAAACGGTTTCCTTGCCTACATTTTGAGTGTCGCCGGAATTGAACTCAATTAAAACCTTTAGTCGGGTATTACTGATTTTTGCGGCTCCACCCCAGCTCAATAAAAATTCGTTTGAAGTGAATTGAGTATGGGTAAAATAGCCGTCTTTACATACCAGGACTATGTGCTTGTCACCACTTTTAAATTCCCAGGCTCCTTCTACAGGGTGTGAGAATACAGTAGAACACATCGTCAAAAAGAGCAGGCCAAAAATAAATGGAGAAATCTTCATCATAATAGATTTTATATGTGTACTCAAGATAATCCAAATAAAAGTATTTCATGAAAGGTTGGGTGCATGTCAGCATTGCAAATCTAATAGTTAGGCTAAATCCTATAAAAAAATCTTGTATTGTCTATCCTTTAGAGGCCGGGCAACATTTTTGCTCTATGCTCCGGGTTTTAAATTGGTAAGAGCACACAAAAGAATCATGCTATATAAACCATAAATTTGCCTAATTGTAAATTCAACTGATAGAGATGTTTGAGCTTTTGTCGCAAAGTATTAGAAATCGTGTCTCGATTACCGAAGATGATTTTGATTTTGCAAAAACCCTTTTCTTTCCAAAAAAATTGCGTAAAAGGCAATATCTGCTTCAGGAAGGGGATGTATGCAAATACACTGCATTTGTGGAGAAAGGATTGCTACGTACTTTTTCTGTGGATGAAAAAGGAAATGAACCTATTCTTCAGTTTTCACCGGAAGGCTGGTGGGTGGCCGATCTCTATAGTTTTTTGACCAATGAGCCTTCCCGGTTCAATGTAGAAGCTTTGGAGGGTTGTGAATTGTTGCTCATCACAAAACCTTCGTGGGATATATTGCTGGATAAGACACCTGCCTTTGAAAGATATTTTAGGATTCTGATTCAGGATAACCTGATTGCTACGCAGAGAAGATTGATGAGTTCCCTTAGTGAAACCGCTGAAGAGAAATACGTAAAATTTATCGGTACTCTTTCAGATTGTGTTCAAAGAATACCCCAACACATGATTGCTTCTTATCTTGGCATCACTCCCGAGACACTAAGCCGGATTCGCAACCACAGGGCAACGCGAAAGTAATGGCTATATAAAGCCCCGGCAGTTTTGAAATATAAATTAATCCATACCATTCAGAATTATGCGACTGAATCCATTTTTCATTGATGAAATCAAGCGTTTACTTCATCTGCTCAACATTTATGATGTTATTTAGAATAGCTGTCTGGTAATCTTTGTTGTACGGTCTGCGTGAGCTATTCAAAATGGGACCTGCAATGACTAATCCACTTTCGACAAACTCCCCGACAAACAGGAGGAGGCAAGGCTGACATAAACTCAGATTCAGGTTCATAGCTCAAAGCTTATAGCCGTCATTTCGTACCTTCGGCTTTCCAATGTTTACAGCAAATTCACAATGAAAGTATTTATAACAAGAATAATAGCGGAAGCAGGATTAAAACTATTGAGAGATGCAGGAATAGAAATAGTAGAGTGGAAAGAAAAAAGAGAATTGACCCCCTCTGAACTACTGGAAAATTGCAAAAAGTGTGATGCTCTCTTATCTGCCGGATACAATAATATGGACGCTCTTTTCTTACAGCAATGTAGCCATTTGAAAGTGATATCGCTGCACTCTGTAGGGTTTGACCGGGTAGATATTTTTGAAGCGACAAGGTTGAAAATTCCCGTGGGACATACACCCGGAGTGGTGAGCAGCGCTACTGCCGACATCGCTTTCCTGCTCATGATTGCGGTTTCGCGCAAAGCTTTCTACGTACATAAAAAAATACTGAAAGGTGAATGGACATTTTTTGATCCTTCTGCAGACCTCGGTATCGAACTGACGGGAAAAACACTCGGTATTTATGGTTTAGGGAAAATAGGTTTTGAAATGGCAAAGCGCTGTATGGGTGCTTATGACATGAAAGTTATTTATAACAACAGACATCATAATGAGAAAGCGGAAAAAGAATTGAATGCGGAAATGGTTTCATTTGAAGAATTATTAAAAAGAAGTGATGTTATTTCTGTACACACCTCTTTGACGAATGAAACGAAGGGGAAATTCAATGCTACAACATTTGCAAAAATGAAAAACTCTTCCTTGTTTATTAATACTGCAAGAGGAGCTATTCACAACGAAGAAGACCTGATAAATGCTTTACAAAAAGGAATAATAAGAGGAGCCGGCCTGGATGTTACCAATCCTGAGCCGATGCGTCCTGATAATCCACTGCTAAATATGCCTGGTGTAGCAGTGTTGCCACATGTAGGTACGGCTACTATTGAGACAAGAAGTGCTATGGCAACGATAGCTGCTCAAAATGTGATTGCCGGTTTGTATAATAAAGTTCTCCCTTATCCGGTAAACCCCGAAGTATATATACAGGATGAAGTGTAAAAAGAACCTTTAGACGGAAGTAATTTGCATTGAAGAAGTACTTTTTTCCTTTATTGATATAGATCAATGTAATTTATTATCCTATCTCATTATAATCTGTATAGAAAACTGATTAACTTTGCTTATGGAAAAAGGAAGAATCATTTGTAAGGAATTAAGTATATGCAAGGTATTAGTAAAACCCTTAATCGTGAGATCAGTTTATTCAAGATGTTTACTTTGTTTCTACTTTTGAACTTAAATTGATTTTATGGACCAAGATGATCAAAAGCCAAAAGAAAAATAGTAGCTTGCTCCTTTGTGAATTTATTAATCTCCCCGAGTTCAATATTCCAGAATTTAAGATCAACTATAGACTTACCAAAATAAAATTAACTAATTAAATAAACCTCCTTATACAATGGATCACACTAAAAAGTTCATCTTTTCGGATAACATTACTCCCGAACAAATGGATTTTTATAATGAATTTGGATTTATTCATTATAAAGAATTTTTCACCCATGAACAAATATCCGGAGCACTGGAATCAATAGAAAATTTGCAGGATGAATGGATCAAAGAAGGCCTTGAAAAGGTAAACGGTATTCCTATTAAATACGGTAAAGATGAAAATGGCAAAAAGGTAATACAGCGGTTTGCTTTTGCCTCTTTGTATAGTAAATATTTACACGATTTAATTCAGGATCCGCGTATTCTTGCACTAAGGTATTTTATCGGGGAAGGAGCCCGTGTGGCTGAAAATGAGAAAAATGGTTTGGTAATTAGCCACTATGTGAATACCGGTGAAAGTAATTACACAAAATTAGGCTGGCATACAGATGGGCTGCGTGACCTGTTTACACAGTTTACACTTGACCCGATGTTGAATATCGGTATTTACCTGGATGATTCTCCTATTCAGAAAGGCGGACTGCGGTTATTAGCGGGTACACATAAACAGAATTTTTTCAGAATGTTGTTTAGAAAACGCTATTTCGTTGACAACAATGCCGATAAAGATGAGATATCATTAGAGGCTGAATCCGGTGATCTTACTGTTCATTCGGGGCGTATGTGGCATAGAGTGGCTCTGGCCTCTGTGGAAGGTGCCGCCAGTAAAAGAAGGGTTATGTATTTTCCTATTATTAAAGGGAAGTACAAGCCGATGTCTGAAGAAAGCCGTACTCCTATTTATCTCAAATTTCAGCATTTAATAAAATAATGGAATGGAGCGCCTAGTTTGATAGGCTTTGTGTAAACTATATGCGAATAATTATCGGTGTTTTTTCAACAGGGAGATATCTTTAAGTACAAGTTGTTAGCTAGCCACCAGATTCTATAGAATGATTTTTTTACACTTTATTTTTGACTATGAATTACGCCCTGATTACAGGCAGTAGCAAAGGAATAGGAAAAGCTATTGCGGAATGCCTTGCAAAAAGAAAATACGATTTGTTGCTGATTGCCCGTTCTGAAGGATTACTTCAGCAAGTAGCAGAAGAATTGAATCATACTTACGGAGTGGATGTTAAATACCTGGCGCTGGATCTGTCAACTGCCGATGCACCGGCTCGTATTAGCGATTGGGTTGCCGAAAATAAATTCCCGGTCTCGGTATTGGTTAATAATGCCGGATATGGCTTGTGGGGCGATTTTCGTGAACTGTCGCTTGAAGAGCAGAATAATATGCTCAGGCTGAATATAATGACACCGGTTGACCTTACTTATCTGATGATTCCTGTTTTGCAACGGCAGCCACAATCTTATATCCTCAACACCGGCAGCATGGCGGGATTTCTGGCAATACCCCATTTTAATCTTTATTCTGCTTCCAAGGCGTTGGTAAATACTTTTACCCGTGCCTTGATACATGAATTGAAAGGAACGAATATCAGTGTTTCACTTCTGGCACCCGGTAGTGTAAGAACAGGTTTTGTGGAAAGAGCAAGAATGCAGCACATGGAAAAGAGCGCCAATAAAGTATCAATGGGGCCTGAGGAAATTGCGGCTGCCGCGGTAGATGGAATGTTTAAAAAGAAAAGAGAGATCATTCCGGGGTTTATTAATCGCCTTACCGTTTTTATGATAAAGCTATTTCCTAAAACAGTCATAGAGAATATTGCAGATGCTACCTACAAAAAGAAAAATTAGTCTTTGATAATTTACGGCGAGATAGATCACTTCTCATACACTCTTGCCTGTAGTAATTTTAAAGAGCTTGTTGTTTTTATTGATCACACGATAAATGGCAATCCCTAAAAGGGCGCAACCAATACCGGCAATCACATCCAGAATATAATGATGGCTATTGTAAACAGCGGCAAACCATATCCCCACCATCAGCAGGCCAAATAGGATATTTATTTTTCCCATCTTGTTTTTTAACCCAAAGTAAAATAAGATAAGCGGATATGCAGAATGAAGTGAAGGCATGGCGGCAAACACATTGGAACTTTCCTTGTACATGGACTCAAATAATTTCCAGTTCATTGCATGGTCAAACCTGATAAGTCCGGCAGGATTGCCGGGAGTGAGAGCATTGAAGTGAAAGCCGTGAAATTCTACATACCACGGTGGCGCAGCGGGATATACATAATAAATAGTGAATCCCAGAAGATTTACCAGCAAAAACGTGATTGAAAAATTGAGAGCCTCTTGTCTTTTGGCAAAAAAGAGATATATCGTAAAAGCCAGAGGTACCGGTACCCATGATAAATAAAAAAATCCTGTGAGTACATCCAGAAAGCGTTTGCTGTGTGCCAGAAAATATTCATTCGGAGTAACGATTTTTCCCAGGTCATAAAATCCGAATAGTTTCTTTTCACTATCATACAGAGATTCTATATGCACCGTATTATAACTGTAATTGGGAAAAGCTTTCATGTAATCAAATACGATCCAGAATATAATGAACGGTAGCAGCACAATGAGTAATTCTCTTGTTTTGGCAGAAGAAAAATATAATGAATTGATGAGTACGAGAAGGATGATTTGTTCAGGTCTGAAACCGATGAGCAGATAGGACAAAAGCAAATAGCCAGCTGATATGGCACACATCATCAGGATACTGTTAACTAAACTTCTTTCTTTTTTTCTTTTGTAAAGATCCTCCATTATTATTTTTAGTACTATAAATAAATTTTCTGTGATACAGGCTTACCGTTCCCTTCATCTATTCCTGAAAGCTCGATATAAACCACATTGGGGAACCAGAAAGTTCCTCCGTTAATTTTCGCAAAGGCTTTTTTGAAAATATTCTCCTTGTTGTTGATATGGGTAAATACGGCGTATTTACCATCAGATCCTCTTCTTAATTGCAAAAGAATTTTGTCATAAGATACAAGCCGGATATTCCATACATCAGCACTTTCCTGCTTTACTTTTACTCCATAAGCAAATTTTCTTTGAATGAAATTCAATTCCTTCCTGGGATTGCCGGGTTCTGTATATCGTATCCAATATACATGTATGGGCTTGTCGGCATTAAGTTGCCCTTTGGAATCATAATTCAGTTCATACACAACTGTATTCGCATTGGAAGTACGTTGAAGGTAAAACAACATCTTTTTATCGGGGGGCGGAGTAGGAAAAGTATCCGATGGGTTATACCTTGTGATTTCCAGATGATACGGAGTAAATACTTTCGCTGTACCAGTTGTTGCTGAAGGCAAGCCTGCACTTAGTAAAAGGATTAGAGGGAAAGCCAGTAAGGTAGAAGCACCTGTATTCATTTTATGATGCCTGTTTTCTTTTTCCTTCTTATCCAATGCTCTGGCAGCTTCTTTGAGGCGGCCAATGGCGGTGATATTGGTCAATATAGCCATAACAGTGATCGGGATCGTAAATACAGACATGGTTTCAAGTACATGAAATCGGATACCGGGAATATACAATTTGTAATTACCTCCGATAAAATGGCCGGTAATGCCACAGGCAATAGCAGAAAGGCTGATGAGTACAATTCTTTCGGGGCGTTGCATCATACCGCTTTTACATTCCACACCGAGGCCTTCAGCACGTGCGCGGGTATAACTTACCATCATAGATCCGATGAGCGCGATAAAGGCAAATAAGGAACTAAAAAAATAATGATGTGATATGAGATAGTAACATATTCCGAAAAAGAGAATAAGTTCGCTGTATCTGTCCAATACCGAATCGAATAAAGCACCGGAAGGAGAATGCATATTTCCCAGGCGTGCTACCTGTCCATCCATCATATCAAATAAACCGGCAAATAAAATCAAAACACCCGCCCATCCTACATAAGACAGATCGCCACGATTACCTTCTTCTCCACCGGCAATAAAAATGACAGCCACCCCAATGTTTAAAATCAACCCAATCAAAGTAACTGTATTGGGTGTTACGCCTATTTTGATAAGAAATTTTACAAAAGGATTGATCACTTTATAGATTCCATGTTGAAGATCATCTCTCGTTTTTTGTGCATTCATAAATAAAAAAATTAGAAATCAAACTTGAATCTTCCTCTTATGCCCAAGGTAGAAACATTTGGATTTCCTGTGTAGGTAAAACGCTTCACCAGATCAATACGGAAAAACTTCAGAATGTTTCCGACCCCTACGCTACCTTCTATATAAGGCTCTTTCTCCAAAGAAAAAGTAGTGGCATTTCCCGCCTGATCTTTCGGGAAAGGTAAGAAATCCGAATTGTTATTTCCTGAAGAATTTTCAGGTCTTAATCCTCCGTACAAAACTTTGGCGGTAAGGTATTCTCTTAACTTTAATTTTTTTATTAAAGGTATTTTGTTGAAAATAAATCCATTGAAATTATGCACAAGGTTTATGGAAGCATAATGGTCACTTACAAATTCAAGGAAATTCATCAGGTTGTACGATTCAAGTTGGTAGGCAAAAGTTTGATTAGCCCTGTGAATATCCAGAAGCGGATAGGGTACTTGTCCAAAAATATAACCGCCATCAATCACAACATCAGTATAGCCTAATTGAGACAGGTAAAATCTTTTGTAAATGTTCAGGCTGATTCTTTGGTAGTTGTATTGTCCTCCGATAAGACCTTTCATACCTGCTGCCCCAGTAAAAGTAAATACAGGATAGCGGTTAGATATAGGTATCCTGAATTGTTTGCCCTGATAGAATTTTTCATGAGGCGCCCACCTTAGTTGAAGAGTAAGGGCCGAGGTGGTTAATGATATAGGTTGTACACTCCCCACTTTCACAAAGGAAAGACCGCCGGCACCTTGTTGCTTCCAGTTTTTATAACCTGCCATAAAAGAAAAGTTATTGGGAAATTCCTGCGTGTAATCTATGCTATAAGTATCGTTGTAAAGCCATTTGTCATTTACGCCACGTTTAAAAGACAACAGCACATTATCTTCCTGAATAAATTCCAGTTCCTGACCAGGTATCTTGGTATCTTTTTGATAGCTCACCGTTATTTTTTTCATAGGAAAAGCGAATCTGTCTTTACCACTCAATGAATAGGTACCTCCGAGAAAATACTTCCACTTTTGATCTTTGAATCCATAGGCGCCATACCCTTCAAAATAAAAGTGCTTGCTAAATGTATAGAGAGTGCGCCCTCCAAACCTCAATCTCAATCCTTCCACAGGGTTAAATCCATAGAACGTACCAGAAGGCCCTATCTCAAAATATTTTCCGGTTTTTAAATACCCTGAAAGCATGAGGGTAGCTATATTCATAATGCGTTTAAAAGATTTGTTTCTCTGCAGGCTGTCGAGATTGTTGTACACAGCTTCCTCTGAGTGGGTAATGGTTTCAGGCCGGTTGGCCACCCAGAAACTATCGGTTCGCTTCTCCGCTCCCTTTTGATATACAACGGCGCTTCCTTCGAATACGGAATCAGGAATCTTCTCATTGTTCTTATAGTCTTTATAGCTCACACTCCGTTCACCGTAAATGCTGCGTTTACTATTTTTTCCCGAACTAAAATCCATCGAAGTTTTACTTTGCGTGAGGTTGTACTTTCCAACGGAATTTCTTTCAAATTCCTGGGATACTTCCATGCTCCTTACCCAGTTCAGATTAATGTTTTTATTCAATGACAGATTAATATGTTGAACAGCATAATGCCCATCGAGTGATACGTACATGTTGCCAACAAAAAGAAAATCTGCAGGATTACGGGGTTCAAAAAACAGATCTACCAGTTCCACTCCCTGGACAATGATGGTATCGGCAATAAAAAATTTATAGAATGCCGGAGACATATTGGCGATAGGGCTAAGAAATTGGTTGGTGGCCAGCGTGATATTATTTTCATAAATATCAACCGGCTGAAAGATATGTTTCATATAATCACTTACACCCTGTGTGTTAATGAAGTCTTTATCAAAAGTCACCTTTTTCTCTGCGATAAAGATTTGCTTGCTTTTGCTGGGATTTGATCGAAAGTAATTTTTAGAAATATTTTCTTCTATATATAATGGTAAGACAGCCTTCCCATCCAGTAAGGTAGTATCTATGATCCCGGCCATGAAAGGATATTTTCGTACGAGAAAATTCTTTCGGATATTTTCCGGTGTATTGCTGAGAGAGAACCGCAACTTTTCATATTCAACATACGACAGATAATCGTAAGAACTTATTCTGTTCTCATCTCTATGTTTTATCACCATCCTGATTAGTTCTACAGCGGGATTGTCTTTATTCCTGTACTTTACTTTTCCCACTTTCACGGTTACATCCTGAAGAGTTTTAGAATCGGACTGTAAAGCGATCTGGAGATTATTAGGTTTACCCTCTGTTATTTTTTGGGAAAAAACTTTATAACCCACAAATGAAACTTCTATGGTAGAAACTTTTCCATCAATAGTAATCGTAAATCTTCCATTTCTATCTGTCGTAGTACCTCTGTTGGTTCCTTTAAAGGATATGGAAGCATAAGCAATAGGGTCAAGAGTGGCACTGTCTGCAACAATGCCGGAGACGGTTGTTGTCTGCGCAAATAACTGATTGCTAAAAGGCAATAATAACATAAAAAAAACTCCAAATAGGCGATGCATCTTCATTCTTATTTAAAAACATACTTTTTCTGCAAAATATAATTGAACCCCCAACCTACGAGAAGAGAAATAATAATTTTAGACAGGATATAGTTTAGGGATCCGAACCTGGTCAACAGCCACAAGCCTAATGTGTTTAACACTGCCGAACTTCCCCATACTAAAATATACCGTATCATCTGATTCTTCATTTTCTTCCCTGTACTTCCTTCAAACACCCATGAACGATTGATAAAGAAGTTTGCAATTCCACCGGAAATATTTCCACAAATATTAGCCACCACATACCAGATTCCGAAGATCTCTTTTGACAATACCGTTACTGAAAAATCAATAAAGGTCGCTGTCAGTGAAGATGCCTGTGCTTTTAAAAAAGTAAACATATTTTTTCTGATATCCCGGTTAATACAATTACCTCTAGTACCACATTAGCATATATGCCGGCAACCACATCATCAGTCATTACACCCCACCCTCCTTTCAATTGTTCCGTCTTTCTGATTCCCAAAGGTTTTACAATATCAAAAAATCTGAAGAGCACAAAACCAGTTGCAATCATCAATAGGGTTGATGGAATAAAGAGTAAAGTGACGGCCATTCCGGCTACTTCATCAATGACCACCTTGTTGCTGTCTGTTCCCCAATCTTTTTCTACTTCATTGCTTACCCACACTCCTATTACAATACTAATCACTACTAATAGAAACCCGGTAATGAAACCGGGTTGAAGCAGATACCAGCCGAATCCTGTAATAGCAGCAGCAATCGTTCCACCTCCTTTAATAAACCCAATCCCCATAATACTCGCAACGGCCTTATACAATTGTGTCATGAATTCTCTTTTTCGAAATAAAAGTGAACAGGAAAGGCTGAAATTTTCCTGTTCACTTCACCCACCTTATAACGCGTCCACCAAGTCCTGATAATAATCAAGGCCTAAATGCGTGATAAGATCTTCTCCCATAATGTGACGGAGTGTATTTTGTAATTTGATGAGTTGTTTGAACAGATCATGCTCAGGAGGCAAACCTTCTGCGGTCTGTGGTGATTTAAAATAGAATGACAGCCATTCCTGAATGCCACTCATCCCTGCTCTGTGTGCCAGATCCATAAACAAGGCAACATCCAGTGCAACCGGAGCAGCCAAAATAGAATCACGACAGAGGAAATTGATTTTGATCTGCATAGGATAACCAAGCCATCCGAAGATGTCTATATTGTCCCATCCTTCTTTATTATCGCCCAGCGGAGGGTAATAATTGATACGCACTTTATGGTACAATTCACCATATAGATCAGGATTGGCATCCGCACTTAATATTTGTTCCAATACACTAAGTTTGGATACTTCTTTTGTCTTAAAGTTTTCAGGCTCGTCCAATACCAGCCCGTCCCTGTTGCCCAGGATGTTGGTAGAGAACCATCCTCTTACTCCTAATGCCCTTGCCTGTAAACCCGGTGCCACAATGGTCTTCATCAATGTCTGCCCGGTCTTGAAATCTTTTCCTGCAATAGGCAGATTAAGCTCTTTTGATAATTGTACTAATGCCGGAATATCTACGGTAAGGTTAGGTGCTCCGTTTGCAAATGGGGCATCAGATTTGAGTGCTGCATAAGCATAAATCATGCTTGGCGCTATATTCTCATCGTTGCCGGCCATTCCTGCTTCAAACGCTTCAATTGTTTCATGAACCGGAAATTGGTCAATATATTTTTCGGTAGAAGCGCACCATACTACTACGATACGGGCACAATTATTTTTCTTTTTAAAATTCCTGATATCTTCCATCACCTGCTGTGCGAGATCCCACTTGGTAGCAGCTTTTTTTACATTGGTACCATGAAGACTTTTTACATATTTTTCATCGAAAACAGCTTTCATCGGTTTGATAGCTTCCATTTCTGATTGTATGGTTTGCAATAAAGAAGCTTCTAATACTTTGGCATTCGACGCGGCTTCAAAAACATTGTCCTCAAATACATCCCATCCACCAAATACAATGTCTTTGAGATTGGTTAAAGGAACAAAATCCTTTATGAGCGGATGCCTGTTTTCCGTGCGTTTCCCCAACCGGATGTTCCCCATTTGTGTGAGTGACCCTACCGGCTTTGACAAGCCTTTTCTGATAGAGGCTACCCCCGCAATAAATGTGGTAGCGACTGCCCCCAATCCTACGACGAGGATCCCTAGCTTCCCGTCTGCTTCTTCAATTTGATATTTCATAATTTATGAATGTTTGGTTAATAAACTGTTTTGTAATTCTATTTATTTTTAACTATTTATAGTTCCTGTTTAACTAAAAACTTCCAGCCTCTCTGATGCTTTCGTGAAGGTGACACTGAATAATCTAAGTTTACACAATAGAGTATTTCAACTTAGGAAGGTTACAAAGTTATTTTAAATAATGCATGATTTTACAGAATTTATATATACTAATCACCCTCTCATCTCCTGATCCGTGTATAGATTAATAAAGGTTTCCACTCTTTTTATTAAAACTATACTAGTTCAAGTTTTTCTTTGGGAAAGATGAGTTATTAATAATCCCTATCCTGTTCACAACTGCTCCTTTTACGTATTACTTTTATTTTTTGCTTTGCAAAGATAATTCGGTTACTTAAGGCAGCAAATTATAATAAGTCTTTTCCCAATCCTCATTCTTCCTGAATGCCTGTTTCACATACACGGAGTTGGTGATGCCATTTATGATAGAACGGTTCACTTTTGAAGCAATTTTTGCATAAGGACGTACAGTATCTATCAATAGTACTACGCGTATCCCATTAGAGTCGTTCCATACTTCGTGTGTGTAAGTATCATCAAAAAAAACAGCTTTCCCATTCCGCCATTTTATCATTTC
This sequence comes from Ginsengibacter sp., assembly GCA_039937655.1. Lineage (GTDB taxonomy): Bacteria > Bacteroidota > Bacteroidia > Chitinophagales > Chitinophagaceae > Ginsengibacter. The sequence goes on from JBDTGA010000069.1 coordinate 92,961, forward strand.
ATTCCCAACTTTCATCCTGCAATCGCCTAAATGCCCAGGTACAACGAGGCCTAAATGGGTTCTTACTATTCCCTTAAAAATTCCTCTGTGTGCGGGTATGTGTTTCCCCGGGTAAAGGATGGAAAAAAATCCTGTGAGCAGATTAGGAATCTGTTCGAGCACCCTTGTTGTTGCGGGGCATTTTTTACAATTTTTTTCTGCTTTAATTCCAAAGCCATAAAGGAAAAACGTTTTCCATTTGTTATCGGAAGAAAGCAATGCTTCCTGGGGTTGTATCTCTTGAATATTGGGTAAGTTTTGATCGGTTTTTAATAATGAATTTACTTCAGATTGTATATCTTTCCAGTTCTCTTCGAGAAGTGTTGACCATTCAAATTCTGAATTTTTCATTACAGGGCCGGTACTTACTTTGGAGAACGGCGACATCAGTTTGCCCATAAAAGCCAGGATACGATTTGAAATACGAAAAGTCACAAATTGCTGAACTTTTGCTTTTATATCTTTTATCATGAGTGAAAAATTTAAGCACGTAAATAAAATAAAAGACCGTGGAGAGTAAGGATTTTTAGGACTTTTTCTGTAATTTAAATTCGGAATATCAGGGATTTTGGGATATCGAAATGAATTAATCCTGTCATTTTCTTTACTGACGGTACAAAGGTAAAGGTCGTTTTCAAACTGTTCCAATGAGAAATGATAATAAATTTTATTGATCTATATCAATTCCTATACAGTCCTCAAAAGATAAAACTAATCTTATGTTTTCTGCCTGGAACGATTTCTTCAGCAGCCTGAACGGTCGGTCCGTCTTATATTTTAGCCGGGCGAAGTGCTTCTGTGTGCCCTTAAAACATCTTAGGATCTATCACTTTTGAAATACAAAAATCTATTTTTCTGAATATTGATTTTGTATCCGGAATAAATAAAATAAAAATGGACGACAACAGATTCATCACGATGTAAGTAAAATTTATATAATTCTATTATCATAATTCCTTATCCATATTTTGAAGGAAGAGATGTATTCAAAAACTTTCAAAGGGCCATGTATTGATTATTAACAACAAAGTATGACGAAATGGAATATAAAAGGCCCACATGGAATTTCTTTGGTTGGAAACATGTAAAATTCCCGCCTTAATTGACTTATGTCAATGTAATTTATTATCCTACCTCATTGGCGCATGCCTCAGTACCGGAGTACCTTTGCATTGTTAAAAAAATGGAATAATGGCAATAAAGAAAACCATCGCAATTATAGGTGCTACAGAAAAAACCGGAAGGGAAATTGCAAATAGGTTTGCATTTACAGACTACCGTTTGCTTTTAGTCTCAAACGACATACCTCAACTTACACCATTACTCGAAAGTATAAAGAGTAAAAAGCCAAAAGCGGAAATAGACATACTTGAATGCGTGAAGGATGGCTGCTGGGAAGCTGATGTTATTATTCTTGCCATACCCTCTGAAGTAGAAAGTAGTGTCGCCGAAATGATGAAAGAGGTGGCTACTCAAAAAATAGTGGTAAGTTTTTCAAATAGAAAAGAGGCAGAAAAAGAATTGCAGCAGGTATTACCTTATTCGAAAGTGGTAAAGGCATCCGATGTTTTAGAATCGAAAGAAATTTTGATCAGCGGTGATGATACCGCCGCATGCAACGAGATATGGAAAATTTTTACAGAAGCGGAATACAGGGCAAAAGTAATGGAAGCGATTCCACAGCAAAATAATGTAACCATTTAATAAAAAATAGAAGACAACTTTTTAAACAATCAGAAAAAAAAAGGAATAAATATGACAACAACAAAATGGAGCGTGGACCCTACACATACTGAAATTACTTTCAAAGTAAAACATCTCATGATAACGACAGTTACCGGGCATTTTAAAAATTATACAATTAATGTGGAAACAGTAGGGGATGATTTTCATACAGCAAAAAAAATTGAGTTTTCTGCTGATATTAATTCGATTGATACCGCTAATGAGCAACGTAATGCCCATTTGAGGTCTGCTGATTTTTTCAATGTTGAGAAAAATCCTCAGTTACATTTTTCAGGTGAAAAATACGAAGTAAATGGTGATGAGGCAAAACTGCATGGCAACTTGACTATTGGCGGCATCACAAAACCCTTGACACTGAAAGTGGAATTTGGTGGACTTATAAATGATCCATGGGGAGGTGAGCGAGCAGGTTTTTCTATCTCGGGTAAATTAAGCCGCAAAGAATTTGGTATGACTTACAATGCAGCCCTGGAAGCAGGTGGCGTGGTAGTAGGAGATGAAGTGAAAATAAATGCGGAAGTAGAACTGGTAAAACAAGTAGCAGAGAAATTAGTAGAAGCTTAATGCTTAGATGGTTTGGGGAGGTTCAGGAGAACTTAAAATAATAAAATGGAAAACAGAATTTTAGGATTACACCACATTACAGCGATAGCCGGCGATGCAAAGCGGAACCTTGAATTTTATACAAAAGTTCTTGGCCAGCGATTGGTAAAAAAAACCGTGAATTTCGATGATCCTCAAACGTACCATTTTTATTTTGGCAATGAAACCGGAACACCCGGAACCATTCTTACTTTTTTCCCATGGCAAAGAGGGCGAAAAGGATACAATGGCTCGGGTATGGCAACCGGGATTGGATATTCTGTACCTAAAGACAGTCTTGGTTTCTGGGCCGATCGTTTTAAAGAGTTCAATGTAAAGCACGGTGAAACAAAAGAAAGGTTTGGAGAAAAGTATTTGTCTTTTGAGGATCCTGATGGATTGAAAATTGATTTAGTAGTTCCTGAAAAAGAAGATCAGCGAAATGCATGGGAAACCAATGAAATAAAAGAGGGCGTTGCTACCAAAGGGTTTCATAGTGTTGTATTAACTGTGAAAAATATTACCCTCACAGCTTCTGTTCTTACCGATATTCTCGGCTATCAATTGTTAAAGCAGGAAGGGAACCGGTATCGCTTTGTAACCGATGCTATAGATAATGCTTCTATCGTGGACATTATTGAAGTGCCTCAACTTCCTGCTGGTTTAAATGCCGGAGGAACCAATCACCACGTGGCTTTCAGGGTAAAGGATGAAAATAGTCAAATGGAATTTCGTGAGAAGATAGTAAGCAAGGGTTTAAATATTACCCCTAAAATAGACCGCGATTATTTTTTCTCAATGTATTTCCGGGAACCGGGTGGCGTGTTATTTGAGCTGGCAACAGAGAACCCGGGTTTTGGTCGGGATGAACCTGTAAATGAATTAGGAACACATTTGAAATTACCGAAGCAATATGAGGAAGTAAGAAGTAAAATTGAAAAGGTATTGCCGGATTTGAATTAAAGAATTTCGAAGAATTGGATAAGAGGTAATGGAGAGAATTAAATATTGAACTAGAAAATAAATGGAAATCATTACGTGTTTTCCGGATACCTTCTTAATCAGAATTACCGTAACCGGCAAAAAATGAATGGACAATAGATTATATTAAATAAAAAAATGAAAACAGAAAAGATGAAAGCATTAGTAGTTGGCTCCAATGGAACAATAGGGAAACAGGTAACCCGTCTTTTGAAAGAAAAGGGATACGAAGTGATTGGAGCTTGCCGGTCCACCAGCCCTGCATTGGATATCACCAACAATTCAAATATTGATACGTTTTATGCAAATCTTGGAGAGGTGGATGCCATCATTTGTGCGGCAGGTGACGCAGCATTTTCTCTTCTCAATAAGGTATCGGATGATGAGATACAATTGTCTGTCAATAGCAAACTTTTGGGTCAGGTAAATCTGGTACGTAAGGGGTTGAACAATCTGCGCCCCGGTGGTGTTTTTGTAATTACCGGTGGAATACTTGCCTATTCGCCAATGCCGCAAACTTCTTTGATTGCTATGGTGAATGCAGGTCTTGAAGGATTTGCGAGAGCGGTAGCGCTTGAACTTACAGAAGGGCGGCGTATTGTTATAGTTCATCCCGCATGGGTTGCGGAGACTGCAGCCAAGGTGGGAATGGATCCTGCGCCGTGGCCTGATGCTGCTAAAACAGCAGAGACTTATTTAAAAGCTATTGAAAAAGCAAAAAGCGGAAAACCTGTTTTTGTGGATGGATATGTACCTGACGGCAGATTTTAAAATGGTGATAATTCATTCTGTTAATCGGAGCTTGAGTTGAGAATTTAAATCAATACATAAAGTAAAAAATAAAAAATCATGAATATAAATATTTGGTCAGATGTAAGATGCCCGTTTTGCTACATCGGCAAAAGAAAATTTGAAAATGCATTAGAGCAGTTTTCTCATAAAGACAAAGTGAACGTAATATGGAAAAGCTTCGAGCTGGATCCAAACTTAACAACAAATACGGAGGTAAGTGCAATAGATCACCTATCAGAAATAAAAGGAATGTCCAAATCGCAGGCAGAAGGAATGCAGCAACATATTGCTAACGTTGCCAAAGAGGTGGGGCTTGATTTTAAATCAAAAAACACGATTGTTGCTAATTCCTTTAATGCACACAGGCTAATTCAATTATCTAAGACAAAAGGATTGGGAAATGAAGTGGAAGAAGCCTTATTCAAATTGCATTTTGTAGAAGGAAAGAATATAGATGATAAAGAAACACTTATTGAAACGGGGATTTCCATTGGGTTAGATAAAAATGACGTGAAAGAACTCTTTACTTCAGATGCATTTGCCAAAGAAGTAAGGCAGGATGAAAAACAGGCACAATCATTAGGTATTAATGGAGTTCCGTTTTTTGTTCTCAACAACAAATATGCGGTGTCTGGTGCACAATCGCCTGAAACATTTTTAGACGTATTGGAACAAACATGGACAGAATTTGAAAAAGAAAATCCGCCTTTAATTGTTACGGAAGGGGAGTCTTGCTCCATTGATGGTACATGTAATTAAATAAAGAAAAGCATTATTGGCATTATACTCCGAAAGAAACAAAATAGTGAATTATTTTATACAGCCTGGTACTTTCTTTGGTGTCCTGAACTATTGTCAACGTAAATGATCAGACTGCTAACGCGTTCTGATCATTTCCCAAAAAATTAAATTAACTCGTGAGTAATATAAAAAATAGCACGGGAATAAAAAATCATGACAACCCTTTCGGCATTCAACAAGTTTACGGATGGACTAAAAGAACGAGAGCATTTAATGCCAGTGTTGTTCATCGGACATGGTTCACCAATGAATGGAATTGAGGACAATGAATTTAGTCAACGCTGGACACAGATGGCCAAAGAAATACCAATACCCGCAGCGGTGTTGGTTATTTCTGCGCATTGGTTTAGCAAAGGCACCCGCATCACAGCGATGGATTTTCCCCAAACCATTCACGATTTTGGTGGTTTTCCGCAGGCCTTATTTGATGTACAATATCCTGCACCAGGTAATCCTGTCCTTGCAAAAGAAACGGTATCTCTACTTCATTCGGCACATGTGGAATTAGATCACGATTGGGGATTGGATCATGGTGCCTGGACGGTGTTAAGGCACATGTATCCTGATGCAAAAATTCCCGCATTACAATTAAGTATTGATTACACTAAAGCGCCACAATATCATTATGACCTGGCTAAAGAATTGTATGGATTAAGAAAAAAAGGGGTATTAATTATCGGTAGCGGAAATATGGTACACAATCTGCGGATGATATCATGGAATAAAATAAATGAGAATTATGGATATGATTGGGCATTGCAGATGAATGATACTTTTAAAAAACTGATCATACATGGAGATTATAAACCATTGATCAATTATGAGTATCTGGGTGCTGAAAGCAGACTTGCCATTCCTACGCCTGAGCATTATTTACCGTTATTGTATTCATTGGCTCTAAAAGGAAGTGATGACCATATTTCTTTCTTCAATGATAAAGCGGTAGCAGGATCTTTGACGATGACTTCGGTTTTAATTGAAAATTGATAACCATCATTTTTCCATGATGAAAGATGATTATTAGTTAATTTGATCTCATAAAGCAAAATAGAAATGGAAAAAAGAAAATTAGGAACATCAGGCTTATTAATATCACCACTCACTTTTGGTGGTAATGTTTTTGGCTGGACAATTGATGAAGAAAAATCTTTTAGGCTGTTGGATACTTTTTTCGCAGCTAATTTTAATTTTGTAGATACAGCAGATGGATATTCAAGATGGGTGCCTGGCAATCATGGTGGCGAATCTGAAACCATCATTGGCAATTGGATGAAAAAAAGAGGCAATAGGAAAAAGGTGGTCATCTCTACCAAAGTAGGTGCTGATATGGGCGATGATAAAAAAGGATTGAAAGCAAACTACATAAAAACGGCTGTGGAAGATTCCTTAAAACGATTACAAACTGATTATATTGATCTGTATCAATCTCATCATGATGATATGGACACTCCTGTTTCTGAAACTATGACGGCACTCAATGAATTGATCAAGGAAGGAAAAGTGCGTTACATCGGAGCCTCCAATCTAAGTGCGGAAAGAGTAAAAGAATCGAATGATTTTGCCCGCAAAAATAATCTTCAACCTTACATCAGCCTTCAGCCTTTATACAATTTATACAGTCGCGAAAAATTTGAGAATGAATATTTGAAACTATCTGCCGACGAAAATTTAGCAGTGCTTCCTTATTATTCGTTAGCAAGTGGTTTCCTAACGGGGAAGTACAGAAGTGATAAGGATATGAACATCAGCAAGCGAGGGCATGGCATACATAAGAAATACTTTAATGAAAGAGGTTTCAAAATATTGGCAGCAATGGATAAAGTAGCAGCAGAACAAAAAACAGAATTGTCACAAATTGCCATTGCATGGTTGCTTCATAAGCCCTTCATCACCTCGGCGATTGCAAGTGCTACCAATGAAGAACAATTGAATGAATTAATCCATGCAACTACCATAAAATTAACCAACGAGCAAATGAATGAATTGGATAATATTAGTACTTACTAAAAATAAAAAAGACAATTTTCATACCGATAGCGTTCGGGACAATTTTCAATTAAATTATGGAATTAGGATTAATCACTTTTGGAGATATGCAGCCTGAGATATTACCGGGAAGAGGAGTTAATGCGCACCAGCGTATCAGAGACCTGATGGAAGAAATAAAACTGGCGGATCAATTGGGGCTGGATGTTTTTGGTATGGGTGAGCACCACCGCCCTGATTATGCGGTGTCATCACCGGCGATCATTCTGGCCGCGGCTGCCATGATTACCCAAAATATAAAACTTGCCAGTGCAGTAACAGTGCTGAGTTCCGACGATCCGGTGCGTGTGTTTCAGAATTTTTCCGAAATAGACCTTTTATCAAGTGGCCGTGCGGAAATATTTGCAGGAAGAGGTTCTTTTATTGAATCGTTTCCTTTGTTCGGCTATAACCTTGAGGATTATGATGAATTATTTGATGAAAAACTGGATCTGCTGATCAAGCTAAATCAAAATGAAAAAATTACCTGGAAGGGGAAGCATCGTGCGTCTATTGATAACCGTGGTGTATATCCGCGGCCTTATCAGTCTAAACTTCCTATCTGGCTTGCAGCCGGCGGTACGCCTGCTTCTGCAGTGAGAGCGGCCACATTGGGTTTACCACTAATGCTGGCTATCATTGGTGGTATGCCGGAACAATTTGTTTCTTTCGTAAATCTTTATAGAGAAACCGCGAAGAAATTGGGAAAGGATATGTCTGGATTGCAATTTGGCATCAATAACCATGTATATATTGGCGAAGATTCTCAAAAGGCAGGTGATGAATTTTATCCTTATTATGCTACTATGATGAACCGTGTAGGCCGCGACAGAGGATGGCCGCCACTTTCACGTCAGCAGTTCGATTATTCACGCTCAGCGAAAGGAGCGTTAATGGTGGGAAGTGTGCAGCAGGTAATTGATAAAATTTTATACGAGCATGAATTATTCGGCAATACCCGTTTTCTCGCTCAGGCAAGTGTGGGCAATGTACCACACGCGATGACCATGAAGTCTATTGAATTATTTGGCACTAAAGTGGCACCAGTGATTAGAAAAGAAACCAATACAAAAAATTAGAAACCTTGTATATCATATCCCGACTTTAAAATCAATTAAAAAATTCAAATCAATCTTGTTTATAAATGAATAAATAAGGAGGATCCTTCTTAAGTATTTCAGGATATCATTTTATGAAAAATAAATATTACAAAAATCATGGAAGAAATAAAACTTGAACTAAATGAAAAAGGCCATGGCCATTTTTACATTAATGAAGGTGATGAACAAATTGCGAAAATGCAGGTAAGTGTTTCCGGGAATGACCTCACAGTCTTTCATACGGAAGTGTTACCGAAGGCCGAAGGCAAAGGGATAGCAAAGAAACTATTAACAACGATGGTGGATTATGCAAGGAAAAATAACCTAAAAGTCACGGCTCAATGTCCTTATGTTTTTGCGCAATTCAAGCGCTACTCCGATGAATATGCGGATGTATGGAAGAATCCATAAATTATATGGGTTGATCCCGTTTTGAAATATGAATACATCCGCAACAGCGATGTCATGATCATGATCAGCCAATGATTGGCTATTGTGAATATAACTCTCTCTCTTTACAATAACTTCTCCCTTCCTCTTTTAGTAATACTCCCTAATAAGGACAGCCTTAATCTTTACCGGCGTTTGTCGTTATGGGTTGGTGCATAGTGACAAACGCCGGTGAATAAAAGAGATTGTATCCTAATTTCTTACGCTTCACCATCTTCCAGTTCCTCGTGTTCTTCAGGATGGTAGCTTGCTTCGAGGGTAGCCAGCTTTTTCTTGCCATAAGCGAGCCTTGTTATAAATACATATAAAACCGGTACTATAAATATAGCAAGAGATGTAGCTGCTAACATACCACCAAACACTGTCCATCCAATTGTTTTGCGGGATTCTGCCGCGGCACCGGTTGCAAAAGCCAATGGTAATACACCGAAGATGAATGCCAGTGATGTCATAACGATTGGGCGTAAACGCAATCTGACTGCCGCTATGGTTGCTTTGATCAAGTTCATTCCACTGTCCACCCTTTCTTTTGCAAATTCTACAATCAGAATTGCATTTTTCGCAGCGAGACCAATTAAGGTTATTAACCCGATTTGAGCATATATATTATTAGAAATATTGGGTAATAAACTCAGTACAATAATAGAACCCAATGCGCCGATTGGTACTGCGAATAAAACAGAAAATGGAACTGACCAGCTTTCGTATAAAGCAGCCAGGAAGAGGAATACGAATACGATGGATATTCCGAATATAAGTCCGGTTTTATTTCCTGCGCTTATTTCTTCCCGTGTCATTCCGGAGAATTCATAACCGTAACCCGCAGGCAGGAACTTTGCTGCAGTTTCCTTCAAGGCCGTAATAGCCTGGCCACTGCTGTATCCGGCTTTCGCGCTTCCGTTTATTTCTATAGACCGGTTTACATTATAGTGCGAAATTAAAGCAGGAGCTTCTATCACCTTTGAGGTAATTAAAGAACTAAGAGGGATCATACTGCCCAGGTCGTTTCTAACATAGTATTTCCCGATTTCACTGAGAGAAGAACGATAAGTACTGTCCGCCTCGGTAACAACTTTGAAATTTCTTCCATAAAGAGTAAATTGATTTACATAAGTGCTGCCTAAAAGAGTGGACAAAGTATTGTAAACATCGGAAACATTTACACCCAATTGCCTAGCCTTATCGCGGTCCACATCCACCTGGTAGCTGGGAGTATTTGCTGTAAAGAAAGTAAATGCGCTGCCTATTTCTGGCCGCTTATTTAGCTCTGAAATGAACTTCTTTGCTACCTGACTGAATTTTTGAATGTCATCTGTGCTGGTTGTCTGCTCCAGTTCAAAAGTGAATCCTGCTGTACGGCCTAACCCCGGCACTGGAGGTGGTGCTATCACTAACACGTTTGCTTCCTTAAGGTCGGCAGTTTCTTTTTTAATTTTTTTGATGATGCTTATCTCGTCCTGATCTTTGCCTTTTCTTTCATCCCATGGCTTCAGCATTATCCACATAGTTCCGACATTTGGCTTGCTGGATCCCTGAATAAAATTGAATCCGGCAAGGCCGCCCACTACAGATACCTCAGGTATAGATTTTATCCTTGCAACAATGGTTTTGAGCATAGTAAAACTTCGCTCTGTAGAAGTTGCTTCGGGCATTTCATAAGTTGCCATCAAACTACCTTCGTCTTCCTGAGGAATGAAACCGGTTGGTTTTTTTGCAAAAAGAATAAACAGGGCGATAAATACCCCTACCAACAGGATTAGCACGTAAGGTGTTTTCCTGATCCATAAGGCCACCCCTCTTGTGTAAGAATTGGTTATTTTTCTAAATCGGCTATTGAAGGCAAAGAAGAATTTTTCTATGAAGTTCTTCTTATCTTTTTCGCCTTTTGAAGGTCGCAATAAAAGAGAACACAATGCTGGTGTGAGGGAAAGTGCTACGAATGCCGAAATGATTACTGACACAGCAATAGTGATAGCAAATTGCTGATATAGCCTTCCTACGAGTCCGGGTATAAATCCAACTGGTATGAATACTGCCGCCAATATTAATGCGATAGCCACTACTGGCCCGGAAATATCCTGCATAGCCCTGCGGGTGGCTTCTTTTGCCGATAATTTATACCGGTCTATATAATGCTGTGCAGCCTCCACTACTATAATCGCATCATCCACCACTATTCCTATCGCCAGAATAAATGCAAATAAAGTAAGCGTGTTGATCGTGAAATTAAAAATGAGAAAGAAGGTAAATGTTCCGATCAACGATACAGGGATGGCAAGCACCGGAATTAAAGTAGCGCGCCAATCCTGTAAAAATAAAAATACCACCAACACCACTAAAGTCAGCGCTTCAAGTAAGGTAAATACTACTTCTTTGATGGATGCCTGAATTACAGATACGCTTTCACTCGGTATCAGATAATCCATATCACTTGGAAAAGTTTTCTTTAATTCTTTAAGTGTATTAATAATCCCTTTATAGGTTGCCAGGGTATTAGCTTCAGGAGTTTGATACACAATGAGATAAGTCGCCGGCATACCATTTACTGTGGAATTATGCGCGTAATTGAATTTACCCAATTCGACCCTTGCAATATCTTTCATATACACGATATTGCCGGTAGCGGGGTTGTTACGGACTATAATATTTTTAAACTGATCTACTGTTGTAAGCCGGCTGTTAGTGAGTACGCTGTACTCAAAGTTCTGTTGACCAGGCTGAGGCAGCCCCCCTATTGAGCCCGGAGCAATTTGTAAGTTTTGATCTTTTATAGCGTTATTTATATCAGCAGGAGTTAGTCCAAGTGCAGCCAGTTTTTCAGGATTCAGCCATATACGCATACTGAAATCGTCGCCATGCGAATCTATATCGCCCACACCCTTTACACGTTTTAATGCATCCTGTATATGAATATTCACATAGTTACCTATAAAGCTTGAGTTGTGTGTGCCGTGCGGTGAATAAAATGCGAAAATGGCCAATGCACTTGGATTTCGTTTAAGAACGGTTACGCCAAGCTGTTTAACCTGATCCGGTAATGTAGGGAGTGCTACGTTCACCCTGTTTTGAACATCTACCGTTGCAATATCTATATCGGTACCAATATCAAAAATTACATTGATGCTGCTTTGACCGTTTGATGAACTGCCACTTGTAATATATGTCATTCCCGGAGAACCGTTTATCTGTGTCTCCATAGGTGTAGTAGTCGTTTGCTCTACCGTCCGTGCATCCGCACCAATGAAATTACCTGATACAGATACAGTTGGGGGTGAGATCGCCGGATACTTGGCGACGGGCAGGTTTAATAATGATATGATCCCTACCAATACGATTACAATTGAGATTACAATTGCCGTAACAGGGCGTTTTATAAAAGTTTCTGCGATCATTTTTAGTTCTTAATTTTTAATTCTTAGTACCCGTACTTCTTACTTTCTATTAATTACTTCTTAATTTTCATTCCAATAACAGCCGGGATAATTTTTCATTTTTAATTCTTGCTGTCTGTTGTTATTACAGATCCTTCATGCAGGTTCTGGATTCCTTCAACCACTATTTTTTCACCGGGATTCAAACCTTTCTTTACAATTACATTTTCTCCTATTTGCTGGCCAAGTACCAATTGCCGTTGAGAAACTTTAGAACTATCGCCCACTACATACACATAAAACTCTCCCAGTAATTCGGAAACCGCTTTATAGGGTATCATGGTTGCATTGACAGATGAACTGTTCTTAACTCTTGCCGTAGCATTCATTCCCGGCTTCAGCATTCCTTTTTCATTGGTAAAGATTAACCTCACTTTTATAGTTCCTGTTTGCGGGTCAACTGCTCTGTCTATAAAACTGATGTTACCCGGAACCGGATAAACTTCGTCGCCGAAGGCAATGGTAAAAAGGGAGTCCCTGATATTGTTTTTACTTTGTTGTAATTCAATAAATCGGTAGATATCTTTTTGGTCTATAGTGAAATCAACTGCTATGGGATTATTAGTGGAGACGGTATTTAAAATCGTTTGCCCTGCCACTACCGATGTTCCCTGCTTTACCTGAGAGATTCCTATAGTACCTGTTAGCGGCGCATAAATATTAGCAAATTGTACGTTAGAATGCAGGCTGGCGACATTCGCTTTAGCGGCAGCCACTTGTTTTTTAGTTGCTTCCAGTGAGGCATTGGCATAGTCCACTTGCTGTTTTGCAATGGCATCGTGTTTTTCAAGTTCATTGTACCGGTCGGCATCTTTTTGAGCCTTTACCAGATTGGCCTGTTGCACTTGCAGGTCGGCTATGGCCTGGTTGTAGTTGGCCTTATAGATCTGCGCATCTATTGAGTAAAGGAGCTGCCCTTTCTTCACATACTGTCCGTCTTTAAAATAAATGCTGGTAATATATCCTGTCACCTGTGGTGTTAATTTTATTTCATCCAGAGCGGTAGTGGTGGCGGGGTATTGGTCATAATACACTGCATTGGCGGTCGTAGCTTCCGCCGTGGTTACAGGTACCGCGGGTGGGGCACTTTGCTGCTGCTGAATACTTTTGCTACCGCACGATGCGAGGATCAGAGAAGCCGTAATAGCGTAAAGAATATTTTTGTGTTCGAGTTTCATACTTGTTTTGTTTAATAACTGATGTTTCCCAATGATTGTTCTACATCTATTTTACTGGATAATAACTGATAAAGAGCATTGTAATAATTGATTTGAGCTGTGCGCAAATCGGTCTCGGCCGTGATCACATCCAGATAGGCTTTCACTCCCGACCGGTATTGTAAGCGGATCACATCATATACCTCACTGGCAAGCGAGAGATTTTCATTAAGGCTTATGTAATTATAAAGGTTGCTTTTGTAAGCAGCCATTGTACTTTCATACTGTGTATTGATCTCGGCCTGGAGGCTTTTGATATCATTATCAGCCTGGTTAATCTGGAATTGTGCCTGCTTTATTTGTTGCAATCTTTTTCCTCCCTGAAAAATAGGAATGGAAAGAGTAACTCCTGCGAATGAATTTGGGTAAGCGGTATTATAGAGTTTTGATAATTGATTATTGAGAAAATTAAGGTTATAATTCCCGAAGGCAGATACATTTGGAAGAAAACTCCATTTATAATATTGCAGATTGTACTGCTGTAATTTTTTTTGTGTTTCCAGTTGTTGTATTTCTATTCTGTTGGCGTAGTTGATGCCTTGGGTGGTATCTAGATAAATTCCATTTTCCATTTTCAGGGTATCATACACGAGGTCAAGCTGAGTAGAGTCGGTCAATCCCATGAGTTCTTTCAGGTAAGCAGACTTGGATTTCAGGGCTTCTTCACCTGATTTCTTTTGTGCTTTTGCATTGTTCAGGGCGATGGTGGCTCTTTTATAATCTGTTTTGTCAACTATACCACTCTGGTATTGATAGTATGCATCCTGAAGGCTTTGATTGGTGCGTACAATATCTTCTTCAATTACTTTTAGTTGTTGTACGGTAAGGATGAAATCATAAAAAGCTTTGCTCACGGCTACCCCGAGGTTAATTTTTTGTTCTTTGGTATTTTGACCGGCAGCGAGTCTCACGTCTTTTGAAGAACGGGAAGCGAGAAGTACATCGCGGTTAAAAATGTTTTGGGTTACTCCGAAATCAGCACCTGAAGTATTGTTAGTTCCGGCACGGGTAATATTTCCGTTGAAATTAAGCGTCTGCAACTGGAAATTATGTTGGAAATTATAATTGAAATTTACCTGTGGGTACCAGTCAGCCAGTTTGCTTTTGATAATTGTCTCTGTGATATCCTCATTAATTTTTGCATTCTGTAGTTCGGGATTATGTTGTAAGGCATATTGGATGCAATTTTCAAGGGTAGCCTGGCTCAGTAAGAAAGTGCTGTCTTTTTGCTGTGCGAAAAGTAAAGTCGGTGAAACCATAAATAACAGCCATGAGGCACTTGTTCTGAAAAGGCTTATAATCTTTCTCTTATTTTGAAAATGCATATTTTATTTCTTTTATCATGTTGAGTTTTACTACTCATATTTTATACCATCCCAGATGATGCTTGCAATCTTGCAAAGATCATCATCATTGTATTTATACCGTCCTGTGATATGATATTTTGCAGTAGTCATAATACCTCCAAATACTACGGAAGCCACCAGATTGTATTCCATTTTTTTGAGGAATCCTTTATCCATGCCATATTGAAAAAATTCGTTGAATTTGTTGACCGGAATTTTTTTAGAAGATTTTCCGCCGGCCTTGTAACAGGGGGAACAATTGTATTGTTCGATGAACAGCAGTTGTTCGGGATGATGGATAAAATATAGACAAAGATTTTTCCAACCTTTGAAAAACCGGCTCTTGAAATTATTCCCCTCATTGATATCATCAAACATGGCGGCCAGCATCTCTTCCCTGATTGTATTATAAAGTTCAAGGATGATAGCGTCCTTATTTTCGAAGTAATGATAAATTGTTCCTGCAGCTACACCGGCATCCTTTGCAATAAGACTTATAGGGGTTCCCTGGAAACCATTGGTTCTGATGATCCGAAGGGTACTTTTTAAAATTGCCTTTTTCTTGTCTGTTATTTCCGATTGAACGTTCATTCGGTGCGCAAGGTATGAATAAAAAAGATCATTTTTTCTACCGGAAATCAAAAATACCGCCGCTCATAAAAATTGATGGAGCCATGACAGAAGAATTATTTTTCGGTTAAATTTTCACCAATCAGATAAGTTTCTATTTTAGAAATGGCTGTAATGCTCTTGTGTATTGTGATAGAGAAGATTATCGTATTTGCTTCTATTTCCCGGGGAAGTAAGAATCCTTTTATGGCCGATGGTGGTACTCACTATTTCTTTTATCAATCCTTGATCTTTGTTCATTAGCAGAATTTTAAATTTCATGCAATGCTGCCCGTTCATTAAATTGTCTTTCAAAATAAGGCTGTTCAATATCCTGCCATGCAAGCTGGGGTTAGGTTGGTTTAGGATTGACTGTTTTATTGGTTTATGAAAAGCCTATCCGGAATAAAAAAATGAAAATGATAAAAATGATATTTTTTTTCACGCGAATGTTTTTCACGAAAGGTTTGTTGTAAGTTATTTCATTAAATTAAAAATTATCTTCCCAAAATAAAGAGGTAAAATAGAAGGATTAAAATGTAAAATAGGGATTTGTGACGTTCGGAATGATGGTAGGAAATTGTTCTACCCATTGGAGCGTATGATCCGCTTATTATTAATCGTTTAGTAAAATAGGACTTATAATTTCTCTAAGCTGCATATCTGACGTGGCTTACATGAAAGTATTTTTGCACTTGCTTTTTGTTATTTTTTCTTCCGTTCATAAACTCCTCCACAT
>JBDTGA010000070.1:0-64241 GCA_039937655.1 Ginsengibacter sp.
CCTGCAAACCTACCGGTGCAATTCCAAACGGAGCGTCATATACATGGCCAAAAAGTTCCGTTTTCATATCGGAGCCGGCATGCTTTTTAAGGTATTGAGGAAGAAGTTCTATCTCTCTGATCTCTGAGGTATTCTTGCGAAGATTGATCTCTTCATTGCATCCTCCGTCAAGATAATCGAATGCAAATCCCGGAATCCTCCTTTTCGATTTCTCCCTGAGACTCTCTACAGAAGGGTATCTCGGGTTATATGGTAATTTCATGATGTTATTTTTTACAGATAGATAAATACTCTGCAAACTTATTCAATAACAGGAAGTATATAATCAAAAATTTGAATGACATAAAATTTATTGATATTGTCCGACTAGAATTCTGAAACCTTCGCCTGAATTGAAAAAAATCACCCCTTCCTATGGCTATTGCATACACGTCAAAAGTCAGAGCTTTCAAGGGCAAAGCTGTGAATGATTTTATACGGTCGGTGTACTTTCTTTGGCGACCTGGACGATTGTCCTGAGTCTGTTGAAGGGCGGTTCAGACCGCTAACGCGTTCCGACCCTTCTTCAGAAAATTCATTGAGTTATCCCTTGTGCAGTATAATTTAATTAAATAAGCATCAAAGTTACCATCAGTTTTGATTTTGAACTTTGTTCCATCGGAACAAATGGTTGGTAGAAATTTAATTCAGGAGTAGAAAGCGCTTCTTCGGAACGCCTCGTATTGTGTCTTTTCATTTCTTACCCACAAAAAATTCCTAACGGAACTAAATGAATTCAGGTCTTTCAAAGCCTTTACCAACAAGTATCTCATAATACGTATGGACATTTCAACTTAAAGCTAATACGAGGGCTATCGCGGCTCCAATGCCTACCTGTTTGCTAATACAGAGGGTGGAACTTTAGACCTCTGCTGGTTTGGGAACTTAGAGCGATAGTCTATTTTTTTACCCGACAATAGCGTTAGAAAATATATTTTTAACCTCGTACCCGAATGCAGAACAATAAATGAATAGAAAATATCATTATTTTCTAAAACACTTGCATTTACAAATTAAATAGTTTAAATTCGTACCAATCCTTCTCCCGATAAACTAATCTTATAATCGAAGTTTTTCCAATTTCCTTTCAAAGCCTCGTTTTTAGTTATCTATTTACTTAATATTAAACTACAAGGTTATGAAAAAAGTTCGCTCAATCGAATTCCACGACACGATTGTGGCAATCGGGATTATCCTGGCATTTTTTGCTGTAATGGCTATCATTGCTCTCTTTACGGGAATGTAAGGAGACAGAAGAAAAAATTGCAAGCCTCAATTCATTAATGGCACAGAAATTTCTGTGCCATTTTTTTTTAATATAAACACCTACCACTTTCATCAGGGTTTCAAATAACTAAAAACAATTCTCTTCAAAGGAATCTCTGCAATATTTGGATAAACAATCCTTTTCTTTACGGATATTTGTACAAAAAATTAAGTAAGAATGCGAATTGCGATAAATGGAATGGGGCGTATCGGCCGCCTCTTGTTCAGAAGACTGATGGAAGACAAAGAATTTGAAGTGGCAGCAGTAAATGATGTCATGCCGGCAGACAATCTTGCCTACCTTTTAAAGTATGATTCTATACACGGCACTCATGAGGATGAAATAAAAGCGGATAAAGGAATCATTCATTTCAATAAAAAAAACATCACTGCTTTCCAAAAAGAAGATCCTCTTCATCTCCCATGGAAAGATCTTTCTATTGACGTGGTACTGGAATGTTCCGGAAAATTCTCCGATAAGGACAGTGCCTCCAAACACTTACAGGCCGGGGCCAAAAGAGTTTTATTATCTACGACCGGAGCAGAGGATATTCCTCTTAGGGTATATGGATATAACCAAAACGAATCTACCGCTGATTTAGACATTCTTTCTCCCGGCGGCTGTATGACCAATTGTTCCATTCATGTTCTCTATATTTTAAATTCAATTGGTATTCAATCCGCACACATTAATATACTCCATTCTTATACTTCCCGCCAATCACTGGTGGATGGACCTCACAAGCAATTCCGCCGGGGACGGGCCGCAGCCGAATCTATCATTCCGGTAGAAATTGATCTGTATAAATCGCTAAACCGTTTGATGCCTTCTTTGCAGGATAAAATAAATACCATTTCAACAAGGGTTCCCGTAGCCAATGGTGCACTCGCCAATTTCACGGTTCAACTCAAGGACAACATTTCGTCTGCACAAGTCAATAAATTATTTAAGACTGCCGCGCAAAATGAATACAAAGGAATTCTCGATTATACAGAAGATCCGTTGGTATCACTTGACATAAAAGGAAATACCCATTCCTGTATAATTGATGGAACTCAAACTTCCTCCATAGGAAATCATGTAAGAGTAGCCGCCTGGTTCGATAATGAATATGGATTCACCAGCCGTATGATTGACTGGCTGAAATACTGGAAAAAATAAATAACAGGCTATCTCTATCACAGCTCATAACAGTCATGGTTATACGACTTCAATTGAGAATAACTGATGATATTAACCCAATATTATTTTTTTCGATTACGGATACGGCTGAGTGTTTCAAGAGTCATTCCGAGATAAGAAGCTATGTATTTATGAGAAACTCTTTTAATAAGGTTTGGTTTGGTTTCAAGAAAATGTTTGTATTTTTTCTCTGCGGATTTGATACGGCTGATATACGCTCTTTCTTCGGCTCCGCGATAATTGTATTCCCATAGTCTTCGGGCTATAATATTCGTTTCGGGGAAAGTATTGAAAACCTGCTCTGTAAATTCAACCGGGATTGCTACAAGAGATGAATTTTCTAGAGCCTGCAAATACTCTCTACAGGGGTCAGCAGTTCCTAAGGTACGAATAGAACCAACTATTTCATTTTCTTCATTGATCCATGTGGTGATCATTTTACCCTCTTCTTTTATACATCCCTGTATCACACCTTTCACAATTAAATATAAATGATCAGCTACCGATCCGGGTTTCAATAGAAATTTTCCTTTCGCAATAGTTACGTCAAACGTATTTGAATCAATCAAGTTAACTACTTCTTTAGAAAGAGGTGCAACTCTGCTCAGATAACGAACCCATGGCGAGTGCCCATCGGGAGTATTCCATTTAGTTTGTAGTCTGTCTGTTTTCATATTAAAAAGAATATAGAATCAGGTATTTATTGCGTTCGTTCAACATTCATGCCCCTATTGCAAAAATAACCTCAGGCTCAGGTTGATAACTCATAGCTGATCCTAATAAAATATAAACGGAGATATAGACTATTACAATATGTTTCTTACACAATGACCTTCCGGCACAATTTAAAAAAAATAATCGTCAATGATCGGGTAGTCTAAAATGTTTTTTGGTTTTCAGGAAAGTATCAGTAAAAAAATAACAGACATATTTTTCAAAACCACTCTGCAACTGAATGAGTTTTCTGTATCATCGGGAAAATATAATTTTCAGTTTGGAAACTATGTTTATTCTTACGAAATTGCAACCATTTATAATTTACCATTATGAGAAGAAAGTTTATCATTTTAAGCATAGTATCTATTCTTATTTCTGTTGCTTTAGCATTGTTTGTATGGAAAGGTTTTTGGTGGTTATTCGGTATTGCAATTTTCACTGTGGCTGCTGGTGCTCACGATATGACTCAGAAAAAGCATACCCTATGGCGCAATTTCCCCTTGCTTGGGCGCCTGCGATGGATCATGGAAGAACTGCGTCCTAAGATATACCAGTATTTTGTAGAGAGCGATACAGACGGCAAACCCATTAACCGCCTGGACCGCAATATTATTTACCAGAGGGCAAAAAAACAATTAGATACCATGCCGTATGGTACACAAATGGATGTATATGCGGAGGGGTATGAATGGATGATGCACAGCATTGCTCCTAAGAACTTCTTTGAAATGAACCACGACCCCAGGATATTAGTGGGAAATAAAGATTGCAAACAACCCTATAGCGCGAGTATTCTAAATATAAGTGCCATGAGTTTTGGATCATTGAGTTCTGCCGCAGTAGAAGCATTGAACGGAGGTGCAAAAATCGGAGGATTTGCACAAAATACCGGAGAAGGCGGTATTAGCCCGTATCATCTGAGACAAGGCGGAGACATAATATGGCAAATAGGCACAGGCTACTTTGGTGCGAGAGATAAAGAAGGAAATTTCAGCTTTGAGATATTTAAGAAAAATGCAATGAGGCCTGAAGTAAAAATGATCGAAATAAAGATTTCACAGGGAGCCAAACCCGGACACGGCGGTATATTGCCGGGTAAAAAGAATTCACCCGAAATAGCTGCCATCCGTAATGTGGAGCCTTATACAACGATCTATTCGCCTCCATACCATTCAGCTTTTAGTACGCCTAAAGAACTGGTTCTGTTCATACAAAAAGTAAGAGAAACGTGTGAAGGAAAACCAGTAGGATTCAAATTATGTATCGGTCACAAGAGTGAATTTATCGCAATCTGCAAAGCGATGATAGCACTCGATATTTACCCTGACTTCATAACAGTAGATGGTGGTGAAGGTGGCACAGGAGCCGCTCCGCAGGAGTTTAGTAATTCCGTGGGGGCACCCTTTATGGATGGTCTTTCTTTTGTCGCTAATATGCTCAATGGATTTGGGATTAAGCAACATATTAAAATCATAGGCTCTGGAAAAATATTGAGTGGATTCCATATTGTAAGAGCAATTTCTCTGGGTGCCGATATGGTCAACAGTGCTCGTGCTATGATGATGGCATTGGGATGTATTCAGGCTTTACTTTGTAATACCAACAGGTGCCCGACTGGAATCACCACACAAGATCCGCAACTGGTAGCAGGACTGGTGGTAAGCGATAAAAAAGTAAGAGTTGCCAACTACCATGAAGATACCGTAAAATCATTCGTAGAACTATTAGGCGCCGCGGGAATTGACGATCATACAGAGCTTACCCGCAGTCACATTTTCCGTCGTGTATCCATGAATGAGGTACTCACTTTTGAAAATATTTATCCAAGCCTTGCTACCGGTTGTATGCTCAATGGAAACATTCCTGAAAAATATCAGGAGGATTACGATAAAGCGGATATGGAGAAATGGCATTAAGTTTTGATTCATTTCACGTTAAAATTGTAGGATGTGTCGCGTAATATGGTGTATGGAACTTCTCCCTCTCCCTTAGGAGAGAGTTTGTCCCCGATCTGATTATCGGGGAGCCTCTGTCGAAGGTGGTGCCATTTAAAGAGCGCTTCAACGTACTAATCCGTCTTCGACAATCTCAGGCTGACAACGATAATCTTCCCGAAAAAAACAGAACAAGCAAGGCTGACAAAACAAGGCCCCTTACAAATCGGGGCAGGGGGGAAATCAAGCTGTATAAAAAAGCCGAAAAAATTATTCTTCAAAAAGATTTTGTTGGGCTGATGATTTTTCAGGGAGCACCCAATCCATTTGATCCGACTTTGAATAATCCGTTAGTTTATTGCCAATAGCTTTCCACCCCATAATATCCACCACTTTGTGAAGTTTTATTTTAGCCTTTCTGATCTGAGCCCCTTTCCCACTCTGCATGTCCAGTATAGGTTCTTCAGCAGTGGTAGCCTTTATCAATCTGTTGTCTTTCCCTTCTTTGATAAAAAAGAATTTGGTATTTAACGTATTGGTTTCAATTCTGAATCGTTTCACATTATACTGAAGTTTTTCATTGTCAAGATAAACTGCCGTGATGATTTTTTCAGGATCAAATTTCTCAATCAGTTCTATTTCATCTGCATCAAAGCGTTGGGCAATTTCCTGTCCGGTCACTTCATAATTGCCATCTTTGTAAACTACCAAAATTTTATCATCACCATCAAAATTACCAAGGAGTCTCCCTTTCTCTTCTGTATTCAATCTTCCAAAAGTTTCATCAAACCAGAGTTTCCGTTTGTCAAGAGTTGATTTTCCTTTCTCAGCCAGACGTACCGATTTCACAGGATATTTGGTAACCTGATTACCAATGCTGCTACGGCTACGAATTTCGAGGGTTTCAAAATAAAACTCAAATTCTTTTATTCGTGCTTTACATCCCGGTGTAAGGAGTATTTTCACTACTTCCGCCTCACCATTGGGATTCACACTGAAATAATGTACTTTACTTTTTTCATCACCTTTAGTGAGATCGTATTCCTTATCGCGTGTTACAGCGGTTACATTGAACCTCTTTGCATAGCTGATCCCTTTCTTGCCTTCCGCGTAGATCATGTTATAAGTAGTACGTTCATCATTTTTCTTAAATACGGCTACATGAATAATGTCTTTGCCGATAAATGTTTTATCAGCCACTTTCACTACTTTCATTTTACCTGTCTTGGTAAAGGCAATAATATCATCAAGATCACTGCAATCATCAATAAATTCATCTTTCTTCAGGCTGGTACCTACAAACCCTTCTGCAAAGTTCACATAAATCTTAGTGTTGGCGATGGCAACAGCTTTCGCTTGTATGATGTCAAAAAGCTTTATCTCTGTTTTTCTTTCACGGCCTTTCCCATACTTCTTCAGCAGTTCTTCATAGTAAGCAATTGCATAATCAGTAAGATGGGCGAGATGATGTTTTACCTCGTCTATCGTTCCTTCCAGTGCCTTGATCTGCTCATTAAGATCATATATGTCCAGTTTATAAATTCTGCGTACAGGCTTCTCCGTCAGCTTGAGAATGTCTTCTTTTGTTATCTCTCTCTGTAATGATTTTTTAAAAGGGATAAAGGCTTTATCAATGGCGATGATTACCTTATCCCAGGTTTCATGTTTCTTTTCTAATTCCTTATATATCTTTTCTTCAAAAAATATTTTTTCCAAAGAAGTATAATGCCATTTCTCCTGCAACTCACGCAGTTTTATTTCCAGTTCTTTCTTCAATAATTCGCGGGTATGGTCGGCAGAGAATTGCAACAGTTCGGCAACTCCGAGAAACACAGGCTTCTGTCCGTCAATTACACATGCATTGGGAGAAATGGAAATTTCACAATCCGTAAAAGCATACAAGGCATCAATGGTAATATCGGGAGATATGCCCGGCGCCAGATCCACCGCTACTTCCACCTCAGCGGCTGTATTATCCGTAACTCTTTTAATTTTTATTTTACCATTATCATTTGCTCTGATAATACTTTCTATTAATTGTGTAGTGGTAGTTCCGTAGGGAACATCTTTGATGAGGAGCGTCTTTTTATCCAATTCTTCAATCCTCGCACGCACCCTTATTTTACCACCGCGCACCCCATCATTATAGTGTGTGGTATCTATCATGCCACCGGTCATGAAATCAGGATAAAGTTCAAATTTTTTCCCTTTGTAATATTTTATCGTTGCATCAATCAGTTCACAAAAATTGTGAGGAAGTATTTTAGTGGCAAGGCCTACAGCAATACCATCAGCACCCTGTGCAAGCAAAAGAGGGAACTTCATCGGAAGGGTAACGGGTTCATTCTTTCTTCCATCGTAACTAAGCTGCCACTCGGTAGTTTTGTGATTGTAAGCTACTTCAAGAGCAAACTTACTCGGTCGTGCTTCAATATACCTTGGGGCAGCCGCATCATCGCCGGTACGCACATCGCCCCAGTTTCCCTGTGTTTCGATCAACAGGTTTTTTTGGCCCAGATTCACAATGGCATCGCCAATACTTGCATCGCCGTGAGGATGATATTGCATACTCTGCCCAATGATATTGGCTACTTTATTAAAGCGGCCATCATCCATTTCCTTCATTGCATGAAGTATGCGGCGCTGTACAGGTTTCAGCCCGTCTTCCAGAGCAGGTACCGCACGCTCCAGTATCACATAGCTTGCATAATCGAGGAACCATGTTTTATATTGCCCGGAAATACCGGAATCACTGTGTTTGTATTCTTCTTTATTTGCTTTAGCCATTCAGTTAGACCTTCTTTTTTGTCCGCGAAATTAAAAAATAATAACGGCTAATTGATTGGATAATTTATTTTTTAATACCAGCCAGGAACGAAAGGTGCCAAGTTGAGGAAACAGAGAAAGCTTTAAATCATTTTTTAAGGGTCGAGTGAAAAGGATTTATGGTGTTTTAACTTAAATACAACTTATGAGTTATCAAATTATTAGCCTTAACATGTCATTGTCAGCCTGATCTTTTCGTCGTCAGCCTTGCGTGTCCCGTTTTCTCAGGAAGCCTGTCAAAGGCGGTGGCCCATAAGTAGAGCTCTACAACCTACTAACCCGCCTCCGACAGGCTCAGGCTGACATTTTTCAACAAGTTCCCACCTACCCTACAAAAACAGATCTGTGACACATCAACGCATCAAAATATCAATCAGATAATAAACCGAAGGTTTTATCATCATAATCTTTTAGTTTTGAAACTGCTTTAATTCTTAGAAATCAAAATCACTTCCATTGAAAAAATTACTATTCCTCTTTCTTTCTTTTCATGTTTTATCTTCTGAAGCACAACCAATCAATCAGGTATTTAATACCGCTTTTAAAAAGTTTGCCCAGGATTCCACTTTCAGGCATGCTACCATCAGCCTTTACATGCTTAATACAACCACCGGCAAGCCTGTTACGGAAGCGAATATCAACATAGGGGTAGCACCGGCAAGTTGTCAGAAAGTAATTACAGCTTCCACGGCTTTTGAATTATTAGGTCATGACTATACTTATAAAACCACTCTTGCCTATACAGGGTCTATTGACAACGGAGTACTCAATGGTGATATCATTATCAAAGGGAGCGGCGACCCTACTCTCGGAAGCTGGCGCCTCGACAAGACCAAAGAAGAGAATATAATTTCTGTTTTTAAAGATGCAGTATCACAGGAAGGCATACACGAAATAAAGGGACACGTATATGCCGACGAAAGTTTATGGAATAGTGAAGCTACTCCTAATGGATGGGTATGGCAGGATATCGGAAATTATTATGGTGCCGGAGCAAGGGCGCTCAACTGGCGCGAAAACCAATATGATCTTTATCTGAGATCAGGAAAGAATATAGGAGATCCTGTTGAGATTGCCGGTACCAAACCTGCTTTTGTGGAAGGATTACATTTAAAATCTGAAGTTACTTCCGGAAGAAAAGGAAGCGGCGATAGAAATTACATTTATATGCCGCTAAACGATCTCTTCGGTTATGTAAGAGGCACTACGCCGGTGAATGAAGACCACTTTACCATTTCGGGTGCCATGCCACATCCCTCTATGCAACTCGCTTTGACACTGGAATCTGCGTTAAAAAATGAATCCATGGAAAAAGTAGTAGCAAATTACCCCGCACAAAATAATCTGCAATCTTCCAAAATCTTTTACACTTACACATCTCCTGTATTAGACAGTATCATCTTTCATTTTTTGAGACGTAGTATCAATCTTTATGGCGAAGCACTGCTCAAAACTCTGGCAGTTAATTTTACAAAAGTCGGGAATACCGATAGCGGTGTCCATGTGATCCATCGTTTCTGGAAAGACAAAGGAGTAGAGCCTTATGCTATCAATATCGAGGATGGAAGCGGCCTCTCCCCTTCTAACCGTGTTACTACAAAAGCACTGGTTACCGTAATGGAATATGCGAGAAAACAAAACTGGTTCCCTTCTTTTTATAATGCACTCCCTACCATCAGTGGTTTCAAAATGAAAAGTGGTTCCATCAACGGCGTAATTTCCTACACCGGATACCTCAAAGGAAAAGACAACAATCAATATACTTTTTCTTTTGTAGTAAACAATTATGACGGTAGCGGAAATGCAGTAAGGAAAAAAATGTGGAATTTGTTGGGTGTATTGTAAAGGGAGAAATCTATCGTGACTCCTCTCTCACTATTTCAAATATCAGGGAATATAAACATCTTCAATAAAAAAATATTCTACCGGCTCGCCCCGGGGAATACTTATTGACAGCACATCAAATTGAATTTTTGTCCATTCAGGATACAGGAAGGTATATTCTTCAGAGGCATTGATCAGGTTTTCCATTTTCTTTTTGGTAACATCTTCTTCAGGGTATCCGAATTCTTTCGTTCTTCTTGTTTTCACTTCTATAAAATGCAACACGCCATCCATCGAGGCGATCACATCAACTTCCCAATGGCTGTACCTCCAGTTCTGATGCAGAATAGTGAATCCTTTTTGCAAAAGATAGTCAGCCGCCATTTTCTCGCCAAGTGATCCTGTATGGTTATGGTGGGCCAAATCAAATAAATGAAAAACAAATGAAAAATAAGAAATGAGAAAGCAGGGAAAATATTGATCCCCGATCTCTTTTCCATTAATAGTTTACTAATGGTCGCCGTTCTAACGCATACCAATCCACTCTTCGATATCTGACAAGAAACTTATCAAAAAGAAAAACAATTATTATTTCTGTACAGGAACAATACCTGCTACGGATGAAGGTTTTGACATCAGATAGAAACTGCCAAACAATACAGCAGAGAAAATAAAAGTAGAAGCAAGGCTCCAGGGATAAAAAGGTAATCCGTCGCCATAACACATCATCAGTCCACTAAAGGTTTTCGGCCTTGCTAAACCTGCCATAGGAGAAACACTCGCCCACACCAGAAAGTTAGACACAATAAAGTAAGTACTTGGAGCAGCTAAGGAAGCTATAGCGATCTTTTTTACATTAAAGTTTTTAATAAAGAAACCGAATACGGTAAGCCCTCCGAATAAAATATAGTTCAGTGCCTGCCCATCATAAAATCCCGGTATCATTCCGATACCATTGATATATAGTAACTGGTACAAAGCATCAGAAACAAACATTGCTAAAATGGGAAGAAGAAACGCAAACTTCTTATCTTTTATAATAGCTCCGCCAAAGATTGCCATAGCAATCTGTGGTGCAAATCCATAAGGGCGTCCAGGCATAATCCTATAAAGAGATGCAATAACGATCAGTAGAATAAAACTGAATATAATCTGTCTGTTGATTTTCATATCAGATGTTTTTGGCAAAAGTAGTAAATAAATTTTTTTTAAGCCGAAGCAAATTAATTTTGTAAAAAGGTCAAAATCTGTTTTATTAGAAACCGCCGTCTCATTTAAAAATACCGGAATGGTTCAGCAGCCCGCCTCCATAGAGAGATTAATCGTTTAAATTGCCGGTAAAAGTATGCAGATAATATTTTTCTCATTTTTACCTCATCCGGAATATAAATATAGAAAGGTACTCCTCTGCTATTTTTCCCTGAAACCGTCCAGCATTTTATATTGATGCTTTCGAAACTGCACCACCATTTTATCCAGCCACCAGTCCTGCATCAATAAGCTGGTCAATCCTAAAACCCCTATCGCAACAATCCCTGACCATTTATTGATCAGCAATGAAAAAGGAAGATAAATAACAACTCCTACAATTAGAATAACAAACGAATACAACCATTGTGCAGCACCGGTTCCCTGGTAATTAAAGGTAGATCCCTTACTGAGATCAAGCCCTTTATAATTACGGGTAGCTATAAAGCCGGTAAGCACACTATGGATGCCGATATTAAAAAGCCATGATGCAAGAAGTATCGGGATCAATTTCCAGCTAATGAAACCATACAGAAGGCTAAGCAGAAATGAGACGGTACTGAAAGCTATCAATAAAAACATCTTACCCTTAATATAGGTTTTGATATTGATATTGGCTGCCTTTAATCCATCAAAATGACTGCTCTGCCATGCAAAAAGAAATTGCCCGTAACTCGTCATAAACATTCCGGTAATAAATATGGAACCGATCAGAAGGATGCCGAGACTTCCATTTGCAAAATACTCAGGCCTGTAAAAAATATAGCCATAAAAAAGAAATATGATGGAAAGAAGCAGTAAAGTACGCGGGCGCTTATTACGCAAGATCAGCTTAATATCTATGCCTGCCAGGCCGCCGATGTTCCCGAATCTCTGAAGCCAGTTGTAATCGGTTGATTGCTTTGCTCCGGATGATTTTTCCAGATTCTCAAGATAAAAATTCTTTCTCAAAAATATACTGTTATTATACCAGGCTGCTATTGCAAGTACCACAAAAGCAATACATAAGACAGGATTCTTTATCACTAATGAAAACAAGGAAGCAGACCATTCTCTCAAAGAGAATATTTGAAAATAATCGGCAGAAACAACCAAAAGAAGCACAATGAAAAAACCTATCAGCCACCATTGATTTAATATAGTTTTTCTTTTGATGAACATTACCAGAAAGTGATTAAAAAACGTAAGGCCCAAAATGGTGACTACCATAGCAAGAGATACTCCCTGCCCATATTTTTCACTGATAATCGTGGTAATAAACGGTAAAAACAGGAGCAAAGGAAGCAGTGTGAAAATAGAAAAGAGTGAACGGATATTAAGGAATTGAACCAGCTTGTTTCTTTTTATGTTTTGGGTTAAATAAGGTTGTACCGCAAGCGTGGGAAGATCCTGCATAATGAAGCGCGTAATAATATCAATTGAAAAGTAATATAGAATGAATCCAAGAAAAACAGGGATCACTTCTTTACCGGGGAACATACCGGACAAAATCTTATCCAACATAAAACCTATGAACAGTGCAGTTCCTGCGAGGTACAACACAATAAACCCGATAAATATTTTTAAGGCGATGTTTCTGCCGGCACTACGGCTACGCCAGAAAGATTTCCACTGCTGTTGTAGTAATATATAGATCACAAATAATTATTTAAGCAACAAGATAAAGAAATAATTATTCAGGCAAAATGTTTTTCCGGTTAAGCAAAAGAAAGATTCTGTTTACATATAGATGCCCTCTAAACGCACCTATACCAACTCAAACGGAATTCACTATTTTCGGGTTAATTTATTGACGACCATTCACTACTGTACTTTTATTTGTAAATAAGACTTTCACCAATGAGCATCCACCATCAGACTACCTCCGAAATACTTTTAGTAAGGCCCGCAAACTTTTCTTTCAATGAACAAACCGCCCTGTCCAATGCATTTCAAAATAAAGCTGCTGGAGGCGACCAGAAAAAGCTAAGACAACAGGCATTTGATGAATTTGATCTGT
Organism: Ginsengibacter sp.; assembly: GCA_039937655.1. Lineage (GTDB taxonomy): Bacteria > Bacteroidota > Bacteroidia > Chitinophagales > Chitinophagaceae > Ginsengibacter. Next base: position 13,037 of record JBDTGA010000070.1, read on the forward strand.
TTGCCGAAAAATTGCGATCCAATGGAATAGGCGTTACTGTCTTTGACGACACTACTTCTCCACCTAAACCGGATTCAGTATTTCCTAATAACTGGATCAGCTTCCATGATGATGGAACCGTTATTCTGTATCCCATGTATGCCCCCAACAGAAGACTGGAAAGGCGGATGGACATTATTGATGAACTGAAAAAAATTTTTTCCATTACCAGCATGGTAGATCTTTCTTTTTATGAAAAAGAAAATCGCTTTCTGGAAGGGACCGGGAGTGTTGTTTTTGACCATCCACACAAATTAGCGTACGCCTGCATTTCTCCCCGTACCGATAAAGAACTGTTTCTGACACTCTGTAAAAAATTGGATTATACAGCCATCCCTTTTCATGCGCATGACAGAAACGGAATTGAGATTTATCACACCAACGTACTGATGTGTGTGTGCGAAAATTTCTCGGTAATATGCCTCAACGCAATCACAAGTTCTGATGAAAGGGAAAAAGTAATCAAATCTCTTTCCCAAACAGGCCATGAAATCATTGACATTAGTTTTGAGCAAATGAATCGCTTTGCCGGAAATATGCTGGCATTAAAAAATAAAGAAAATAAAAAATTACTGGTATTATCACAAAGCGCATTTGACAGTCTCCTTGACCATCAAAAAACAACGATCCTTACCTATTGTGAAATGATCCCTCTCAATATCAAAACAATTGAAACAATCGGTGGTGGCAGCGCAAGGTGTATGATAGCTGAGATTTTTTTACCAAAGAAATAATGAAGGAGTTAGTTCTTCAATATGCCCCCATTCTTCATACATGGTGGTTCTCTCATCATTTGAGAAAATGATCTTTCATCTCATTCCATTCTTCTTTCAGGATACTATAGCAAACAATATTTCGCCTGAATCCGTCATTCATCACAGTATGGCTTCGTAAAATCCCCTCAAATCTTCCCCCTATTTTTTCGATGGCCTTTCTTGAGGCGGTATTCCTTTCATCTGCTTTTAATTCAACGCGCTCAGCGCCAAGTTCACCGAAGGCAAAACTTAATAATAAATATTTACAATTCCGGTTTAGCCCGGTTCCCCGAAAACCTTTGCCAAGCCAGGTTGATCCTATTTCTATCCGGCTGTCAACGTTGGATATATTCAGAAAAGCGGTACTTCCCGCATACGCATTTTTCTTTTTATCAAATATGGAAAAGTAATAACGGACCTTACATATTCTCTGTTCGATCGCCTTTTCAAGATAGCTCTTCATTAATTCCTCAGAAAATATCGGGATAGGAGAAAATTGAAAAATAGTTTCATCTTCTGCTGCAACCTGCAATAGATTTTTGGTAACCGAAATTTGTAAAGGCCTCAATAAAGCGCTGGAATTTTCAAGAACAATCTCTTTACCGAAAGGAAAATTCATTCTACATCTATTTTATACTCTAAATATCTTTTCTTATTCTCCTTTCAATAGATCTGCCAAAACAATTGCCGTTACAGATTCCAATACTACAGGAACCCTTAAGGCGATACACAGATCATGCCTTCCCTTTACAGAGAAAGGCTCTACATTTCCGCTTTCCACATTCAGGGTTTGCTGCACTTTGGGAGTAGAAGAAGTGGGTTTTACCACAATACGAAATACCAATTCATTTCCATTGGTGATACCGCCTACAATACCGCCCGCGTGGTTGGTTTCGGTAGTTCCATCCGCATGTATGATCGAGTCATTGTGTTCGCTTCCAAACATCTTTGCCGCGGCAAATCCGGCACCAAACTCGATCCCCTTTACCGCCGGGATAGAAAATACCGCATGGCTTATGAGAGACTCTACTGAATCAAAAAAAGGTTCACCAAGGCCGATAGGTAAACCCGAAACTTTACACTCTACAATTCCGCCTATCGAATCTTTGGCATCAATTGCTTTCTGTAATCCCTGTTCAAGATTCTTTTCTCCACCGATCTCAAGAAGGGAAGCATGAATTTTGATTCCTTTATCAGCGGAAAAAGAAGCCACTACTTTTTTAGCAACTACTCCGGCTGCTACAATAGCCACCGTAAGCCTTCCGCTGAAATGGCCACCACCACGGTAATCTTCAAAGCCATTGAATTTTTTATGTGCCACAAAATCAGCATGGCCCGGGCGGGGAACTGCCCGCAGTTTCTCATAATCGCTGCTGCGGGTATTGCCGTTCTTAAATAAAATAGTAATAGGTGCGCCGGTACTTTTATTATTGAAAACTCCACTGATAATCTCAGGAATATCATCTTCTTTTCTTGGAGTGGTTCCTTTGGCTCCCGGCTTTCTTCTTTCAATATCTTCTTTAAAATCATCAGGGGTTATCCCGATACCCGGAGGGCATCCGTCAATGACAACACCTACATATTCGCCGTGTGATTGTCCGAAAATCTGTGTTCTGAAACTTTTTCCGAATGAATTCATTATTTATTATTTAGCCTCCTGCTTCTCAGTGATAGAAGGATTCAAAGGCAGTTTAGATCTCTAATTATTAATTTAATACCCATATTCCTTCAAATGTATTTCATTGTCTCTCCACTTAGGGCGCACCTTCACAAATAACTCCAGGAATACTTTTCTGCCAATAAACTCTTCAATATCCTTTCTTGCCAGTGTCCCCAATTGTTTGATCATTTTGCCTCCCTCACCCAATACAATCCCCTTCTGTGTTTCCCTTTGCAGAATAATATCCGCTGTGATCTTGGTAAGAGTCGTTTTCTCCTTAAACTCCTGTACCAGCACCGCTGCATGATAGGGGATCTCATCCTGAAATAAATAAAATATTTTTTCACGGATAAGCTCTCCTACAAAAAATTTCATAGGAAGGTCGCTCAAATTATCATCTGCATAAAATGGTTCCCCTTCCGGAAGCATGGAAATAATGATGTCTAATAATTCTTTGATTCCTTTATTTCTCAATGCCGATATCTCTACTACTTTCTTACAATATTTTTTGCCGGTAAAAAAATCAATTGCTTTTTCAATAGTTTCTTTGCTGGCAATATCTGTCTTATTAAGCAGGACTATGGATGGCACCTTCAACGATAATTTTGAAAATATATCATCCGCTTCAGAAAGGTCATCCTTTATATCAACAATAAGCAGTGCCACATCCGCATCTTCAAGGCTACTCTTCACCGCCTGCATCATTTTTTCGTGGAGCTTATATTTAGGCTCAATAATACCGGGGGTATCAGAAAAAATAATCTGATAATCCTTATCATTCAAGATCCCTTTTATACGATGGCGTGTAGTTTGCACTTTGGGCGATACGATCGCCAGCTTCTCCCCCATCAATACATTCAGCAGAGTGCTCTTGCCCGCATTGGGCTTTCCAAAAATATTTACAAATCCCGATTTCATAATTCCTGCGAAATTAATCCTTTGGGAATAAAATAAACCGTATAAACAGTAGAGAGAGTGAAAACCTTTCCGGTTTGCGTAATCATCGTCCGCAATGAGCTTTCACCTTTTGTGCTACAAGGCTTGAGTTTTCAACTGTGAGTATAAGAATCTGCTGATCGGATCATTATTTCCCCCAGCCCCATTTCAAAAAATCAGGGAAGGCGCGTCCCCAGGTAGGAACATCATGTTTTCCATCTTTTAATTCCATGTAGCGGATAGTGGTTTTAGGATCGTATCCCTTCTTTTCCAGTTCTTCGATGAGCGAAAGAGTATCATCAATAGAATCTATCACTCCATTGTGGTTCCTGTCTGCAGTTTCGTCCATTGTTCCGGTTTCAAAAAAGAATTTCAACCATGGATGATAAGTACCTAACCTTACTTCATTGTGCATGATGCGGTGTTCCCTCTCATCAAAACCTTTATCATCCTGCGACAAAGTACGCCACCAGAAAGATCCGCTAAATGCACCCACCTTTGAAAATTCTTCCGCATGGTTCCATACAATATCAAACGCACATAAGCCACCGAGTGAAAATCCACAAAATGATTTTTCATGAAATGAGGGAATCGAATATTCTGACCTTATAAACGGAAGTAATTCTTCAAAAACAAAACGGGTATATAATGACGCCTTTGCACCGCGGCCTTTGTAATCCGTGATATTGGCAGTACCATATTCATTTTTACGATCGTCGCCACAATGGATGCCTACACATAACAGAGGAGATATACTATTGCGGGAATACAATTCATTCAAAATACCGGGAAAATTCATTCTCACCAGATCCTGTCCGTCATTGATGAGAAGCAAATCGAGTTCTTGTCCTTTCGGCATATCCGGAGGGAAATAAAAATCAATTACTACATCCCTCTTCAAAAATCGGGATGGTATTATATGAGAGTCAATAATAGTTTCGGAGAATTCTTCTAAAGGCATATAGCGTTCAAAAATAGTAAAATAAATTTCATAAAATAAATTTCTGTTGTGCCAAATCATATTTTTTTTAAATTAATTAAATCAGAAATAATATTTCTTATATTAGCAAACGGAAAACATATCAAGCGATCCACTCAATTATTTTAACCATTTCCTTCACATCAAAACAAACCAGTATGAAAAAAATCGGCATCTTATTCGGTAAAGAAAGAAGTTTCCCCGACGCATTCATTGAAAGAGTCAATCAAAAAAATATTAACGAAATTACTGCAGAGCCTGTACATATTGATAAGGTAATGCAGGGCGAAAGTAGCGGCTACGCCGTAATTATAGACCGTATCTCACAGGATGTACCTTTCTATCGTGCTTATTTAAAAAACGCGGCACTGTGCGGGACAGCGGTGATCAACAATCCATTCTGGTGGAGCGCTGACGAAAAATTTTTCAATAACTGTCTGATGACCAAAATAGACATACCTGTTCCCAAAACAGTAATCATCCCTTCCAGCTCTTTACCGGCAGATACCTCCGATCAGTCATTTTCAAATCTTGCTTATCCTCTGGATTGGGAAAATATTTTTAAATATATCGGTTTTCCTGCCTATATGAAGCCTCATGCCGGCGGAGGATGGAAAAGTGTTTATAAAGTAACCGGTATTGACGATTTCTTTACCAAGCACGGTGAAACCGGAGAACTGATAATGATGCTTCAGGAAGAAATTATTTTTGACGAATACTACCGTTGTTATTGTATTGGCGGAAAAGATGTACGTATCATGCCTTACGAGCCACGCAACCCACACCACCTTCGATATGTAGCCGATTTTAAACCAGATCAAAAGAGACAGGACCTGATGAAAGATATCGTATTGAGGATATGCAATTACTTAGGGTACGATTTCAATACTGTGGAACTGGCGTTACGAGATGGAGTACCTTATGCCATTGACTTTTGTAATCCTGCTCCCGATGCGGAAGTGACCAGTGTGGGCCATGAAAATTTTGATTGGGTAGTGGAAGCATCCGCTAATTTCGCCATCGAGAGAGCACAATTACAGGAAGACGGAAAAGATAATCTTACCTGGGGAGAATATGTAAAGCGAAGCTCTGCAGGAAAATCCCTGATTTAAAAGACAAGAATTCTACAACTGTCGGAAATTAAACTAATAAACTTATAAACCAGTAAACTAATAAACCAATAAACTAATCCTCATTATGGCCAACATTTCTTACAAGCATTTTACCCTCGGGATAGAAGAAGAATATATGGTAGTAGATCCTGAAACCCGTGAGCTGAAAAGCCATGAGCAAAAGATCGTACAGGAAGGAGAAAAAATAATCAAAGACAAAGTAAAAGCCGAAATGCACCAGGCTGTAGTAGAAGTAGGTACCGACATCTGTGCCAATATTGACGAAGCTTTTGCAGACGTAGCTACTCTCCGAAAAACCATCAGTAGTATTGCCGGTGATTTAGGTCTCTGGATGGGAGCTGCCGGCACACATCCCTTCTCGCAATGGCAAAGCCAGTTAATAACAGAACACGCACGCTATAATGACATTGTGAAAGAATTGCAGGAAGCGGCAAGAAGCAATTTAATTTTTGGTCTGCATGTACACGTAGGAATGGAAAGCCGTGAAATGGCGATCCACATTGCCAATTCGGCAAGATATTTTTTACCACATGTATATGCACTCAGCACCAATTCACCCTTCTGGGAAGGAAGACAAACAGGATACAAATCTTTCCGCACCAAAATATTCGACAAATTCCCACGTACCGGCATTCCCGATTTCTTCGAAAGTATTGAAGCGTACGACAATTATGTAAAGATGCTGGTAAAAACCAATTGCATTGACAATGGCAAAAAAATATGGTGGGACCTAAGGGTACACCCGTTTTTCAATACCGTTGAATTCAGAATTTGTGATGTACCTATGACCGTTCAGGAAACCATTACCATTGCAGCGCTTTTTCAGGGAATATGTGCCAAACTTTATAAACTGCGTACGCAAAACCTCAACTTCATTATCTATCCGCGATCCCTTATCAATGAAAACAAATGGCGCGCAAGCCGCTATGGCATTGAAGGTAGCATGATTGATTTTGGAAAAGAGACCGAGGTGAACACCCGTGTATTGATCTATGAATTGCTCGACTTCATTGATGATGTTTCGGGCCCCTTGGGAATTAGAAGTGCCATTGCTTACGTTCATAAAATTTTGGAAGAAGGTACCGGCGCCGACAGGCAACTGAAAGTTTTTGAAGAAACACAAAGCCTTCCTACTGTAGTGGATTATATTCATAGCCAATTTTTGGAAGGATTATAAATTCATTTTTTCATTGAATGGAATACCAGTTCATTTCGTCATTACGAGGCACATGAAATCAGATTTGCGTTGAGGAAAGATCATTGCATCGTGTCTATCAGCCGCGGCAGAGAAATCTGCAGTTATGAAAAAGCAAATTAATTATTACACTTGAATTCCTTTCTTAATAAGGGGATTGCCAGTTTTTTTTCTTCATTGTGAGGTGTAAGAAAAATACTGCATACGGCTATATCAAACAGCTAAAAGCCATTGGCAAAACAAAGTAATAACAATAAAACAGCTGCTAGCCGAGTAAGCCAATATCAAAATCACGATAGCGTAATTCATCCTATTCCGGCAAACAAAACAAAAATCAGTAATATAGACCATGCAGAAATTACTAATTGACACAGAACGACTTCATATCAGGAATTTAAAGTCCACAGATTTATCGGATTTTCATTTTTACCGTTCCAACCCGGAAGTAACAAAATATCAGGGTTTTGATGTTTTCACAATTGAAAAAGCCCGCCAATTTATTCAAGAGCAACTTGACAAAGAATTTGGAAAACCAGGGGAATGGGTTCAATATGGGATTGAAAATAAAAAAACAAGCAAACTAATTGGCGACTGTGCCATTAAACTTGACCAATACGATGCGAGAATTGCAGAAATTGGAATTACAATTTCACACACAGCGCAAAAAAATGGGTATGCAAAAGAAACACTCATTTCAATATTAAATTTCCTATTTAGCATTGAAGACTTTCATAGAATTACTGGAATCGTGGACACTGAAAATACAGCATCCATTCAGTTATTAAAGAGCGCTGGATTCAAACAGGAAGGACATTTTGTTGAAAATATTTTTTTTAAAGGGAAATGGGGAAGTGAATTTCAATATGCAATGTTGAAAAAAGAATGGGAAGAACTGAAAAATAAAAATGATAAGAATGCAAAGAACTGATAACGGTTTTATGCAATAGGACTGATAAGACTTCATTGAATCATAGTTACCCCGATGAACCTTTTAGTGCCTATATAAATCGGATTGGCAATAGTTCAGTCAAGTGAAACCCTAGCACTCAATCTGCCATGGACGCTAAATTTTATGAATACTGAAAAATTACAGCGGAAAAATAATTCCTTGCTTAACCAATTTGAAAAGCTACTTATTACTTGGTCTTACATATCCTATCTGGTATTGGGTTAGAGACAAATGGAAAGCAGAATAGTTTGAACAACAAAAAATAAAGTTTTCACCCCCTTTGAAAATAACACAACCTAAACTCAAATGGTGGTATATTGGGCTTCAATGGGGCTTTTTTATGTATGTAATTATGACGATCTTTTTTCCATTAATTGTCAGAGAAAGAATAACAGTTATAAAATTATTATGGGTATCCCCATCTGGGGAATTGGGGGACTTTTCTTAGGCCTGATAATAAAGGAATTATAGGGAAAAAAAATAAAAGTACAGAATGGCTAAATTATATGTACTGAGTAGTGCGGAAATAAAAATAGTGTAAGCAACCTGAACTTCACAGGTTATAAAAACCATGGAAGCTTGATAAAAGATCCAATTGCAAATACAGTTTAAATAGACGTCGTATTTAGCAAAGAAATGTAAACAAATAAAAATGACATTTTATGGCAAGCATTAAAAGAAAGGAATTTTCAGAGACTCAATGTAAAGAATTATTCGGCGTATTAAAAACCCGTTTTGAGAAAAATAAGAACCGCCACAAACACCTGGAATGGGGCAACGTACTAATAAGGCTGGAAGCCTGCATATCAGGCAAGCAAGCTAATACCGAAAAGTTGTGGTCGCTCCATGAAATGGAGAGTACCGGAGGTGAGCCTGATGTGGTTGGGCATAATAAGAAAACCGGCGAATACATTTTTTACGATTGCTCATCGGAAAGCCCCAAAGGACGCAGAAGTATTTGTTACGATCATGAAGCATTGAACGCAAGGAAAGAACATAAACCCACAGATAGCGCCATTAATATGGCGGCTGCGATGGGCATTGAACTTTTAACAGAAGAACAATACCGGGAGTTGCAGCAACTTGAAAATTTTGATACAAAAACATCAAGCTGGGTAATGACGCCTGTAGAGATGAGAAAAATAGGAGGTGCCCTTTTTTGTGATCGCCGCTTCGGCAGAGTCTTCGTGTATCACAACGGTGCAGAATCTTACTATGGCGGAAGAGGATTCCGGGGTTCGTTGAGGGTATAGATGATATATATGCAAGCCGATTTGATGTTTCATCTTTTTTAAAATTGCATCGTACATTGCACGGGCATGAAATATTATATTATAGCCGGCGAAGCTTCCGGTGATCTTCATGGAAGCAATCTTATAAAAGAGCTTCAGTATCTTGATACCAATGCAGATATTCGCTGCTGGGGCGGTGATAAAATGCTGGCCACCGGAGCTACTTTGATAAAGCATTACAAGGAGCTGGCTTTTATGGGCTTTGCTGAAGTGATAAAAAATCTTCCTGCTATTTTAAAAAATTTCAAATTTTGTAAAAGTGATATTTCTGCTTTTCATCCCGATGTAATTATTTTTATAGATTACCCCGGCTTTAATTTGCGCATGGCAAAATGGGCCAAAGAAAATCATTATAAAACGGTTTTTTATATTTCGCCACAGGTATGGGCATGGAAAGAGAACCGCGTAAAAGACATCAAACGAACCATTGATAAAATGATCGTGATCCTCCCGTTTGAAAAAGAATTTTACAAAAAATGGAATTATGAAGTAGAATATGTTGGTCATCCATTGGTAGAAGAAATTGAGAATTTCAAAAAGCAGCATTCTGAAATTCAGGTTTCACAAAATACGATTGCCTTATTACCCGGTAGCCGTAAACAGGAAATAAAAACCAAACTTCCGGTAATGCTTGAAGCAACAAAAAAATTTCCCGATTACACTTTCGTTATTGCAAAAGCACCTTCAATGGAGGACGAATTTTATGAAGGCTTCATAAAAGACCATAAAAATGTACAGCTAATCACTAATGAAACGTATTCGCTGTTGATGAAGTCAGTAGCGGCTTTGGTAACTTCCGGGACCGCCACCTTAGAAACTGCTTTGTTTGGTGTGCCGGAAATAATTTGTTATAAAGCGGGGAATATTTCTTACCAGATTGCAAAACGATTGGTAAAATTAAAATTCATTTGCCTGGTAAATCTCATCATGAATAAAGAAGTAGTTAAAGAATTAATTCAAAATGATCTTACCTCCGAAAAAATAACTTCCGAATTAAAAAGTATCTTATTCAATCCTCAAAAAAAAGAAAAGATGCAGGAAGATTATTCTCAATTAAAACAATTACTCTCCGAAGGCGGCAATGCTTCCAGGAACGCCGCAAAGAGTATTTACGGCTTTCTAATTGCGTAAACCTTTTATAGAAAATAAAACTATCTCCTTATCAACCCCACCACCAGAACGATCCATTTACTATGTGATGCATTAGGATCCTTTTTTACAACCCACAAATATTCACCTACTTGTGGCCAGACTTCCATAAAAAAATTAAAGATTCCTGTATTATGAAATCATAGAAGTTCTATGAGACAGCAGCCCTTGTAAAAGAATCATTCAGGGGAAATCTCCCTTCAGTGACCTGTTTGAAAATTTCAATCATTAAGGAGCCTTCATTGTACGCACCGAGTGAAACTTTTTCCACACACTGATCATAATCCTTGCTAATGGAAAGATCTTTGAAAGCAACGGCAAACGAGTCTTTCCCTTTGCCAGTGTGTGTTATTATTCTTTTTTAATTGTTTCAGAGTACGGCGTGCCCCATTGTAGATAAAACGATACAAAAAGGAGCCAACCATATTTTAACAGAGATGATCAATTTTATATACAGGAAATACTTATTCTTACTTATTTCCCGAATTAGTGGATAAAAGTGCTTCGCACAGGAAAGATTACTATAATTCAGAAAGTATTTCTATACATTTTACTAATACTTACGTTGAAATATTTAAGAAGAGACTATTCTTCGATTTATGGCACACATTATGAAGCTGACAGTTTCAGATTTGCTACCAAAAACCTATTTTATTCCCTAAAGCTCAACTGGTCGGTCAGTTGGGTTTTATAATATCAGTATAAAATCAGCAATTAATTGGTATCAATCGGAAGATTTAATTTTTCAATTAAAAATAAATAACCATGAAACGTGTACTTATTGTGGATGACAATTATGATATTTTATGGGTGGTAGAAGTGATTCTTAAAAGATACGGGTTTGATGTAATGACCACATTAAAGGGAGAAGAAGTATTGTCAAAAACAAAGGCATTTTCACCGCAATTAATTCTTCTGGATGTATTTCTGTCGGGCATTGACGGTATTGATGTATGCAATACGTTAAAATCTACCCCCGAAACAAAGGACATCCCTGTTATCATGATCTCAGCACATACTAATTTCAAAGAAGTAAAAAAATTTTGCAAGGCCGACGACTTCCTCGCCAAGCCTTTTGATGCCAATGAACTTGTACGAAAAATAAATCACTTTATCGGCAACCCTGTTAAAGAATAGGATAGATTTCCGTATAATAGTTACAGAATGTCATAAACTTTTTACAGTGATTTTCTTCCTTTAAGGTATTTTTCTCTGATGGTTTCATACACCGGTTTATCACTCACTTTACTCTCGAGCCATGAAATAATATCAAGATATGCGAAAGCTCTTGTTTCAAATTTACTTGTCTCTAATTGTTTAATAGTATTCAATAATTTTTCAAACTCGGGTTTTAATTTTTTCGCGGTCAAATAAAACGATTTACGTAAAAACCTAAAAATCTCCTCCTCTACCAGGCTAAGGTTTTGCATTTTGGACATGAAGCGATAAACGGTTTTGATAAGGTATTCCAGCAATTGAAAATTGCCCAACTCATAATGGGCGATGAGATGTAGCAACCTTGCATAGCACTGCAGGTCGCTGCGTAAGGATACTCTCCAGTTAATGATCTTATTGAGGTAGTCTATAGCATTACTAAAGTCTCCCGCACCGAAATAAAGTGAAGCAATCTTATAATAAAAGATGAGTGTACGGTGTTGATCGAGAAATAAATTATACTCTTCCAACCGGGTGGTAATTTCGCTCACCATCCCTAATCCCTCTTTAAAAGTTCCTTCCTGAAAATGACGATTAAGCTTCGCAATGTAGAGATATACAAAAACCTGTATTTTATTATTATCATTCAGTTTTACCACATCCGACTTACTGAATTTTTCAAACAAAGAAAGTGTTTCTTCAAATCCCGCATAATTTCTTAAAGTGAAATGAGCGTTCAATAAATTATGTAACCCTTTTATGTAATTCCCTGTTTCAATCCGGATCATTACCGGATCATTGGTAAATAAATCAACCCACTTATACGTATGGCGATAATACATGAGGTAGTCCTGCCTTATAAAAGCATACCAGCAATAGCTTTGATGGTAATACAATTTTTCATAAAACTCTTGTGGGTTTTTTATGTCATCGGTAAGATACAAATGAAAATAATCTTCCACTTCTTTTTCATCATCTTTGTTGCGTGCCAGCCCGTTTTTGATATACCAGCTATATAGTTGTAATGCAAGATTGGAAAGTTTGGATTGCACTATCAGCTTTTTGTTGGTAAGAACTACATCCTGAGTCAGTTCGTCAGCCCGGTCCTGCATACTTCGCGTAATGTGGAGTGTTTCGATTTTCTTTTCTAAAATCAGCGCTTCAATACGGAAATTGATCTGATTATTATTGTCAGCTATCTCTTTGATCCTTTCAAGTATTTTGAGGCTTTGATGATAGAGGCCTTTGTTATAAAGTAACTTGGCAAAATCCAATTGCTCATGAAGCATAATATCAATATTCCCGCTGCTTTCCAGTAAGCGAAGGCTGCTCAATATCTGCTTGTACAGATGTGATTTGATATTGGGAAGCTGCTGCTTCTTAATAGAATACGTTTTACTGATCAATGCACTCTCGTCATAAACAGACATTTTGTCTATAGCATCAAAAAGCTGTACCACTTTTAGGTCGTTATTGGAAGAATTTCGTTTTACATATAACTTAAAATTTCTTTTTTCTGACTTCTGTAAGGAATGAATCAATTGAAATAGAGAGTCCGTAGATCGGTTGGGCATCGTATATAATTTAGTATCAATAGCAGTACCGGCAAGCCTTTTGCAAAAATACGCCATATTTCAGTAGTGTAAATTTCCTATATTTTGATTAGATTCCAAAGAGGCAAACACCTAATTTCGGAGCTATCTATACGGATAGTTCATTAAAAAAATAATCATCATGGATAAGGTAATCATTTTTGACACTACATTACGCGATGGAGAACAGGTACCCGGTTGTAAACTGAATGCCAATGAAAAGATTAATCTGGCATTAAAATTAGAGGATCTTGGCGTAGATGTAATAGAAGCAGGGTTTCCGATTTCAAGCCCCGGTGATTTCTCTTCGGTAGAACAAATTTCTAAAGCCATTACCCATTCAGTAGTATGCGCTTTATCACGTGCTGTACAAAAGGATATTGAAGTAGCCGCACAGGCATTGAAGTATGCTAAACGCCCACGTATCCATACAGGTATCGGCACTTCAGATTTTCATATTAAAAGCAAGTTTAATTCTAACAGGGAAGATATTTTAAAGAGAGCCATTCAGTGTGTGAAGTGGGCAAGAAATTTTACAGACAATGTAGAGTTTTATGCAGAAGATGCCGGCAGAACTGATAATGAATATCTTGCCAGAGTGATTGAGGCTGTAATAAACGCCGGCGCCACTACTGTCAATATTCCAGATACTACAGGCTATTGCCTTCCACACCAATACGGTGAAAAAATCGCTTTCTTAAAAAATAATGTGAGTAATATTGATAAAGCAGTGATTTCATGCCATTGCCACAATGACCTTGGCGTTGCTACCGCAAATTCTATCTCAGGAGTGATCAATGGTGCGCGCCAGATAGAATGTACCATCAACGGACTGGGTGAAAGAGCAGGTAATACTTCCCTGGAAGAAGTAGTGATGATCATCAAACAACACAAAGCGCTTGGATTTCAAACATCCATAAATGCCACCCAATTGAATCCGATGAGCAGGCTTGTATCTGATATCATGCGAATGCCTGTCCAGCCTAATAAAGCCATCGTGGGCAGCAATGCATTCTCTCATTCTTCCGGTATTCACCAGGACGGTTTTTTGAAAGACACACTCACTTATGAGATCATCAATCCTGAAGAAGTGGGTGCAGATAGTTCAAAGATCGTACTAACCGCAAGGAGTGGACGCAGCGCACTGGCTTATCGTTTTCAGAAGCTTAGTTATCAATTCGACAGAAACGACATAGATATTCTATACGGCCAGTTTTTAAAAGTAGCTGACCGTAAAAAAGAAGTGGGAGATAATGATCTTTCAGAACTGGCAACAACCTATCAGAAATCATCGGTAAGCTATCAACTTTGAGCCTTGGGCTTTTAGCATTAAGCTTTTGGGCAATTGATCCTTAATATTTGATTCTTAAAAATGAGCAAAACATTATTTCAAAAAATCTGGGAAAAGCATCTGGTAAAAACAATACCCGACGGCCCTGACGTGATCTATATTGATAAACATTTCATTCATGAAGTAACCAGCCCTCAGGCATTTTCAGGAATTGAAAAAAGGGGATTATCATTTTTCAGGCCTAAGAAAACAGTAGCCACCGCCGATCACAATGTTCCTACCATCAACCAACATCTTCCCATAAAAGAAGAATTAAGCAGAATACAAGTTCAAAAATTAGTAGATAACTGTAAAAACCATCATGTGGAATTATATGGTTTGGGGCATCCGTTTCAGGGCATCGTGCACATCATAGGGCCTGAACTGGGGATTACACAACCGGGAATGACGATCGTTTGCGGTGACAGCCATACTTCTACCCACGGAGCTTTCGGTTCTGTAGCATTTGGGATTGGCACCAGCGAAGTGGAAATGGTTTTCGCTACCCAATGCATTTTACAAAACCGGCCCAAAGTAATGCGCATCAATATAGAAGGCACTTTACACAAAGGAGTGGTTTCAAAAGACATTATTCTCTACATCATTTCAAAGGTCTCAGCAAGTGGTGCTACCGGCCATTTCGTAGAATATGCAGGTTCCGCAATCCGCTCACTTTCTATGGAAGCCAGAATGACCATTTGCAATATGAGTATAGAAATGGGTGCCAGAGGCGGAATGATAGCCCCCGACGAAACCACGTTTGAATATATGAAGAACAGGCTCTTTGCTCCCAAAGATGATGAATGGGAGAAAGCAATGATCCAATGGAAGAAATTATATTCAGATAAAGATGCTGTATTTGACAAAGAGATCCACATCAACGCAACCGAAATAGAGCCTATGATCACCTACGGTACCAATCCCGGGTTGGGCATTACAATCAATGCGCATGTACCTACCATCGAAAGCATTGCCGATGAAGGGGAAAGGAAAAATATTGAACATGCTTTAAAATACATGGGATTACAACCTGGCCAGTTATTAAAAGGTATGCCGGTGCAAAATGTTTTCATCGGGAGTTGTACCAATGCAAGAATCGAAGATTTGCGTTTAGTGGCTTCCATTATAAAAGGAAAAACGAAAAATAAAAATGTGAAAGTGATGATCGTGCCCGGTTCTCAACAAGTAGCTGCGCAATTAAAGGCCGAAGGGCTTGATGTAATTTTTAACGAGGCCGGTTTCCAGATAAGGCAGGCGGGGTGCAGTGCCTGTCTGGGAATGAACGAAGACAAAGTGCCTGCAGGAGAATATTGCATCTCTACCAGCAACCGGAATTTTGAAGGAAGGCAAGGTGCCGGATCAAGGACTCTATTGGCAAGCCCACTCACAGCAGCAGCAGCAGCCATCACAGGGGTGGTAACCGATGTAAGAGATTTTTTAAATTAAAAAAATGAAAGCACTTAAACACATACAAAGCACTTTTATCCCTCTTCCCGATGATAATGTGGATACAGATCAGATCATTCCGGCGAGATTTTTAAAATCAACTTCACGTGATGGTTTTGGAAAAAATCTTTTTCGTGACTGGAGATACTTTAACAACGATGAAGCACACCCAAAAATAGATTTTATTTTAAATAAGCCTGAATACAAAGGCTCTGTTTTGGTAGCCGGCAAAAACTTTGGTTGTGGCTCCTCAAGGGAACATGCAGCATGGGCTTTGCTTGATTATGGATTTAACGTAGTAGTATCCAGTTTTTTTGCAGACATTTTTAAAAACAATGCATTGAACAACGGCGTACTTCCTGTACAGGTAAGCGATGATTTTCTACAAAAGATATTTTCTCTTAAAAACGGCTCCACCCTTTCTATAGATCTCGAAAGCCAGACTATCACGATAGATACCACCGGTGAGAAAGAAAATTTCGATATCAATCATTATAAAAAAACGTGTCTGCTGAATGGGTATGACGATATAGATTATCTGATAAGCATTAAAAACGATATTATCAATTTTGAAAAAACACTTGCTTAGAAATTAAAAGACAAATGCAAAAACCTTCAATCATAGTAAACGATCTTTTTGTGAGAACACAGGAGGATACCGTGCTTGAAGGAATATCATTTTCTCTTCTCCCCCACGATCATCTGGCAGTTTTAGGAAATTCAGGGAGCGGAAAAACCACTCTGGTAAAAGCCATTTCAGGAAAGGTTCATTTTTTGGGAAAGATGGTAATCGAATATGATAACACCCTTCACCCCCGCATAGAATTGACTGAACAACGATATAGTTTTAAAAATCTTTCCGGCATCAATGATTTCTATTATCAGCAACGTTTCAATAGTTTCGATGCGAATAATGCTCCCACCATATTACAGGAATTATTAAAAACGTTTTCAGTAACAACTGATGAGGACAATAACAGGCAATCTGCTGAATCTGCTTTGGAAACTTTAGGGATTGGCCACTTAAAAGATACTCCTCTTATTCAACTTTCAAGTGGTGAGCACAAAAGATTTCAACTGGCAAAAGCATTGTTGAATCCACCACAGCTATTGATACTCGACACCCCTTATACCGGACTTGACGTATCATCTGTAAAGAAACTAAATACGATATTAAGCGATATTTCTAAAAAAGGAACACAGATTATTTTGATTCCAGGCACTTTTTCCATTCCAGATTTCATCACCCACACAGCCTTTCTTGAAAATAAAAAACTGAAATTTTTCGGAGAAAAAGGAAACATTGGTTCCGAAAATTTCATAGAGGAAGAAGAACCAGTAATTCCTTATGATAAATCACTGTTACCCATTTCAGACGGAGACTTTCCTTTCGATACTGTAGTGGAAATGAAAAATGTTACCATAGAATATGGAGACCACCTCATTCTCCAAAATTTAAACTGGAAAATCAAATGTGGAGAGCGATGGCTGCTCAAGGGGCCGAATGGTGCAGGTAAATCCTCTCTTTTAAGTATGATCACCGGCGATCATCCACAGGCATACTCCAATGAAATCTATTTATTCGAAAAAAGAAGAGGAAGTGGTGAAAGCATATGGGACATCAAGCAAAAAACAGGATATATCTCTCCTGAGCTACATGCTTATTTCGACAAAAACATAACCTGTTTTCAGGCGATCGGGTCAGGCTATTTTGATACGATCGGATTATTCAAAAGATTAACAACTACACAATACAATAACATACTGCAATGGTTGGATTTTTTACAGCTTTCTCATGTGTCAACAAAGCCTTTACACTCAATTTCGGCCAGTCTCCAACGAATGATCTTGCTTGCAAGGGCCTTGGTAAAAAATCCGCCATTGTTAGTTTTAGATGAGCCATGTCAGGGGCTAGATCTGAAACAAAGCCGGCAATTCACGTCACTCATTGACCATATCTGTTTACGATCCATGAAAACAATGATCTATGTAAGCCATGATGAAAGCAACGTACCCGGGTGTGTGCAAAAAGTATTGCAATTAGAGAAGGGAGGATATCAAATTTATTCAGTTAATAAACAGATCTTGCAGGCCGAAGTGGCCTGAAATAAACAGTTAGAATTATTTTGAACTTAATATATAAAAACCGCGAAAGCGCAAAGACACATGAATAAGAGTATATCCGTTATACCTGGTGATGGCATTGGGCCTGAAGTCACCCGCGAAACGTTAAAGGTATTGAATGCCATTGCTGTAAAATTTCATCACAATTTCAACTTCACCCATTGTCTTATGGGAGCGATTGCTATTGACAAAACAGGAGACCCTTTGCCACAGCAAACCATAGACAGTTGCCTTAAAAGTGATGCAGTTCTTCTCGGTGCTATCGGTCATCCTAAATATGATCACGATCCATCCCTGAAAGTAAGGCCTGAACAAGGTTTGTTAAGGCTCAGAAAAGAATTGCAATTATTTGCCAACATCAGACCGATATCCACTTATCCTTCTTTACATCATCTTTCTCCGCTGAAAGAAAAACAATTAATCGGTGTGGATTTCATCATCTATCGCGAACTGACAGGTGGTATTTATTTTGGAAAAAAAGAACTGAACGAAGAAGGAACAGAAGCCTCTGATCTTTGTATTTATAACAAAGAAGAAATCGGACGCATTGCACATCTCGCCTTCGCTGCAGCACAAAAAAGAAAGAAAAAATTAACCCTGGTGGACAAGGCAAATGTATTGGAAACCTCCAGACTCTGGAGAAAGAGTGTACAGGAGATTGCAAAGAGTTACCTTGATGTAAAAGTGGATTACATGTATGTAGATAACGCTTCCATGCAGATAATCGTGAATCCGAAACACTTTGATGTAATGCTTACAGAGAATATGTTTGGAGACATTTTAAGTGATGAGGCTAGTGTCATCAGCGGTTCATTGGGCTTGCTTCCTTCTTCATCTATCGGAGAAAGGAATGCACTATTCGAGCCTATTCATGGCTCCTATCCGCAGGCTGCCGGAAAAGATATAGCCAACCCCGTTGGTTCTATTTTATCTGCCGCAATGATGATGGATTATTTTGGATTGACAGAAGAAGCAAAAGCGATCAGAGATGCTGTTGAATGGACCTTGATCAATGGATTTGTAACAAAAGATATTGATCCGGTAAACTCTTATTTCACTTCTACGATTGGTGAACTGGCAAGTGATTTCATCTCCAACGACATTCCTCAAAATTCGAACATCAGGAATATGGCTTTAGGACAGGCGACAATTATTTAACAATAATAAATAAAAAAAGTTCTTTGTTTTTTTAAAAGGGTATGCTAAGTTTGCTTCTCAATTCTTCATCAATGTTGAAAGGCAAATTGTTTAATGACATTCAAAATATTTCAGTGATTATTATTGCTGTCATTGTCATTATAATACCCTTACACGGAGGTGGAATTACTATTTAAAAAGAAACTGATTATTCAAATAGCCCTGCCTCCAAAAGAAGCGGGGCTTTTTTATGGCAACCATTTCCCCAAAGGAGGGAAAGTCTTTGAGGAAAATGAATATTTGAAATAAATTTTAAAAATAAAAGAGTAATGGCATCCTATTACAATGATAATACGGTAATCTTTTTGAACGGAAAAATTGTAAAAGCATCTGAAGCAAAAGTTGACTTATATGGGCAAACGTTACATTATGGCTATGGTGTTTTTGAAGGAATCCGTTCTTACAAAACAACCGATAACGAAACAAAGATATTTAAAGAAGAAAAACATTTTACCAGATTACATAATTCCGCAAAGGCACTCAACCTTGCTTACTCGTGGAGCAATGAAGAATTAATAAAAGCCACTTACGAAATTTTGAAATTAAACCATCTGCAAGATGCATATATCAGACCCTTGATATATGCTCCGGCCAATATGAGTTTTGTTTTAAATGAAGAGTCTTTTATTGTGATCGAAGCATGGAAGATGGACCCATTCCTTGGAGAAAAATCAATAAACGTAATGACCTCTTCCTTTGAAAGGCCTAATCCAAAAAGCTTTAAGATCGAAGCCAAAGCCTGTGGACATTATGTAAATTCTATTCTTGCTTCACAGGAAGCAAAGGCGAAAGGTTTTGATGAGGCTTTACTAAAAGATATGAATGGTTATGTAGCAGAAGCGCCGGGCGCCAATTTTTTTGTAGAAAAAAACGGAGTCCTCTATACGCCGCAGCCAGGAAGTATTCTGCCAGGAATTACCAGGGCTACTGTTTTTGAAATCTGTGAAGCAATGAATATTCGCGTAATTGAAAAACAAATTACTCTTGCGGAAGTTCATGGAGCAGATGGTGCCTTCTTCTGTGGTACTGCCGCCGAAATAGTCGGGATTACTTCGCTTGATAAAATCCCTTTTAAGAAAGAGTGGAAAAACACTTTGGGTAGTACCATTCAAAAAAAATATAAAGAACTTGTTACAGAAGCCCTGCCTGCCCTCGACGGAAGGGTTCAAGAAAACAGTTCTGCAATAAATGAAAAATAAATTAATCAATTAACTATCCCGAGAGCTATCGGAAAACGAATCAATCAAAAAAGATGAGCGACAATTTAAAAAATACAGAACTAAATAAATATTCTCAAACCCTTACACAGGATGAAACACAGCCTGGCGCACAAGCCATGTATTACGGATTAGGCCTTACCGATGATGATTTAAAAAAAGCACAGGTAGGGATCGTGAGTATGGGCTACGATGGCAATACCTGTAATATGCACCTGAACGATCTGGCCAAATTGGTAAAAGAAGGAGTTTGGAAAAATAACATGGTAGGGTTGATTTTTAATACCATCGGAGTAAGCGATGGAATGGCAAACGGGACTGATGGTATGCGATATTCTATGGTAAGCCGCGATGTTATTGCTGATTCCATTGAGACCGTTTGCGGTGCTCAATATTATGATGGATTAATCGCGTTGCCGGGTTGCGATAAAAATATGCCGGGTTCATTGATCGCCATGGGAAGATTGAATCGCCCGGCTATCATGGTTTATGGCGGCACAATTGCTCCGGGACATTACAAAGGAGAAGATTTGAATATTGTTTCTGCGTTTGAAGCATTGGGTCATAAACTGGCTGGTGACATTACCCCCGAAGATTTCAAAAACGTAGTTCGTCATTCATGTCCGGGGCCCGGTGCCTGCGGAGGCATGTACACCGCCAATACCATGGCTTCGGCTATAGAAGCTTTGGGAATGAGCTTACCCTATTCCTCTTCCAACCCTGCATTGAGTGAAGAAAAGAAGAATGAATGTTTAAACGCAGGCAAAGCAATTCAGCTTTTATTGGAAAAAGATATTAAGCCAAAAGACATCATGACCAGAAAAGCATTTGAAAATGCAGTAACCCTCGTAATAATTTTAGGTGGATCTACCAATGCGGTGATTCATCTAATAGCCATGGCAAAAAGTGTGGATGTAAAATTAACACAGGATGATTTCCAAAAGATCAGTGATAAAATTCCTTTGCTTGCTGATTTTAAACCAAGCGGAAAATATCTGATGCAGGATCTTTATGAACATGGCGGCATACCTATTGTGATGAAGTATTTATTAAAACATGACATGTTGCATGGCGACTGTCTTACCGTAACCGGAAAAACCGTTGCTGAGAATCTAGAGAATGTTCCTGACTTAGATTTTGATCATCAGAACATTATTCATTCTTTAGAGAACCCCATTAAAAAAACAGGCCATTTACAAATATTATACGGCAACCTTGCTGAAGGTGGAAGTGTGGCAAAAATCACCGGAAAAGAAGGTGAAAAATTTACTGGCCCCGCAAGAGTTTTTCATGGCGAACACCATCTGATACAAGGAATTAATTCAGGAAGAATAAAACATGGCGATGTAGTGGTCATCAACTATGAAGGTCCGCGCGGTGCACCGGGAATGCCGGAAATGCTAAAACCTACTTCGGCACTGATTGGTGCAGGGCTTGGTAAAAGTGTGGCACTCATTACAGATGGAAGATTTAGTGGTGGCACTCATGGTTTTGTCGTCGGACACATTACCCCTGAAGCTTATGAAGGCGGCCTGATAGCCATGGTAGAAGATGATGATATAATTGAAATTGATGCTGTTTCCAACAAGCTCAATTTACACGTAAGTGAAGAGGTGATTGCAGAAAGAAGAAAAAAATGGAAACGGCCTCCATTAAGAGCAACCAAAGGAGTCTTATTCAAATACGCTAATTGTGTAAAAAGTGCGGCTGAAGGTTGTGTGACGGACGAAGCCTCCTAAATCCTACAAAGGAGAACTAAAAATAAACTAAAAATAAAAATCAGAATCAAAAAAATAAAATTTAAAATTATTTAGTTATGGAAACTCTCGAAATAGCAGAAGAAGAAATAAAATCAAAAACCACTACTTCCATTTCAGGATCAGTAGCAGTTTTGGAAATACTTATTGCTGAAAAAGTAAAAACCATCTTCGGTTACCCCGGCGGTGCGATTATGCCTATATACGATGCATTATACGATTACCGCGATAAACTGGAACATATTTTAGTACGTCATGAACAGGGCTCGGTTCACGCGGCAGAAGGGTTTGCAAAGACATCGGGAAAAGTAGGAGTAGTATTCGCTACAAGTGGCCCCGGTGCTACCAATCTTGTTACAGGATTGGCGAATGCCATGATAGACAGTACTCCATTGGTGTGTATTACCGGGCAGGTATTCGCACATCTCCTGGGCACTGATGCATTTCAGGAAACAGACGTGATCAACGTTACCACCCCTATTACCAAATGGAATTACCAGATTACAGATGCCACCGAAATTCCTTCGGTTTTAGCAAAGGCTTTTTATATAGCAAAAAGTGGAAGGCCCGGCCCGGTACTGATTGATATCACCAAAAATGCACAAACCCAGAAATTTGATTTCGAAGGATATGTAACCTGTAACCATATACGCAGTTATCGTCCTAAACCGATCGTACGTCCTGAATACGTTGCGCAGGCAGCTCAATTAATTAATGAAGCTAAAAAGCCTCTGGTAATTTTTGGTCAGGGAGTAATACTCGGAGGAGCAGAGAAGGAATTTAAGGCTTTTATTGAAAAAGCCGGTATCCCTGCCGCATGGACCATACTCGGACTGAGCGCTTTACCTTCCGACCATCCTTTGAATGTGGGCATGCTCGGAATGCATGGAAATTACGGCCCAAATGTACTGACCAATGATTGTGATGTGCTGATCGCAATAGGTATGCGTTTCGATGATCGCGTTACCGGACGCTTAGATAAATACGCCAAACAGGCAAAAGTAATCCACCTCGATATTGACCCTTCGGAAATTGATAAGAATGTAAAAGCAACCGTGCCTGTTTGGGGCGATTGCAAAGAAACCTTACCATTACTTACCAAACTGGTTGATAAAAAAATTCATGCTGAATGGCGGGCTAAGTTTGCAGAATACACAAAAAAAGAAAAAGAAGTCTGCTTTGACAAAGACCTCCACCCTTCTTCAAAAAAACTTTCGATGGGTGAAGTGATTAATCTTCTCAATGAACTGACAGAAGGGAATGCTGTGATCGTTTCAGATGTAGGCCAGCACCAGATGGTGGCCTGCCGCTATGCAAAATTTAATCAATCAAGAAGCAATGTAACATCCGGCGGCCTGGGCACTATGGGCTTTGGCTTACCGGCAGCCATCGGCGCCAAACTGGGAACACCTGAAAGAACCGTGGTTGCAATAGTTGGTGATGGGGGCTTTCAAATGACATTGCAGGAATTGGGAACCATTATGCAAAATAATATAGGTGTAAAAATAATCGTTCTCAACAACGAATTCCTTGGAATGGTACGGCAGTGGCAGGAATTATTTAACGAAAAAAGATATTCATTCACAGATATTCAAAGTCCGGATTTCGTAGCATTGGCGGCGTCTTATCGTATTCCCGGACAGAAAGTTTCAGAAAGAGATCAATTAAAAACCGCCATAAAGAAAATGCTGGACAATGATGGAGCATACCTGCTGGAAGTGATGGTAGGAAAGGAAGACAATGTTTTTCCAATGGTTCCACAGGGATGCAGCGTATCTGAGATCCGTTTATCTTAAATCTATTTTTTTGACCGTAAATTTTAAATCATGAGCAATCAATCAACCAATACACTCCAAAGTTCTTCATCCCCGACAGGGAAACAGGAATTTACCATCACCGCTTATACTGAAGACCAGATCGGTATTCTCAGCCGTGTAGCCATTATTTTTTCACGCAGAAAAATTAATATTCAAAGCCTTAATACTTCTCCATCGGAAGTACCGGGTATCCACCGCTTTAATATTGTGATAGAAGAAACCGAAGAGGTAATAAAAAAATTAGTACGCCAGATTGAAAAACAAGTAGATGTTTTAAAAGCCTATTACAGTACCAATGATGAGATCATCTGGCAGGAAATGGCTTTGTACAAAGTACCTACCGATGTCATTGCCGAGAAAGCAAAAGTAGAAAGATTGCTTCATCAGTTTGGTGCGAGAGCAGTAGCCATTCGTAAAGATTTCACCGTTTTTGAGACTACCGGCCATCGTGAGGAAACCGATAAACTAATCGCAGCACTGGAACCTTATGACCTCATAGAGTTTGTAAGAAGTGCCCGTGTAGCCATCATCAAAGACAGCGTTGGCTTCCATACCAAAGTAAAAGAGTTTGAAAAAGCACAGCCCGGTGAAGAAGTAATAGAGAATGAATATCTGAATAAACAGGAAGAAGTGTTTACAATGTAAAACCCAAGCCCCTAAAGAGGAGTAAAGGGAAATCTAAAAGTGATTCCTGTTTTACAAATTTTCGATTATAAAAATGCAATAAAATTTTATATACTGGCAGGCTGGATTTTAAAACTAACAGGAAACAAACTTTTGATGAGAATACAAGGGTCTATATAGAGATTGAACAGGACAGATTAGTGATGGGATATCCGGCACAAATATATTTGTTGTATGCAAAGACATCAAAGAAATTATTAATAGAAACCATAATAAGCCCAGATCAGAAAAAGCATTTTAGAGTTCATTGTCTGTTACAGTGATTGTTTTTTCAAAACGGGATTATTCTCAATAATAAAACAGACGGAACTAAATAAATATTTCATCAAACAAAAAATAAAAATAACATTAACATGGCGACATTAAATTTTGCAGGCACCAATGAAAGCGTGGTAACAAGGGAAGAATTTCCTTTATCAAAAGCTCAGGAAATTTTAAAAGATGAAGTAGTAGCCGTAATTGGTTATGGTGTTCAGGGACCCGGGCAGGCATTGAACCAGCGCGACAACGGCATCAATGTAATTGTAGGACAAAGAAAAAATTCCAAAAGCTGGGACAAAGCCGTACAGGACGGTTTTGTAGAAGGAAAAACTTTATTTGAAATTGAAGAAGCAGTAAAAAAGGGGACTATTATATGTTACCTGTTGAGCGATGCTGCACAAATTGCTTTATGGCCTACCGTAAAAAAACATTTAACTCCCGGCAAGGCATTATATTTTTCTCATGGCTTCGGGATTACTTATAATGACCAGACAGGAATCATCCCTCCAAAAGATGTAGATGTATTTCTGGTAGCACCCAAAGGTTCAGGAACTTCTTTACGCAGAATGTTTTTACAAGGCCGTGGATTAAACAGTAGTTATGCCATCTTCCAGGATGCAACCGGAAAAGCATTTGACAGAGTAATCTCACTGGGCATTGCCATCGGTTCTGGTTACTTATTTGAAACAAATTTCAAGAGAGAAGTATTCAGCGACCTTACCGGCGAGCGCGGAACTCTGATGGGCGCCATACAAGGAATTTTTGCTGCACAATTTGATGTGCTCCGCAAAAATGGGCACTCTCCTTCTGAAGCATTTAATGAAACCATCGAAGAATTAACCCAATCATTGATGCCGCTCGTAGCAGAAAACGGAATGGATTGGATGTACGCCAATTGCTCTACCACAGCACAACGTGGCGCATTGGACTGGTGGAAAAAATTCCGTGATGCCACCCTTCCAGTTTTCAATGACCTATATGCAAGCGTAGCTGCAGGCAAAGAAGCCAAGCGTTCTATTGATTCCAATTCTCAACCGGATTACCGTGTGAAATTGGATGCAGAATTGAAAGAATTGCGTGACAGCGAAATGTGGCAGGCAGGTAAAACAGTTAGAAGTCTAAGACCTGAGAACCAGGACCCGGCTTAATCAAAAAAAATAAAAGGTTGCCGGCTTTCGAAAACCGGCAACCTTTTCAAACAACAACAGAAGTTATGAATAACACAATCACTAAAAAAGAACAGGAAACCAGTTGCTTTCCAGACTTTGACGGCCTGGGAGTTGCCGATGCTTCAGAACGGTTGAAAAATATAGTGAACAGAACACCGCTTACCCTCAATAGAAACTTATCCACGAAGTATCAATGCAATGTATTTCTCAAAAGAGAAGACTTGCAGGTGGTACGCTCCTACAAACTTCGCGGCGCTTATAATATGTTGAGCACGTTACCTCAGGATCAATTGAATCAGGGTGTGGTATGCGCAAGTGCCGGAAACCACGCGCAGGGATTTGCATATTCATGTAAAAAGCTGGGCTGTTATGGGGTAGTTTTTATGCCCGTGATTACGCCGCGACAAAAAGTAAAGCAGACAAAAATGTTCGGTGAAAAGTTTGTAGAAATTCAGCTTGTAGGCGATTCATTTGAAGAGTGTGCTGAAGCGGCTTTAAAATATACCAAAGAAAATAATAAAACTTTTATCCCACCTTATGATAATTATAAGATCATAGAAGGGCAGGCTACCGTAGGGCTGGAGATCCTGGAAGACCTCACTCATGTAGATTATTTATTCGTACCGGTAGGCGGTGGCGGATTGGCATCAGGAGTGGGCTCATATTTCAAAACATTTTCTCCCTCCACAAAGATTGTGGGAGTAGAACCTACCGGCGCGCCTTCCATGTCGGAAGCCTTTAAAAAAGGTCATCCCGTAACGGTAGAGAATATAGATCATTTTGTGGACGGTGCTTCTGTAAGTCGTGCCGGAGACATTACTTATACAGTTTGTAGAGATGTATTGAACGAAATGCATCTGGTACCCGAAGGTAAAGTGTGCACTACTATTTTACGATTGTACAACGAAGATGCCATTGTGGTGGAGCCTGCAGGAGCTTTATCTATTGCGGCTTTAGACGATTATAAAGAAGTAATAAAAGGTAAAAATGTAGTTTGCGTTATCAGCGGTGGCAACAATGATATAGACCGTATGCAGGAAATAAAAGAAAGATCCTTACAGTTTGAAGGATTGAAACACTATTTTCTGATAAGATTCGCACAAAGACCCGGCGCATTAAAAGAATTTGTCAGTGAAGTGCTCGGCCCACATGACGATATTACCCGGTTTGAATACATGAAAAAAAATAACAAAGAAGCCGGCCCTGCTTTAGTAGGTATTGAATTGGGGGATAAAAAAGATTATGAAGCATTAAAGAAAAATCTTAACCTATACAAAATAAATTATACCGAATTAAAAAAAGACGATGATGCTTTTGGGTATCTGGTGTAATGGATTCAATTGAGACATCTTTGTATGCCATACTATGAGCATATTCATTACAACAACACAACCATCACTTCATTTATAAAATAAATTCGCGTTTATCAACTATTGATATCATTAGAGAAATGGTAACCTGAATTATTTGCTTGTCAGACAGGTAGGTTCGTTCATTTATTCACCTTTATCACCTTTTTATCACCACCAGGTTTTATAATTCTCAATTGATATCTTCCTGAAGTCATATTCCTATTGAGTTATAGCGTTTGTGTACTATTACCTCCAGTAAGATTGATCTTTCCAGATCATATTACCTGCCCGCAGTATTCAACAGGCGTACACCATAATTTCCTTTCAATTGATCCGTAAACCAAATATGAATATTTTATTTTACTAACGAATTCGGATACACGCCGATTGAAGATTGCAAATTGGCAATCACAGCTTTTACCACCCTGCTACACCCTGATCTCCCACTATTGTCAACACTAGAGATAAGATAATAATTATTTTCCAAGACGGGATTGCCATCTATATAATGATATGTACTTCTTCTTCCACTCCTCTACTCTTTCATCACTTTCAAGATTTCTTTCTCAAGATTGGGTTTCAAAATGGTAAGATGATAAATGCCTTTACCCGAATATTTATCAAACCATAAATGATATATATTACTTCCTCCCGTATGATCTATTTTTCGTGTATTCATCAATTGTCCAAGAGAATTGGCTAAAATTATCTGATAATTTCCTTTTGGCTGATTGGTAAAACCAATCTGAATCATATTATCATTTATAGAATTAGAAGCTACTATAAATACGGATTTTTCTTCTTTCAAAAAAACTTTTACAACAATGCTGTATTCAATCTTACCAGCTTTCTCTATACTTTTTATTCTGTAATAATGGTATCCGTTGCCGGGATGATTATCAGAATATTGATAAGGATTTCTCATGAAATTTTTCGCTTCTATTTTTCCCAGAAAAGAAAAATGAATACCATCCCAGGAATGCTCTACTTCGTATTCAAGTATATCTTTTTCATTTTCTACCTTCCAGTATATCACTACCGCATTATCTTTCAAAACAGCATTTACTGAAACGAATGAGACTGCCAGTGGGCCTGCCGCCGCCCTGAATACAATCATAAAGCGGTCTGCCGCCGCAGAAGCCGGTTCTGAATTTACTGAAAACATTATCTTAAAAGAATCACTGAGGTTTATTTGTTGTTCCGTTTTTAAATAATTATCTATAAAAAAAGCATCAAGGCCCGCCTCCATATTTATAGGATTAAAAACCAGTGCATGGTTCTTTTTTTGGAGATTGCGCATATCATAAAAAATAGTATCAGTAAATGATAGGGGCTGCCGTGCTTCTACAGCGAGGATTTTAAGATTACTTCTTAATCCAAAATTTTCTCCCCCATTATTTATTTTCAATGCATCATCTCTATCAATTTTATTTGAAAATTGCAAATCAAATACCACGGCATTTCCATCGGCAATAATTCCTTCTGCGGTATATAAATTAGTAAAGAGTAATCGCCTGCCCGGTATTCCTGGAACAGAGCCGCGATTTACTAAATGATGGCCATCACTCACTTTACAATCTTCTGTAAACATAACTGTAGCCATTGTTTCCGTAGGATTACGTACAAAGAATGCCTGGCCCGATTGGATATTTCTATAATCAGACACTTTATCATAAATAGAAGTGCCTCCCGGAATTGCCTTAAAAGAAGTAGCACCTGAAATAGTTTGATACCCACCCAGACCATAATTACCTGATAGTGAAGGATCCCATACAATATAAGAGTTCTCAATATCGGATGCCGTAATTTTTGAAAAAGCAATAGCCGAAGTATAGGGATTGCCAATGGATTGGAATTGGCCTGCACTCACATAACTCACCGGCGGCTCTGAGCCTGAAGCAGGTGAATACAATTTACCGATTGTACGCAAAATGGTGGGAGTAGCCGGTGCATTCAACCCCCTGGCTTGCCGATCGCCGCGCACGAAAAGCATATATCCTTTCGGATTGGCAAGATCAACATTGGTCCCTGAAATCCCTTTCCAGTCGTTGGTGACGGGATCATAATACTTCATGGAAGATGCTACAGAGGTAGCATCAAATCCATTGGAAATTCCTAAAGGATCAGTGATCCAGGTACCATATCCCTGAACAGAAGTATTTCCTTTCTCCTGCCAGGTATTAAATATAGTTTCACCAAATGCAGGCGTAGCAATAAATTGCCACGATTTGTTATGTCCGCCATTAACAGTATTAGTATTGATATAACGCTCTGCGATGAAGCGCCCAACACCATATTCAATCGTTCCTGTAACTATCTTCCCTACGGAGGCTGTATTATTTTTATCGCTTCGCAAAGTGATGTGATTGTTTAAAATAATTTTTGAGTCATCTGCCAATGTAAGCAACCTATATACAGACAAACTATCATTTACATTCAGTCCGGCAGGATTATTATTAATGAAATTATAAAATTCCATTTGGGGCGATGTGGAAGTATAGGCCTGTTGGGATGTTGCATTCATTAATACAGTTCCATTATTGTGAACAAAAACTGCAGTTCCTTCTTTGGAGAGTTTGCCTTTTATCTCTAAGATTCCTGAAGGTGCTATTTTATTTCCGGAACCTGAGAGAATCAGGTTTTGATAAATCAAATTATTGGCATTGGTAACTGGCTGGTCATCTGTTGAGTGTTGCGGTTTGTTCCTCGTATATTGTACGGTACTTCCGGGTTCTAAAATTATGTTGGTAATATTGGCATGAATAGATGAGTTATTGATTAACTCGGGTACGTAACCATGGAAGCCATTATTGTTACCGGATTTAAAAATACCTCCGGCTTCTACTATCACACTTGCCGTTTCATCAGTACCCCGAATGGAATTGTCATTGATACTAAATACACCTCCATTTTTTATGGTAAATGTGCCTCCCGAATTTAATAATATACTGCCAGTTGAATTACCAACATTATTTCCGGTCACTTCAATATTCTGATAGGTTCGGCTTCTGATACTTTGTGAAGTACCACTTGAATTTACAAACTGAACCACACCACCTGTTATGCTATAAACCCCTTCCATTGCTGGTTGTGTGTTAACAGTTCCCACAATCAACCGGCTATTATCCATCATGGTTAAATGAGTGGGAACTCCTCCAACATTGTGGCCTGTACAATCCAAGATTGCATCCTCTTTGATAGTAATATTTCCATTGGGGATAAAAGAATTTCCGGGTGTTTTAATCCCGCTTCCTGAAAAAATCAGATTCGCAAAATCATCTCTTCGATTCAATCCCTGATCTCCTGATGCATAAAGTTCTATGGTAGATCCGGGATTTAAAATTATACTGATATTATTACCAGATGGGATTGAAGAACCGCCACCAGAAAAACCTCCAGAATGAGAAGTTCTGTAAGTACCATTCACGATCACCGTTCCATCTGTATTGGTAATCTGGCGATCGGTTAAGTCAAGCATACCGTCAACCTTAAAGACATTTCCTACAGAGCTATTATTAACATTTGCTTCAGATATCGTAATACTTGAATCAGTGGGGACTGTAACAGAATTATTAAAATTAATAGGAGTAGCTAAAATTATTTTTAAAGAACTCCCTCCAAGTATTGCATTGATGCCATTTATGTTAAAACTTCCACTGCTTTTATTTTGAGTCAAAGTCGCAGAGCCTGTTACTCCATTTCTAAAATGTTTTTTACCAACTCCAGTAAAGATAAAATCCTTATCTACTTTCACTACCCCATTAAATGTAGTAACAGAAACACTTCCTACAGATGCCGCCACATCGGTAATCTTAAAAACCGGAATATCATTTTCCAAAGAGTTAGGAAAGTAAGTGATACCGGAAGTTTCAAAGGCATTAGCATTGTTCCATTCGAAAACAGAACCTGTTTTAAAAGTAACCTTGTTTGAATAAGCAAAATCATCGCTTTGCCCTACTCCTCCATTACCATCGGCTCTTACGAGGCTTCCATTAGTTACTAAAGCAGTGGCACCCCAACTAAATACAGGGCCTTTTCCAAATAAAACGTAGGTTCCACTAATTACAAAATCGGGAGCAGACGTTCCCTCATCTTCAATGGTTAACAGATAGCCGCCAGTAACATTCGTATTGGTCAAAGTGCCACCTGCATCAATAGTTAATAATTTTGCAGAGGCATCATTTGTTAAGGTGATAACGTGATTATTACCAATGGTAATTCCACCCGTAAAACCGGTAGGATAAGAATTGACAGCATTCGCCCATGTGATACCGTCTGAAGATATCTCCCACGAATCATGATTATTCCAATTACCACTGCTCTTACTCCGGTAATATGGATCCGGGTTTGAAGCATCTGTTAATTGAATATTTTTCAGAGCAATGTTTGTATCGGTTGGCTTTATTGTATAAATCCATCTAATATACCTGGAAGATGCACTGGGGTTCAATGTCTTTGCACCTCCTGTAACACCCGTATAAGCACCCAAAGTGGTCCAGGTAGCCCCATCAATTGATTCCTCTACAGAGAAGGTTGCACCAGATGGAATATTGCCGGGAAAATTATTATTTACTCCTAAGTCAAAAACCAAAATCCCCGGTATGCCCGTAAAATTCAGGATCATCCAATCCCCCGAATTATCAAATTTCAAAGCGCCGTCATAACTTCCTAAGCCTGAGTGAGTGAAGCCTGACGGCATTGATGGAGTTCCATCTTTTTTTGCGTAAGAAAAACCTTCCACAACGGGTAATGATATTTGTCCATCCACTTCATTCTTCATGAAAGAAAATAAACTTATCACTAATAATTTTCGCAGGTATAGATTCCTCATCATAACAAATGGTTTTATTACAATAAAAAAATAAAGACCTCAAGAGTCTTTACCACTTTGGAAAAACGCCTATTTTATAGAGGGAGGGACTAATTACAATAATACGAAATATTTCAACTCAAAAATCTTTCCCTGACTGCAATTAATTTTTGTAAAAAAGGATAGAATACTACAAATCTTCTAACTTGCACACATGCGAAAGTTTGAAGATTCTTACCGCCATAAAGGACTGCGAAAAAAACTTATTGACGGCATCAGAGAAAAAGGTATTACAGATGAAAATGTACTGAAGGCTATGATGAATATTCCACGGCATTACTTTTTAGATACCGCACTGGAACATATTTCTTACGAGGACAGGGCCTTCCCTATCGGTGAAGGGCAAACGATTTCACAGCCCTATACCGTAGCGTATCAAAGCCAGCTTCTTGAGGTGAGTCATTTTGAAAAAATATTGGAAATAGGAACCGGGAGCGCTTATCAGGCAATCGTTCTGGCAGAAATGGGCGCCATCGTTTATACCATTGAACGGCAAAAAAAATTATTTGACCTGAACAGGACTTTCATTCTGAGATCTAAGTATCCTTCTATTAAATTCTTTTACGGAGATGGTTTTGAAGGGCTTCCAACCTTTGCCCCATTTGATAAAATTATTATTACTGCGGCCGCTCCTTTTATTCCTCCCAAATTAATTGAACAATTAAAAACCGGTGGTAAAATGGTAATACCCCTGGAAGATAATGGGAAACAAAAAATGATGCGCATCACTAAAAATGAAGATGGAAGCCTCGATGAAGAAACCTTTTCTGATTTTTCTTTTGTGCCGATGTTGAAAGGAAGAAGTTAAAGGAAGATGATAGGAGTGGATTGTCAGAATCTGTGTGTGATTATTTCTTATCTTTTATCACGATGGTGATTTAGCGGAGAACCTGATAATTAGTCATTAATTATTCAATATCCTCTCCTTAAAACAATCAAATGCCCAATTCACTAATAAACGAAACTTCCCCCTATCTCCTGCAATATGCACACAATCCGGTGGATTGGCATGCGTGGAATGAGGAAACATTGACAAAAGCACGATCCCAGAATAAAATGTTGCTGATCAGTATAGGATATGCTGCGTGCCATTGGTGCCACGTGATGGAACACGAAAGTTTTGAAAGAGAAGAAGTAGCCAAAGTGATGAACGAAAACTATATCTGCATAAAAATAGACCGGGAAGAAAGGCCCGATGTGGATCAGGTTTATAGGGATGCTGCTTACCTCATCAACGGAAACGGCGGCTGGCCTCTAAATGCGCTTGCCATGCCCAATGGAAAGCCTTTTTTTGCAGGTACTTATTTTCCAAAAGAAAACTGGATACGGCTATTGGAATACTTCGCCGCCATGTATAAAAATGAAAGGTCAAAATTGGAGGAACAGTCTGAAAATATTTTAAAAGGAATTCAGTCAATGGAAACAATTCCTTTGAATAAGATGGAAGCGACCTTTCACAAGAACGACCTGGACGAAATGTTTTCAGATTTTGAAAAAAGGATTGACTGGGAAAGAGGAGGCACTATCGGTAGAATGAAGTTTGCCATGCCCTCTATCTGGGAATTTTTATTAAACTACCATTATTTTTCAGGAAATAAAAAAGCAATACAAGCGGTAGAAACCACTTTACACAATATGGCTTTGGGCGGAATATATGATCACGTCGGTGGAGGCTTTGCCCGCTATTCGACCGACAACCAGTGGCATGTCCCCCACTTTGAAAAAATGCTTTACGATAATGCACAATTGGTAAGTCTTTACAGCCACGCGTTTCAGGTTACAGAAGATCCATTGTACAAAAAAATAGTATTTGAGACTTTAGCATTCGTATCGCGGGAACTCACCTCACCTGAAGGTGGATTTTATTCCTCATTGGATGCCGATAGTGAAGGGGAAGAGGGGAAATTTTATGTATGGAGCGAAAAGGAGATCAAACAAATCCTTGGCTATGACGCATCAGAATACCTGAGACATTATCATATTACATCCTTCGGGAATTGGGAAGACGGGAAAAATATTCCTGATATAAATTACGAAAGAGATACAGCGACCATCAACTTTCCTCTTCCGGAAACTGGTCGTGAGCAAAGGCTTTCGGCATTCAAACAGACACTTTTATCAGAAAGAGAAAAACGCATTCGCCCGGCCACAGATGATAAGATACTAACTTCGTGGAATGCTTTGATGGCGATAGGCTTTATTGACGCATACCAGGCATTTGGAGAAAAGAGTTTCTATGACTCAGCAAAAAGAAATATTGATTTTCTCTTAAAAAATATTTGCGAAAGCGATGGCTCTCTGTATCGGAATTACAAAAATGGCAAAGCAAGCATCCACGCATTTTTAGATGATTATTCATTTATGATCAGTGCACTTATCCATTTTTACCAGATAAGTTTTGAAGAAAGTTATTTGTACAAAGCCAAAGAGATTACGGAATATGTAAAGCTTCATTTTTTTGACAACTCAACAGGAATGTTTTTCTATACCAATGATCAATACAGCCATTTAATAGCACGAAAAAAAGAAATAACAGACAATGTAATCCCCTCTTCCAATAGTGAAATGGCAAAAAATTTATTCTTACTGGGCCTCTATTTTGAAGACGATCAATATAAATACCTTTCACTTCAGCAAATAAAAAATGTAATGGAAGATACTAAGAAAATTTTAAACTATTATAGCAATTGGGCCATAGCAGCCACTTTGCATATCTACCCTCCTTTTGAAATTGCCATTACAGGAAATGAATGGAAAGAAAAGCTGACCGGCCTTCAAAAAGAATATATTTCTAATGCACTGTTTCTTGGTGGCAAAGAGGGGACGCTTCCTTTATTAGAGGATAAAATAGTTCCGGGTAAAACCATGATATATGTTTGCCGGAACAAAACCTGTCAGTTGCCGGTAACAGAAGTGAAAGATACTTATGAGCAAATGGCGAATCGGGGATTAAGTAAATCATAATGACCCGGTTGTGTTTTGTCAACTTCCACTTTTATATTTTATACCTGTTCCTGATCTTTCAATCTTTCATTATTAAGATAAGAGAAACAATAACCCACTTTGTTGCCTATAAAAAGAGAAGCCTCTCTGAGAACAGAAAGGCTTTTAACGATTGCTTGTTATTAAAAATTCGGAGAACAGTTTTATCTGCTTCCTGATTTTAATCATTTTCTAAAAGAAGGATTATTTTTTGATAGCAACTTTTGCTTTATCAGCACCTTCTTTTATCTTATCAGCCGCTTTATCGGCACCCGCTTTTACTTTATCAGCTGCTTTTACAGCGGCTGTTTTCACCTTAGAAGCTGCATCATCTACTTTATTAGCAACAGAAGTACTTGCTGAGTCAGCAGTCTTAGCGGCACCGGTAGCAATTTTAGCCGCAGAATCAGCGACATTGGCAGCAGCAGCACTTACACTCTTAGCAGCACTATCTGCAGGAGAAGTTGAAGTAACTGTTGTAGAATCAGTAGTAGCTGGTTCAGAAGAAGAAGAGTTATTGCAAGAAGTCATAAAAGCTGCGAAAGCAACAATTGCAAGAATTTTTTTCATTTGTTTTGTCTTTTTTTAATTTTAATAATTACGTATTCTATATACTCCTTTCTAAAGAAAGTAACCCCACCCTCTAATCTTTTTCTTTTACGTAAGATCAAATGACACTTCTCTGACAGAATGATAAAAAGGGATATCCCCGGTAAAGTAAATTTTCAGTCTATTTCTCGTCAAGGCTTCTTATCTGCTTTCTCAAATCATATTGCAGATCCGGGTGAAGGGACGATAAAACATTTTCTATTTTTTTGAGTTGACTCTCATATAGATTGGACAGTTGTCGGCTTTTCTCTAAAGGAATAAAATATTCAATAAAACAATTACAGAAATGAATCAGTAATTCGGCTTCTTCTTGCCTGGATGAAATGAAACGGATGTGCTTATTGACGCCCCTTAATATTTTACGTACACTTTTTTTAATGTAATAAACATTGGTCTTATTGATCTCTTCGAATGCCCTATCCACCTCCTGCTTCACATTTTCAATATATTCCGTAAGGTCATCAGCCTCGAAAAGAAGAAAGCCAAGTAATTCTTTATTTTCCTTTTTAGACTTTGCTAATCTCAAGCAATAAGAGAGTAACTCATTGCTTTCCTTTCTTTCCAACTCCTTTTTTATTTCATTTATGGAAATGGTTTTCATGCTTGTAAATATCTGATAATAAAATGTATTCCACTCAAATAAAACCAAGTGTATTTCAAGGTAGGATTGCCTTTTGGGCAAAAAAAAAGGAAATCACAATGACTTCCCTTTTTTCGGTTTATGCGTGTGTAATATTATTATTTCAGGGTCTTACCGTTGAAAGGTATTTTATCTGAATTGTTTTCTGTTATTGAAGAATCGTCACATACAATCACAGTCCACTTTTTTTATTAAACAGGTATTTTATTGAATACAGTGTATAATAAATTGGATTAAATAGAAAAAAAGGCTTTACAAGATTGCAAAAGGCAAATAAGAATGTTGGAAGGAACTTCTTAGGTATGGAATAACGCTATTAATAATTAAGCGGAGACAAATCTAATATTTTATTCTGAATTGTAAAAGGGGAATTCCCCCTTTTTTTTATTTTTCTTCCAACTAACCTACTCATCTTCCGAGTTTCTTCCTCCACTCGCATTTCTTCGTCTCTCAAAAGCTGCATTTTTTCTTTCCAGGAAACTACCTGTAAGGAATATGCCGGATCAAAAATAATCCAAAACAAAACTTTATATGAATATGTGGTTAATTTTTCTTTCGTAATTTTATACCAACAAGATGTGGCACACTATTTACGGCTTTCATTTAAAATTAAATATCATGAAAATAAAAAACATAAGCGCATTTATTATAGCAGCATCTCTTACACCCACTTTTGCATTTTGTCAGGATACAGCCAGCTCTTCCAAACCACAAACTAAATTGCAGAAATTTTTCCATCCGGCTAATGCCAATAATAGCACTACCGCAAACCTGGATTCCACAAAAGCAACAACTCCTGCAACGGTCGCAACAGAAAAAAACACAAATACCGTTAATAATACCCAGAAAAAAAATGAAAACGGCGTGGCAGAAGCTAATAAAATAGTGAACACCCCCCAAACAATTGACAAAACCAATCAGCCCGCAGTAGTTCCGGTATCAGTAAATAATCCCGCAAGCAATCCGGTAAATACTAATCCCATATACAGGGACACCAGACTGGGAAGCAGTTCGCCACTATACAATACATACGAAAAAAATAGCAATGGTGCAGGCTCGGTTACTACAAACCCCAATAAAGGATAAGGGTTCCGAAAACCAAAACCTGAAGGTTAATTAAGTTTCATTTCAAATAATTTTGGCCAGTCTTTGCCTGTGATATACAACTTTTTGGTGGTACTGTCATAAGCAATACCATTCAATACGGCATCGCCGCTTACTTTGGCAGAAGGATCATATTGTTGCAGAAGTCCAGTGAGGTTCATTTTTCCGACTACATATCCATTGGAAGTATCTATCTTAATAATGTCGTTGGTTAGCCAGCGATTGGCATATACATAACCGTCAATCAATTCCAGTTCATTCAGGCTATCTACCTCACCTGTATTATCAGCTACAGTGATAACTTTACTAATCTTCATTTCCTTTTTTGCTTCATCGGGCTGCACAAAGAACAACTTTGAAGAGCCATCGCTGATGATAATATCAGTACCGTCATTGGTGGCACCCCATCCTTGTCTGTTCCATTTCAAAGTGCTCACAGGATGGCTTATATCATCCACATTATAAACAAAAATTTTATTGTTTTGCCAGGTAAGCTGATAAACTTTATTCTTCAAAATGGTAATGCCCTCCCCAAAAATGGAGGTATCGGGAATTAAATAACTTTTTTCGGGTATTCCGGTTTTTATATTAACGATACGCAGCTTGGATGTTCCCCATTCGCCCGTTCCTTCGTACAATTTACCCTTGTAAAATTCCAGCCCTTGAGTATAAGAAGTAGGATCATGCGGATATACCGCTTCTACTTTGAACATAATAGGTGCAGGTGCAGGAATATTATTCACCTTTTGTACAGGAAGGGAATTATCAACATCAGAGGAATTAGAATGGCATGAGATCAGAAGAAACAGAATTGCCGTAGCAAAAATTTTATGAGTCATTGTATCTATTTATGGGTATATTTCAAATCGCAGCACGTACCTAAGAATCGCACACCGGGAATCCCGGAGTTCTACACGGGATGGTATCTCCTCCAAACGGCCATACCCGATAACCAACGAATTGAGATAAACACTGTTTGTAAGTTGTAAAAATAGGGAAGTTATCTATTTATATTTTTTCCTTTTATAAAAAAAAAGGATAAAAGTTTTAAAGTATGAAAAATATTATCTTTATTTGTGCTCTCAGCCTCTGTGACTTGCAATAACATTTCTTTTTTCTTTGTTATTGAATATCAATTCATTTAGGGGTCTGTAAATCCTTCCATCTTTTTCATTATCCCGTGTAAAGAATTCAACCCCAGGCCTATGTAATCCCGCTATTGTTCATACACTCAAGCAATTGAGGCTTACAACTGGGATACATGAAATTTATTTTTACACTACTTTGTTTTACTGCTGTTTGTAATGTATCGGCACAAC
The DNA here is from genome assembly GCA_039937655.1 of Ginsengibacter sp. GTDB lineage: Bacteria > Bacteroidota > Bacteroidia > Chitinophagales > Chitinophagaceae > Ginsengibacter. Next base: position 51,749 of record JBDTGA010000070.1, read on the forward strand.
GGTGTGCCACCGCAGACTATACCAAAGACAATCCTGTAAACAAATCAAATCTTCTGCGGGGAGCCGGAAGCAATACTGCCAGCCGTGATACTTTAAACGATGAAGTGATTATAATACCCGTAGTAGTACACGTACTTTATAATAACAATGCCCAGAATATCAGTGATGAACAGGTGCTTTCTCAGATCAAAGTGTTAAATGAAGATTACAGAAGGCGTAATGCTGATGCTGTTAACACACCGGATATTTTTAAAAGTGTAGCTGCAGATGCAAGAATACAGTTTTGCCTTGCAAAAGTAGATCCACAAGGCCGTAAGACCATCGGTATCATTCACAAATACACCAAAGAATCTCAATTTCTTGCCGATGACGCCATGAAATTTTCTTCAAAAGGGGGTGATGATGCATGGGATGCTACAAGATACCTCAACCTCTGGGTTTGCAATCTTTTCGGACGCACTTTAGGATATTCCGTATTGCCCGGCAGTCCACTCGAAAAAGACGGAGTCGTTATAAAATATGATTCATTCGGAACCGTTGGAAATCTGACAGTTCCTTATAATAAAGGAAGGACGGCTACTCACGAAATAGGCCACTGGCTTGGATTGAGGCATTTGTGGGGCGATAGCACCTGTGGAGATGACGGAATTGCAGACACTCCTCCTCAAGAAACCAACAATAGTTATTGTCCGGTTTTTCCACATCTATCTTCCTGCTCTATTAATTCTTATGGTGATATGTTCATGGACTTTATGGACTTCACCGATGACGCTTGCATGAATATGTTTACTCAGGGGCAAAAAGCTGAAATGAGAAGTTTATTCGCTATAGGCGGCCCGAGAAATTCTTTCCTCAATTCGAATGTATGTGACAGTTCTAATGCAGAAGCAGGCCCATTGCCTGAAAAGCCTCCTGTACAGGAAGATTTGATGATTACCGCTTACCCTAATCCATTCAATAGTGTACTATATGTATCTGCAAATAATGCAACCGAGCTACTGGGTAAAACATTAAAACTTTACAATATTGCCGGTAAACTGATAGTTACGCAAATTATTCAATCTCTCCGTACTTCCATTAATGTAAGTAGTCTTCCATCAGGGATTTATATCCTTAAGATCGAAGGGAAGAAGAAGAATCTTGTTTACAAGGTAGTTAAGCAGGGAGAAGGCTGGATAAGATAATAAGTCAAATTGCAATTACTTCCAGCGTGTTTCTTCCCTTTATTAAAAGATAAACAGATCTACTTCAATTAGAGTTTAATCGTACATCATTGCAAAAACTTCTCTGATATTTAGGTTACAAAGATTCTATGATCTTTCTGGTACTTTCAAAATCCTGATGATGGTATGCATGAATACCTACTTTTCTGGCAGCCTCCACAAGCATCACACGATCATCAAAATAAATACATTCCTCAGGTTTTGCCTGGGCTATCCCCAGTGCGAGAAGGAAAATGCCGGGATCTGGTTTGCGCATTCCCACTTCACAGGAAGAAATAAAAGCATCGAAAAAGTTATGTAATTTGAATGTAGCGATTCTGTATTGGTTCAATTCCCTCGGTTCATTATTGATGGAGATTACCTTTATATCTTCATGTTTATTCTTCCATTCTATCATCCATGGAAGAGTTTCTGGAAGCAGTGTGGATACTGAAAACATAAATTCCTTAAAATCTTCTCTTGAAAAATTTCTTTTTTCTTTAAAGACCACCGTATCAAGATAATCATCCATAGATACCTTCCCCATTTCCCATACATTAAAAATGAAATTGTGGAGCACCTCCATTTCCTCATAATTAATATTGAATTTTTTTGCGGCGGCCATCCTTGATTCATGGCCCCATCCATTGTTGAGCAGCACACCGCCTATATCAGAAAATAAAACTTTGTAAGGATGTTTCATATTATAATTTTGAAAACTGAAAAAGATACGAATGTAAGGTATCAGAACTAAGCACTAAATCAGGGTTTTAAAAATTTTTAAATTTGCCTTACTTCCAGGGCTGCTACTTTAGCTAAACGCCTTCTATGCCTTTCTGCTCCGGTAAATTCAGCCTTCAAAAAAACAGATACCAATTCCTCCGCCGATGCGAAGCCGGTTACCCTTCCTCCAAGGCAAATCATATTCATATTATCATCTTCCACTCCCTGATGTGCGGAAAAGTAATCATTGATGAGGGCCGCCCTTATGCCGGCTACTTTATTGGCAGCAACTGCGGCTCCTACTCCACTCCCGCAAATAGCTACTCCACGATCAACCTCATTTTTAGATACTGCTTTCGCGAGTGGAATTATAAAATCGGGATAATCATCTCCATTATCCAGTTTAAAAGCTCCGAAATCCTTTACTTCATATCCTTTCTCTTTCAGGAAGGCAGAAATCGTGTTCTTCAAATCAAAGCCGCCATGATCGCACGCTATACCTATTTTCATGTATATTTATTTTTATTTGTACGTTAATTTTGTTCAACCGTTTTAGTTGCCTCCTCATGTTGTTTCCATATTACCGCGCCTCCTTTTATTCCTTCTTTATTATCAGCCACGGTTATATTGTCATCAAGTTTAAAAGTCAACAATCGTGCATTGCCACCGCTAATGTAAAGGTGATCGTAATTAAATACTGTTTTCAAAATACCCATTATCTTTTTCATCCTCTTATTCCATCTCTTCTTTCCTATTTTCTGCAATGCTTCTTCACCTACATAATCGTTGTAATTTTTACTCTTCGTAACAGGATGTTGCGACATTTCAAGATGAGGTATCAAAATGCCCTCTTTCAGAATCGCAGAACCAAAGCCGGTACCGAGTGTGATCACCATCTCCACACCATAGCCTTTTGCGAGGCTTAATCCTTGCAAATCCGCATCATTGATAACGAGTGCAGGTTTGCCTAGAACATTCTCCAATTCCTTCTGCAGGTCAATATTTTTCCAAAGATCATTTCCAAGTTTAGGGGCGGTTTTTACAACTCCATCTTTTATATATCCGGGAAATCCGGCAGTGATTCTATTATACCCTGGAAGGCGGGAGGCCAATTCTTTTATTAATGCGATTACTTTAGCAGGAGAAGACGGGCTGGGTGTTTTTTCTCTTTCATATTCCTGTAGAAATTTCCCTTCTTCATCAAGGATAGTAGCTTTTATATGCGAGCCTCCGATATCAATAGCCAGTATTTTTTCACCTGTTTCTGCCATAACTAAATTATTTGTATCAGCGATAAAAGTAAACTCTTTGCTCCAGAAAAAAAATAAGGTTGTTCAACGAAGATTTTGAAAATAGGTAAAACGACTGTCGAAAGAAGGAATCGTCACGAAATTTGATAGGCTTCAGGAGACCTTAATAAGGTGATAATCTTTTAGAAATAACAAATTCAATTCTCTCTGATACCAGATCTCTTTAAGGAAGATATCCTGCATGCCTGAGAAGCAATTCACATTTGTGTATAAGTTTTATGAAGATGTTTTCTATTCTGGCTCCTTTTTATAATACTTTAGTTAAGTCAATTAAATTATTCATTTTTCATTCTTCACTTTAATGAATTATCCTGCCACCTCATTACCTCAATTAATGAAGATCTCCCACCATGGTTTTGCTACACTTTATCAAAATAAAACCACCGGAGAAAAATCATTGCATGCAACAATCCCTTTTAAAGAAGGAATGGCATTCGCCACTTTTGAAGCGAGTGAGATAGTGAAAGAACCTAATAAATATACGGTGCAGGTAGGTGAATTCATCCACATCATTCTAAGTCCGGAATCATTGCAATACATCAATCACTCCTGTAACCCAAACGTTTTTTTTAATACTACCACTTTTGAATTAAGTGCACTTCGTAATATCGCCAAAGGCGATGAACTTACTTTCTTCTATCCTTCAACGGAATGGCTGATGGATGCTCCTTTCAATTGCTTTTGCGGAGAACCCGGTTGCCTCCATAAAATTCAGGGAGCTTCTTCATTATCACAGGAAACAATTGACCATTACCGGTTTACCGATTTTATTCTGCAAAAATTAAATATTTCTCACCTTCAGATAGTATGATTACTAAACCATGATACCTTCCTAATTATGAAGCCAATTTCTAAGGATCTTTTTGTATGGGTTTTAGCCCCTTATGTAGAAACCAATAATGAGAACCTCGATTATTATTATGATTTCACACAAAGTATTGAAGAATATACGAGGGCCTTTGAAGAATTAAGTATTCCCTGGAAATGGCAACAGGTTACCAATGATAATTACAAATGGATTATAGACAGGATAGCCGGGGAATCGTCCCCCGAAAACACGGTAGTGATCAACCTTTGTGATGGAGATGACATCAACAAAGCACCGGGTGTAAATGTGATACGGTACCTAAAAAAGAGCGGATTATTTTTCACCGGCGCCGATGAATATTTTTACAGGATTACCACTTCAAAAATAAAGATGAAAGAAGTTTTTGATCGTAAAAATATTCCGACTTCTCCCTGGAAGATTATCACTGATAAAAATAAAGGTGACTCTGAAATTTTCAATGAATTAGGGAGCCCCGTCATCGTAAAGCCGGCTATTTCCGGTGGCAGCCTCGGAGTGGGCATTCATTCGGTCGTAAAAAATAAGGAAGAATTGAGTTTGCAATTTCAAAAACTACAGGAAGGATATCACGGGTGGAATTTAGTGGATGGAGGTGTATTGGCAGAACGGTTTATTGACGGCCTGGAATTTACCACACTCATTGTAGGTAACAGTTCTTCTCCCAAAGATTGTAAAATTTACCTTCCGGTAGAAAGGGTCTTTAATTCAGAACTTCCACCGCACGAAAAATTTCTTTCTTTCGACAGGCTCTGGGAAATGTATGAAGAAGAATCGCCAATCAATAATGAAGAAGATTTTTATAATTATCATACACCCAACCCGGCTCTTCTACAGAATATTTGCCGGATGAGTTTTGATGCTTATAAAGCGGTAAAGGGGAAAGGGTATTGTCGTGTGGACCTCAGGATGGATCAACAAACCGGCCAGATGTTTGTACTTGAAGTAAATGCGCAATGCGGATTATCTGAAGATGAGAATTTTACTTCCATTGGGGCCATCTTACGATTATCAGGAAATTCTTTCGCTTCTTTAATAGTGGAGATCATCAACGACACCCTCTCAAAAAAGATCACTCCTAAAAAGAAATTGGTAAAACAATTAGAACTTATCTAATTTCAATTCCTAAAAATAATTTCATCCTGCTTTTTATGAAAAAAGTTTGCGTGTTGCAACCAGATTATTCTACTTCTGATGTAGATTACAAAAACTATGACCCGCCAAGGAATCTGTCGGCCCTACTGCCGAATTATAAAACAGATCACGTATTTCTGAATAAACTTTCTGCATATCGTCAATTACGGGAACTGAAAAAGGAAAAGTACGATGTGTATATAAATTTGTGTGAAGGTTACCTTGATTGGTCTGTACCTTCTATAGATGTCATCCACTGCCTTGAATCATTAAACCTTCCTTACACCGGCCCTAATGCGATCCTTTATGATCCATCCAAGGAATTAATGAAATATGTGGCCTATTGCTGTGGTGTAACTACGCCTGCTTATATAAAAATAACCGAAGAAAACGCACATGAGAATATAAGTCCATCCTTACATTTTCCACTTTTCATCAAGCCTGCAAAAGCCGGTGACAGCCTCGGCATTGACGATGATTCCTTAATAAAAGACGAACAACAATTATCTGGCAAATTAAATTTTCTGTTAAAAGAGTATGATGAGATTTTAGTGGAAGAATATGTTGCAGGCAGAGAATTTACCGTACTCGTTGCTGCCAACGCTGGTTCCAATGATTGCACAGTCTATACTCCATTGGAATTTATATTTCCAGAAGGGAAGGAATTTAAAACTTATTCCCTCAAAACTTCTGAACTTCATAAAGAATGTAATATCCCCTGTAAGGATGGGGAGCTTTCAAGACAACTGAAACACGCTGCTGCAAAAATATTCAAAGAGTTCAGCGGCGTTGGTTATGCCCGGTTAGATTTTCGGGTGAATGACCAAAACGAACTATTTTTCCTTGAGATCAATTTCACCTGCTCTGTATTTTACGAAGATGGATATGAAGGTTCTGCCGATTATATTTTGATAAATGAACCCGGAGGTAAGCAAGCATTCTTAGAACACATCATATCAGAAGGGATCTATCGCCATCAGCAGAAACAAAAAAAATATTTTCTAAAGAGAAATGCCATTTCAGGCTATGGGATTTATGCCAATAAAAATATACAAAAAGGAGAGACCATTTTTAGCAACGAAGGGAAAGAGCACCGGATTATTACCCAAAATTATGTAGAAGAACATTGGAGCGCAGAAGAAATCAATGTTTTCAGAAAATACGCGTGGCCCATAAGTAATGATGTATATGTATTGTGGGATGAAGATCCTGAAAGATGGGCACCACAGAATCATTCCTGCGATCCTAACACAGCATATACGGGGCTCAATGTGATGGCCACAAGAAATATACTGAAGGGAGAAGAACTTACCCTGGACTACACCACTTTCTTAAATGAAGAAATGGAAAGTTTCATCTGTAATTGTGGTGCAGAAAATTGCAAAAAGACCATCCGGGGAAACCGGCAAAAATCAATAGCTCATTTTAAAAAAGAGTAACTATACTATAGTTCTGTATCACAAGGGTTTATGACCAATTGATAAGCCGAAGGTTGCTTTCCTACGTGACAGGTACTCAAAGCTTATAGCTCAAAGCTGAAAGCTGACAGATCCTCTTCCCTGCATTCATTTTTTTAACTCACTAATTACAATATACTCCAATCGTTATAAATATATTTGCCGTATGACACGAGAAGAGAAATTTATGAAGGAAGCCATTCTGCTTTCGGAGAATGGTGTCAAGAATAATAACGGGGGACCGTTTGGCTGTGTGGTCGTAAAAGGAAATACCATCATCGGGAGGGGTAACAACAGGGTTACAGGTACCAATGACCCTACCGCCCATGCAGAAATTATTGCCATCAGGGATGCCTGTAAAACCCTGGGGACATTTCAACTGGAAGGATGTGAGATTTATACCTCCTGCGAACCTTGCCCCATGTGCCTCGGTGCAATCTACTGGGCACGCCCTGACATTATTTATTATGCCAATACCCGTGAAGATGCGGCAGCCATTGGCTTTGACGATTCGATGATCTATGATGAAATTAATGCAGGCCTCACAGAGAGGAAAATACCTTCGATCAATATGGGACGACCAGAAGCCCAAAAAATATTTAAAGAATGGAGTGATAAAAAAGACAAGACCCCCTATTGACCATACAAATAATTTTACCATTTTTTAAAAAATAAAAAATACAACTGAATACAGTTGTGTAAACAATTCCCCAAAACTATCCCTCATCCAAACAAAAAAGCAAACTATTATGTCACAATGCAATTTTGAATTCCCATTCATTGAACCGGCACACATAGCCGTAAATAAGGCAAGAACTGCTGTTGAAAGCCAGAACGGAGTTTTTAACGGAAATGAAAATTCGGGAGACTTTGATGTAACCATTTTCGGAAACACTATCAAAGGAATTTATACAGTTTCGGGGCAAGTATTAAAATTGGAAATAACCGATAAGCCGTTCTTTGTACCCTGTAGTATGATTGAAAGCTTTTTGCAAAAACAGATATCCTGAACTGGTTATTTCTTTTATGCTGATTGATGATTCTTCGATAAAACGAAATGTATTTTTTTGACAAATTCGTTGACCTCAAAGGGTTTCGCGATAAAATCATCGGCACCATATTCAAAAATGGCTGTTTCAGCTATATTGGGGAAAGAAGAAAAAACTATAATCGGAATTTGCCTTGTAAAAGGAGAAGTCTTTAACTTCCTGCAAACGTCCAGGCCATCAATTCCTGTGAGGAAAACATCCAGAACAATCAATTGCGGCTTGGTGGTCTTTATTGATTCCCAGGCAAGGTCCCAGTCGGAATAAGCCAACACTTCAAAACCCCTCTTATGTAGTAAAGATTTTACTACCGTGAGTAAGTCTAAGTCATCATCAACTATTAATATTCTGGGCATATACAAAAACTAACAAAAAGCGTGCAACAGTTTTTCTGCCTTCTTCATCTTAAACAAGTAAAACCAATTTTAGCTTTTCCATTTATTTTTTTTTGAAAGCCGCCCTGAATCAGGTTTTACATTTATTGGTAAAACTTTCTTTTTCAAAAGTTTTGGTTCAAACTGTTTTTCACTTATTTTTGCACTCCTTAAAAAAAATGAATAAGACTGATTGACTTAGATAGCAGAGTATCCCGATTTTATCGGGAGAGTTTGGTAACTTAAAAGATTCTTGATTCGGTAGCTCAGTTGGTAGAGCACATCACTTTTAATGATGGGGTCCTGGGTCCGAGTCCCAGCCGAATCACTTAAACCTCCTGAAATGGGAGGTTTTTTTATTTCAAATAGTCTTTTTAAAAGAATAGTCTTACATGGCTTATACTTATATCTTGTATTCTCCAAAACTTAACAAATATTATGTTGGTGCCCGCACTGATATAAAAAGAAGGCTGTATGAACATAATATTGGTCATTCTAAATTTACATCAACCGGTACTCCATGGGTAACGAAATATTTTGAAACCTTTGAAACTTTGCAAGAGGCCAAGAAAAGAGAATTGGCAATAAAGAAAATGAAATCGAGAAAATACATCGAAAGCTTATTCTATTAACTCTATTAACTCTATTGACGGTTATCAGGATGGTAGTGCATCCCGACTTTATCGGGAGGGTCCCTGGGGCCTCCATATAAATCGGGACCAGCCAAATCACTTAAACCTCCTTAAATGGGAGGTTTTCTGTGATTTGTTCTAAACCGAACACCCCATCTCCCCTTTGCCTAAATAATAATTTTCCTTCTTCCTCCCTTCTCTCCTATTTTTGTTGAAAATAAAAGGTGAAAGGAATGTTTGAAAATAAAGTCATTGCAATAACGGGGGGCACGGATGGGATCGGGAAAGCCCTGGTAGCAGATTTCTTGAAAAAAGGAGCTACTGTTTCTACCTGTTCGCGCAGACAGGAGAAACTGACTGAACTTGAAAGTGAATTTACCGGAAAACCGCTATTCACCCTCGTGGCTGATGTAAGCAAAGAAGAGGATTGTAAAAATTTTATTGAAAAAACAATTGAAAAATACAAAAGAATAGACATTTTGATCAATAATGCGGGGATATCTATGCACGCGCTCTTTAAAGATACCGAGCTCAGCACCTTGAAAAAGGTAATGGACATTAATTTTTGGGGAACAGTTTACTGCACAAAATTTGCATTAGATTCAATACTTCAGAACAAGGGCACTATTGTAGGGGTATCGTCGGTAGCAGGTTATAGAGGATTGCCAGGGAGAAGCGGATACAGCGCCAGCAAATTTGCCCTCAACGGATGGATGGAAGCACTCCGCACCGAATTACTGGAAACAGGTGTAAATGTGATGTGGGTTTGCCCGGGATTTACCAAGTCAAACATAAGGAATGCGGCACTTGATAAAGACGCGAAGCCACAGGGTAAATCGCCCCTGAAAGAGGAAAAATTAATGACAGCCGAAGAATGTGCACAACACATTATAAAAGCAATCGAAAAAAGGAAACGTACATTGGTACTAACTTTCACCGGAAAAGAAACGGTGTATCTGAATAAATTTTTTCCGGCACTAGCCGATAAACTTACACGGAAATTCTTTTTTAAAAACGGCGAATTAATTAAATAATGTTTAGTTTAGAGAATTACAATCCGCTGTACTTTCCGAACCGGAAGATTGCTTTTCATAGAAGGAGGATCTTCCGTTTACCAATTTTTATAACCGAGGATCAATTATATATTTTTGAATGGCTTTAATAACACTTACATCAGATATAGGACGGCAGGATTTTTTAACAGGTGCAGTAAAAGGGCAATTATTGCAGGTAAACCCTGAATTTATAATCACTGATATATCACATGAACTTTCGCCCTTCAATTATCCACAGGCAGGTTATGTGTGCCGCAATGCTATCAAAAATTTTCCTGCCAAAACCTTTCACATTGTACTGGTTAATATTTTTGATAAAAAGCAAGACCATCTGTTATTAATAGAACACAACGACCAATACATCGGTTGTGCAGATAACGGACTTATCACTATGATACTGGAAGAAACCCCACAAAAGATTGTGGCCATTCCGCTTAGCCCTTCCCAGCAGAAAAACACTTTGTATTGTGCAAAAGAATTTGCCATAGCGTACCAAAAAATTCTTGATGGGAAGACTTTTGATGAAATAGGCGACACTGGTATCTCGATCGAAGTAAAAAATCCTTTAAGGCCGCTACTCGGAGAAAAATTCATAGAAGGACAGATCATTTTCATAGATAATTTTGAGAACGTCATCATCAATATCACCAAAGAAGAATTTGAAGAACAGAGACGCGGAAGAAGTTTTAAAATTGTTTTCAAACGCGATGAGATTATTGAAAGAATCAGTGAAACGTATGCTGATGTAAACGAAAGTGAAAAACTCGCATTATTCAATTCGGCCAATTATCTCGAAATAGCCATTAATAAAGGAAATGCCGCAGGTTTATTCGGATTGGAAGGTTATACTGAAAAAGCAAATATGCAAACTCAATACATGCAAAACAGGTTACTTTATCAGACGGTGAAGATATATTTTGATTAACTTCACGCCCAACCAAAAAGTAAATTATGAAAAAAGTTTTTAGTTCGTTTCTATTCTGCGCAATTTTCGCAACTCCGGGTTTTTCTCAGGTAAAAATGCCGGCACCCTCCCCCACTCAATTTGTTAAACAAGACTTCGGGCTTTCTTCTATTGAGCTTACTTATAGCAGGCCCAGCCTCAAAGGCCGGAACGTATTTGGAAACGTAGTCATGTACGATTCCCTATGGCGTACCGGTGCCAATGCGGCCACCAAAATAAAGTTCAATGACCCGGTCGAAATTTTAGGCCACAAGGTGGACTCCGGCAGTTATGCCATCTACACCATCCCACACAAAAACGGCGAATGGACTTTTATACTCAATAAGGGTTTCAATAATTCAGGTGTGAGCGGCTACAAAGAAAGTGATGACCTTTTCCGGGAAACCATTAAATCGGGCAAGCTGGCATCAAAAGTAGAAATGCTCACCATTCAATTCAAAGACATCACTGCCGAAAGCTGTGTACTCTCTATCATGTGGGATCAGGTAGTAGTGAATGTTCCTATCAAAGAGAATATCAAGGATAAAATAAGAGCTCAGATAGAATCTGCTCTTTCTTCCGATAAAAAACCATATTGGCAAGCTGCCCAATTTTATTATGAATATGATAATAATAAAGCCAAAGCTCTTGAAATGATCAATGGTGCCATAGCACAAAATCAAAAGCCACCATTTTACATGGTTTACTATAAAGCAAAAATCCAAAAAGATCTTGGTGATAAGAAAGGAGCTATTGCTTCTGCCAAACAATCCATTGAATTATCCAAAGAAGCCGGAAACAGCGATTATGTTTTGCTGAATGAAAAGCTGATAAAAGGAATAAAATAGCAGTTCTGTTTCATTATTGATGAAATAAAAAATATTCTTTTAAATACTTACGGGGAACAAAGATCAGTATAAATGATCTTTGTTCCCTTTTTTTAGGGCCTTTCTGTAAAAGTAAAAATTCGATTTTTGAGTTAATCGGTAAGAGTAAATTTTTATAAAAAACCATTTTTCAAAAATCCTGTAATGCTTATTATTAAAAGTTTATAGTGAGAATGGTTCGATGATGATTACAAGTTATTTGTAAAATCGTCAAAAAATCTGCAAATTTATGTACACTTTCTACCCAGAAACAGACTTCAGAGATTGATTTATTTTCCAGGTTGTCAGATATTGTTGATCAGAAACATCTGATGTTTCAATTAGCTAATAAAATAAATTGGTTATTTTTTGATAATCTGAGATGGCCTAATTTGCACGGACACAAGATTCCACTAAATTTACAAATTTATGGAAGCAAAAATCCAGAAACGAAGCCGTCGTAAATACGATGCAGATTTCAGAAAAGAAGTAATTAAAATGGTTGAATCCGGTCGAAAAGTTCCGGACATTGCCCAATCTTTAGGCATTGGAACCAATCTGGTATATCAGTGGTTGAAACGTTCGAAAGCCAACTCAAATCCTTCAGAAAACTCAACTGCTATTTTATTTGATGCTGAGAAGGCAGCTATGTATAAGCGAATAAAGGAACTGGAGATGGAACGGGATATTTTAAAAAAAGCCTTGGGCATTTTCAGCCGTTAGAAATAATCCGAGTTTATGAATTTATCCGTTCTCAAGAAGATAATTTTCCGTGTCGGAATCTGCCAAGAGTTTTGCTGATGCGTCTTGAACCATAACGTTGTTTATGTTCACGGAATGTATCGATGATTTTTTGTTCCATTTTTTGATTTGTCTGATTGCATTGATGCGTCTTGCCCTGGCGCCA
>JBDTGA010000071.1:0-101591 GCA_039937655.1 Ginsengibacter sp.
AAGTTCCACCTATACCGCCTGCCAATTTAGATTGGGAAAACGTGAACCATTTATTTTGCAAGTCGCCATGGTAATTGGCCATTCCACCAAAAAAATTCAGATGAAAATTTTGCAGACTGAACTGAGCGGCTGCTTTTGTTGAAAATAATAGCATCATCATGATTAATGGAAATATCTTCATCATAGTAGAATTTGATATTGATATTGTATTTTTTCATTCATACAATACAATTCTGATTGAATAGTTACTTCCATAAAATTAAAATATAAAACAATGCAAGGCCATATTAAGATATAAACACTTCGGGGTAAACCAGCTTTTTTTGAAGATTTTTATTTTATCAGGTGCGTTTGCTTGGGTATGATTATAGGGGACACCGAAGGAATATTTATCTTCATTTAACTGAAAGGATTTTTGTCGTGGACGCCAACAACAGCAGGGAAATTTCTCAAAAATATTCTCTTACCCAAATTTATAGGATAGCTTTACGGTGTGGTTTTGCACCTGGTGAACATTTTTTTGATAAGAAAATATTTCGTAGATGTGATTTGGAAATGCTGAGATGAATCCTGAAGTTATGAAAGCATAAAACAAGTATCGTCAATGTGAAGTTTGCTGCTTTAATACCACAAACCCGCGTTGGAGGTACTAAGACATTTCTGACAAAAAAAGAAATATAACTGAAATTTATTTTCAACGGAAAAGCAGCAAAAAAATCAATTTTTTATTTTATGAGCAAAAAATGGTTTAGTTCCTGGGATTGTTTGATCTTTTCTTACTATTCTAAACGTGTATCTCAATAGAAAAGTGCCTTTACTTAACTTTACTGATTTTTTAAAAATTGACTAATATTGCTTTTGTAAATTTCAACAAGTGACTAAAACAAAAAGTGGTATTGATGACGAGCTTTTGAGACGACGCTTTTTGTCGAATGGTAATGGATGTCTTAAAAAAAGCTGCATTTATTTGGATAAATTATACCATTGTAGAAATAAATGGTCACTCTTTAGCTAATGATGTTGAAAACTAAATAACATGATATTTTCAGAGGAGTTAATAAAAGAAATCGTAAAAAAGCATTACAATCTTTCTGTAGATGTAAAAAAGTTGAATGGTTATGATGAACAAAATTTTCTATTAAAAGATAGCGATGCGAACAAGTACATTCTAAAAGTAGCCACCGACGCGCATGGACTGAATCTTTTGGATGCGCAGATAAAAATGATCAACCATCTTTCAAAAAGTAATTTATCGGATAAGTTTCAACATTACATAGTTAATAATGAGAACCTGGAATTAACCCATTATAAACACGATGGTAAAAATTATTATATACGGATACTTACTTTTTTAGAAGGTAATTTTTGGGTTGATTGTAAAGGCTTAGGGGAAAATACTTTTATTGATTTAGGATCTGTATTAGGGAAGATGGATAGTGCTTTAAAAAATTTCTCGTATCCCACCTTACACCGCCATTATATGTGGGACATCAGTAATGCTGCGGAGGCCAATGCAAAATTGCACTTCATAAAAGATCATGAACAACGCAGAATTGCCGCCTATTTTTTGCTGCAATTTGAAACGGAAGTTTTACCCGTATTGCCTTCTTTAAGACATGCCTATATTCATAATGATGCCAACGACTATAATATTTTAATTAGTGAAAATTCTGTTTCTGGTGTTATTGATTTTGGAGATGCGGTTTATACAGCGCTCATTAATAATCTTGCCATCGCCTGCACGTATGCCATTCTTAATAATGCGGATCCATTAAAAGCTGCCATATTAATTGTAAAGGGATATCATCAATCATACCCATTGCAGGAAAAAGAAATTGAAGTTCTTTATTATCTTATTGCAGCAAGGCTGTGTATTAGTGTAACGCAATCTGCGTGGAACGCATCACTCAATCCATACAATGAACATCATTTCCTTACCGAAAAATCAGGATGGAGACTACTGTTCAAATTAATAAAAATAAATCCACTAAAAGCACACAATGAATTCAGAATGGCTTGTGGATTTTCTTCCATCATTGATGAAGATGATGATTACAAAGAACTACTTGCCAATAGGAATAAATATATTGGTAAAAATCTGAGTATTAGTTATCAGAAATCTTTAAAGATTATCAAAGGAGCCTTGCAATATTTGTATGATGATAAAGGAAATACTTTTGTGGATTGTGTAAATAATGTAAGCCATGTGGGTCATTGCAACCCTGTGGTGGTGAAAGCTATGCAAAAACAAATCGCCACGCTCAATACGAACACAAGATATCTGAGTGATATGATTGTTGATTATGCAAAAGCACTCACAGACACACTTCCAGAGAAATTGTCTGTTTGTTATTTTGTAAATTCCGGAAGTGAGGCCAATGATCTGGCTATAAGAATGGCACGCAATTATACAAAACAGATAGATATCATTGTGCTCGATCATGCATACCATGGCACTTCAACCTTAGCTATAGAAATGAGCCCGTATAAATTTGATGGTAAAGGAGGTTTCAAACAGAAACCTTATATCCACAAAGCGGTTTCACCTGACCTTTACCGCGGCCAATTTCAATACGGAGATGAAAATGCTGGAGAAGAATATGCTGCAAGTGTAAAGAAAATTATAGGAAATTTAAATAAGAAAGGAATAGGTATTTCAGCATTTATTTGTGAAACCTTACTCGGCGTAGGCGGCCAAATTCCTTTACCTGAAGATTATTTAAAGAATGTGTATGATTATGTAAGAGCGGCGGGTGGTGTGTGTATCGCTGATGAAGTGCAGGTAGGGTTTGGGAGAGTGGGTGAAAAATTTTGGGGATTTGAATTACAAGAGGTGGAACCTGATATAGTTGTACTTGGTAAGCCGATTGGCAATGGACATCCGTTAGCAGCGGTAATAGTAACAAAGAAGATTGCAGATGCTTTTAATAACGGGATGGAGTATTTCAACACCTATGGTGGTAACCCTGTTTCTATGGCTACGGGACTTTCTGTGTTATCTGTCATTCAAAATGATAAGTTACAAAAAAATGCAAAAACAGTGGGTGATATTCTTATGGATGGGCTAAAGAATTTAATGCAAGAACATTCCATTATTGGCGATGTGCGTGGTCATGGCCTGTTTGTGGGTGCCGAATTGGTAAAAGACCGAAAAACAAAAGTGCCTGCACTACCGGAAATAGATCTGATTGTAGAAAAAATGAAAGAACGTGGATTTTTATTAAGTACCGATGGCCCGCTGCACAATGTTTTAAAAATAAAACCGCCCCTGGTTTTTAGTAAAGAAAATGCGGATGAATTGGTGAAAAATTTAGAGATGGTTTTGGGAGAATTAAAATAGCCTGAATAATTTCTCATGGTCTTATTTCTTCTTATACTGCAAAAGGATCAAAACCTGTGGATTGTTTGTTTGAAGACCCTTACTACTTTATTATAAAAATGCGAACCTGCCTAGTTGGAAAGGGAATTATTTATACGAAATAATTTTATACGGTATCAGCTCTAATCAACTGCATGGAAAAGAATTTTTTTCATCTGCGTACCCTAATTCACTAGTTTGGTTCTTGCGAACTGTAGGAACTATCATTTTCAGTATCCGGGATGATTTTTTTACCATAAACCATAAGACTCTGACCCCGGAAAGGAATGTGTCTGGACTTAACCTTATTGTTTTTTTTAAAATTGACTAATATTGCTATTGTAGATTTCACCAAATGATTAAAGCAAAAAGTGATATTGATGAAGGGCTTCTGTGGCAATCCTTTTTGTCAGGAGATAATGGAAGCCTGGAAAAAATTTATCGTATCTATTTTGACGAATTATATCAATATGGAAATAAGTGGTTAAATGATCACACTTTCACTGAAGATATAATTCAGGATCTTTTTGTAAAGCTGATCCGCACAAGACAAAATCTTTCACAAACTACCTCAATCAGGTTTTATCTTTTCCGTGCTTTCAGATCATTGGCCTTAGATAAGATTAAGACGGATAAAAAAATGATCGTACTGGATGAGCCGGGCGATGAGATGTTTCCTGTTGATCTTACCCCTGAACATAATCTTATCGAAAAACAGGAATACAACTTGGTAAAAGAAAAACTTTCCTCGGCTCTTTCTGCACTTACACCACGTCAGCGTGAAGCCATATTTCTTCGATACAATGAAGGCTTTTCTTATATAGAAGTATCAGAAATGATGGAACTTACCACCAAGGCTACCTATAAATTAATGGCCAGAGCCATTGATGCCCTCAAAGGGCAGTTGCCACTTGTCTTCTCTTCTATTTTCCTCTATAAAATCTTTCTCGAAAATATTTTTTAACTATTTTTTTGTTTCGTGGGGTAAAAATAAAAACCACATCGTTTTACCTGTACCCCTATTATTGAAAACTAATTTTAATTAGTATGCAAAATTCATTTGATAAATATCTTCAATACTCCGCAACCGACTTTGCGTTGGATGATGATTTTGTAAATTGGACACTGTTTCCCAATGATGAAAATGATACACTCTGGAATGAATATATAACTAAGGTGCCTGATCAGAAAAAGAATATTGAGGCAGCAAGAAATATTATCCTGTCTTTTGATACTTCAGCAGAAAAGATACCTGATGATATTAAAAACAGGGTATGGCAATCAGTAATTTCTAAAGCTGATAATGGCAGGATAGTGAAAATGAAACCCCGAAGAGTATGGATGGTAGCGGCTTCTGCTTTAATTATATTAGCTTCCGGTATTTTGTATTTCTATGTTAATAAGAATCAATCTCATTTAGATTCTGGTAATGTTGTAAAGAATGCAGTTCTGAAAAATGATATTGCCCCTGGAGGCAATAAAGCTATATTAACCCTTGCAAACGGATCTACGATCGTTTTAGACAGTGCCCAAAATGGAACACTCACCCAACAGGGAAGTGCAAAAGTTGTAAAATTGGACGATGGTAAATTAGTGTATCGTGAAGATGAAAATAGTAGTGCAGTTGCCATACAATACAATACGATTACCACTCCCCGTGGAGGGCAGTATCAGTTAATATTGGCAGATGGTTCCAAAGTATGGCTCAATGCAGCATCCTCAATCCGCTTCCCTACTGCGTTTACCGGAAAAGAAAGAGAGGTACAAATCACCGGAGAGGCTTATTTTGAAGTAGCCCATAATGCGGATATGCCCTTTCATGTAAAAGTAAATAACATGGATGTAGCCGTGCTGGGCACCCATTTTAATATCAATGCGTATAATGATGAAGGCGTGATGAAAACCACGCTATTGGAAGGTTCTGTAAAAGTTAGTGAAGGGAATGAAAATGTGTTGATAAAGCCGGGTGAGCAGGCTCAGATAAAAAAATCTTCAGATAAAATAATAGTAAAGAAGGATGTAGATATGGAAGAAGTGGTAGCGTGGAAGAATGGTAAATTTATTTTCCAGGATGCTGATATACGTAGTATTATGAGACAATTAGAAAGGTGGTACAACATAACAACAGTGAGTTACGAGGGGAATGTAACTAATGAAGAATTTGTAGGAGTTATCTCAAGGGACGTAAATGTTTCTCAAATACTTAGTATGCTTCAAAGTACCGGTACTGTGAAGTTTGAGGTTGAAGGGAGGAAAATAATAGTAAAATAGAAATGCCATAAAACTATGAGCCAATAAAAACCGGGAATGCAGCGAACATCCCCGGGAGGTAAAGGCTCATTAATACAATAAATAAAACTGTGAGGAATCATTTATTCTTAAACCTAAACAACGCAAAAGTATGATTTTACCAACATGCAGTGAGCAATCAGTTTCTGCAAAGAAATTTCCTACAAGGATTGCCCTATTGCTTACTCCGCAAATTTTGAAAGCAATGAAATTAACTTTCGTATTTCTTACTGCTTTTCTCCTGAATGTTTCAGCAAAAAGCTCGGCACAGAAAGTAACACTTAATGTGAAGAGTGTAACGCTTGATAAGGTATTTCGGGAAATTGAACGACAAACCGGATATGGATTTCTCTATACAAAAAAAATGCTTAAAGATGCAGGCAGAGTAACACTGGATGTAAAAGATGAGCCTTTAAATGAGGTGTTACAGTTGTGTTTTAGCGGGCAACCTTTAAACTATACTATTGGAAATAATACAATTGTAGTTTCCATGCGACCTGAAACAACTAATACACAACCTGATCTATCAGCATCTGTACAGCTAGCTTTAATAAATATCCATGGTATAGTAACCGATGAGGGCGGGAAAGCGTTATCGGGTGTATCTGTAATTGTGAAAGGTAGTAAAAAAGGTGCTGCTACAAATTCTAATGGAGAGTATGAATTAACCAATGTGGATGAAAATACAGTACTAATTTTTTCATTTGTTGGTTACGAATCTCAAAACGTTTCAATAAAAGGACGAAGTGTTATAAATATTACTTTGGTTCTAAATGTAAAGCAACAGGAAGAGGTAGTTGTAGTGGGATATGGAACTACTAAGAAGAAGGATCTGACAGGTTCTGTTTCGGTAATCTCTCCAAAGGATATACAGGATGTGCCATTTACTACTATTGATAATGCAATCGCTGGAAAAGCGGCTGGTGTTCAGGTTACCAAATCTGATGGCACACCGGGTGGAGCTGTTAAGATTCGTGTTCGCGGCTCTACTTCTTTATTAGGTGGTAACGATCCGCTTTACGTTATAGACGGTGTGCCGTTGCAGGTACAAAGTAATTTTATTAATCCTGGTTTTGATGTCTCCAGTCCGGTTGGTAATGATGTAACAGGCGCAGGTGGTGTAAGTGCCGGCATGTCCACTGCTTTTGTAAATGGATTAAATAGTGTAGGGGGACTAAATATTGATGATATTGAATCTATTACCATATTAAAAGATGCCTCTTCTACAGCTATATATGGATCCAAGGCAGCTAATGGAGTAGTGATCATTACAACTAAGAAAGGGAAAAAGGATATGAAGCCTCAAATTATGTTTAGCTTTTATAATACTTTTTCTAAGCCTATTAATCCCACACTTTTAAATGGGGATCAATACAAAATGTTACTTTCCGAGGCAGCAAAAAACGATTATGATTATCGCACAGCAACTGGACTGTCTCTTTCAGCAGAATTAAAAGCTATTGTAAATACTCCGGATACTTATTTTGGAAAAGCAAATACAGATTGGCTTGACCTGGTTACACGCAATACTTTTTCAAATAATGCCGAACTTTCTGTTCAAGGGGGTGGGTCTGCTTCGAGGTATTACAGCTCTATTTCATATAATAGCACTCCCGGTGTAGTAAATGGGACAGACTATCAGAGAATTTCAGGGAAATTAAATATTGAGAATGAAATTGGCAATCATTTTAAATTCATTACCAACCTCAACCTCAGTTATGTAAATCAGAATATAACAAACGGCGTTTATGGTCAGGCATTAAGAGCACGACCTGATTATGCTCCTTATGATTCTACTGGAAATTTTACCAGTTTTGCGCCAGTGGCCGCCAGTTATCACGGCTTTCAAAATCCATTGGCCCAACTAAAAGCAATCAATAATTCCAAAACGTTTTCTTTATTAGGATCTGTTTCGGGTTTATATGATTTCAATTCAAACTTGCAATTCAAGAGCACCGTTTCGCTTAATATGCAAAACTATTTGCAGCGAAATTATACACCCAGCTATTTAAGCATTGGAAGCTTTTATGGAAATGTTGATAATAACGGCGGCATTGGTGGCAATTCAAACAGCCAGCTGGCTAATTGGTTTTTGGAAAATACACTAACATACAATAAGGATTTTAATGATAATAACGCCTTAAATGTACTACTGGGAACATCCTACGAAACTAGGAAAAGTGGCTTTTTTAGCACAACGGCTACCGGCTATCCCAATGATAATGTATTAAATAATCTTTCCTCTGCTACTACACCCTTATTGAGCAAAGGGGATAATCCAGGAAAGCCACAGAGCTACTTGTTGTCTTTTTATGCCAGGGCTAATTATGTCTTGCACGATAAATATCTATTCACATTTACAGGCAGGACGGATGGATCTTCTAAATTTGGTCCGAATAATAAATTCGGATATTTTCCTTCGGGCGCAATTGCATGGAGAATTTCCAAAGAAAATTTTCTTAAAAATGTTTCCTGGATAGATGATATAAAACTGAGAGGAAGTTATGGTTTGACAGGTACTCAAAACATAGGCGATCAGATGTATCGCACATTATACAGCCCTTTTTCTTACGCAGGTACCAGCGCATTAATTCCTACTCAATTGGGAAACGCGGGGATTAAATGGGAAACAACCAAAGAAACAGATGCTGGTTTGGATTTCTCCTTTTTTGGTAACAGGTTACAAGGAACAGTAGATTATTACCATAAGCTAACCGATGGAGTTTTATTGTCTTTGCCTGTTGCCCCAAGCAGTTCTTATAGTTCACTTTTAAACAATGTTGCCAGCATTAAAAATACCGGGTATGAGTTTTCATTACAAGGAGATATAATTAGAACCAGGAATTTCAAATGGAAAGCCTCTATTAACATTACCTGGCCAAAATCCCTGGTTACAAAATTAAGTGCTGATGCAGATTTGGGTCAGATTGGTGACTTGACTGGATTAGAATATCAGAATACCTCACTTATCCAAGGCCAGCCGCTGGGTTTGATCAATGGAATAAAGGTAACAGGTATTATAAAGAATCAAAAGGAACTTGATGACTATAAAGCTAAATTGGGTGGCTGGGCAGATTATGTTTTCCCCTTTCTGAATATGGGGGATCCCATGTTTTCACTGGATACAGCGTTTGATGGTTTTGGCCATTATCCTTTATTCAATCAAATAATAGGACATGGTGCCCCTAAATATTATGGTGGTTTTACACAGGAATTTAGCTATAGGAATTTTGATCTCGCCTTTTACTTTACCTTTTCTCAAGGAGGTCAGTTGATGTGGGGTGACCATGTTTCAAGTATCAACTTTGTAGGAACTTCGAATGCTAACGTAGTAATGCTTAACAGGTGGACACCTGAAAATCCAAATAGCAACCTGCCCAGGTTATTGTATAAAGATCAGGCTTTGTTGTACAATACCAACCTGAGTGTTTTTAATTCATCTTATTTGAAATTAAGAACCCTTACACTTAACTATCGTTTCAATAAATCTAATTGGATGAAACGGACAGGCATAGTAAATGCATCCATTTATGGATCAGCTACAAACTTATTTACAATTACTAAATATCCCGGTAATGACCCGGAAACATCTAATGATCCATATAGTGTAGGTGGAGGTTATTTTGATGTAAGTAATTTCCCCACGATAAAAACCTTTTCTCTCGGCCTTAAAGTAGGTTTTTAATTATAAATTCTAAAAATAAGATCATGAAAAATAAGCATTTACGACTATTGTTTTTTGTTTTGTCAACAGTTTTGTTATTACCAGCATGTAAAAAGCAGTTAAATGTATTTCCAACTTCCTCTGAAGTGGATGGAAATATTATTACAGATATCCAAAGTGCCAGGACGGCTTTAAATGGAGTCTATTACCGTTTTGCAAATGCAGGGGCAGATTATAATACTCTTCCAATAACGGAATGGTATGCTGTTCAAGAAGGGTTTCCTTCTCAATTAAGCGGGTTAGCTACCTATCCATTTGGAGGAAGTGCAATTACTGATCACAGTTTCACAGCCGCCTATTTTGGTGTTGAAGTTATTTGGGATTATGGATATAATCTGGTAAATGCAGCTAACGGTTTCTTGCAAAATTTGGAGCCAGCCAAAAATATTGATGCTGGAGCGAAAAAAGAAATGGATGCCGAAGCAAAATTTCTCAGGGCGTTTGGAAATGCAACTTTACTTCTTTATTATGGGCAATATGCTGATGTAAGTAGTAAATACGGAATTATTTTGCGGAGCGAGTTTGTGAAAGCTGGTGAAATAAACCTAACCAGGAGTAGTGTTGCAGATGCTTATACATCCATTCTCGCTGATCTTGATGATGCTATAGCTTCGTTGCCGTCGAAAAATTCACAAATATATTATGTCAATGTCTGGACAGCAAAATTGTTGAAAGCGCGCCTCTTAATTAATCGTGGTGGAATGGCTGACTATACATCAGTAATATCACTGACCAAAGACATAATTACAAATAGTCCTTTTACTTTAGAAGCAAATGTGAAAGACATCTTCCTCACAAAGGGTTTTAAGAGCAATGAAGTTATGTTAGGAATCCAACCTTATGATAAGGAGGGAAGTGGAAAGTATGCTGAGTATATTTATTTTACAGATTTTACAGCATCAGATGACTTGGCAACACTTCTCGGTAATGATCCACGCAGTCAATGGTATTACAAACCTATATCTAAATATGGCTATGATGTAAATTTGATTACAAAGTATTACCCGGGTTCGGTAGTAGATCCTGCACCAGATCCAATTTCAGATTATAGTTATGCCTTCCGACTTACAGAAGCTTATTTATTGGAAGCAGAATCTTTAGTAGCATCAGGAGGAAGTTTAGATGATGCTAAAACTTTATTGAAAACAATTATGGGGCACGCTGGTATTACTGATTTTACAGTGGTAGATGCAGAAAATACCCGGCCTGGGCTACAATTGATGATCATTAAAGAAGAAATGAAGAACTTTTTTGCTGAGGGAGGCCAGGATTGGTTGGCAGTTCGCAGACTTCCTTTTGCCACACTTCAAACTCTGGTACCTGCAATTAAAACTAAAGATCAATTATTATTACCCATACCTCAAACAGAAATAACGAGGAATGGAAAATTAACAGGACAGCAAAATCCCGGTTATTAATAAACTTGTTTCCGAGAGAAAATTAGGTAGATTATTTGTTTAGACACCTTTAAATAATAAATGACTGATGAAAAAAATTCTTTCAGCTTTAACCGGAATGTTGTTCTTATTGGCAGCATGTAACAATACCAAAAACATACATCAAAATGAAGGATATACCATCAAAGGCACTTTAAAAGGGATGGATTCGGGAATGGTAAAATTAGTTGCCTACAATGAAGATGAAAGGACGGCCAAAACATTGGATAGTGTTTCTTTTACAGGCGGAACTTTTGAATTAAAAGGAAAAGCGGAACCGCAAATGGTTACTGTTTCTATAAAACCCGGCAATTGGGCATTTCAAGTATTTTTAGACGACACGACAATGAATGTTACAGCAGATACAACAGGATCTAAATACTATGATTATACAATGTATGATGGAGGAACAAAAGGTGCACAGATAAAAGATTTTACAGTAACCGGATCAAAAAATTTTGATGACTGGATGAAATACCAAGACGATCCTGTGCAAAAGAAATATGAACCTGTGTTTGCAGATTTAGACAAAAAAATAGAGACAACAAAAGATATTGATCAACAATATAAATACAGGGACCAGGCAGATTCTGTTAGAAAATTATTTAACCAAGATAGAGAAATCATAGTTAAAGATTATATCGCTAAAAACCCGTCTTCAATTGTAGGAGCCTACATGCTCAAGGATTTGTATAACTGGTATTCTGATATGCCATTAAAGGATATGATAGGAATGACCGATAAATTACAGGGTGACGCTAAGCAGTCCAAATATTATGTGAGTCTACAAGATATTATTGCTAAACGTAATGCTGTTGCTGTTGGAAGTCTCGCGCCTGATTTTACTTTAATGAAAAGAGATAGTTCAAAGTTGACTTTATCTTCTACAAGGGGTAAGTATGTTATGATAGATTTTTGGGCAAGCTGGTGCCATCCTTGCCGCCAGGCTATTCCACATTGGAAGGAAGTTTATGCAAAGTACCATGACAAGGGATTTGACATTTTAAGTGTTTCTGATGATAGCAAATGGAAAGATTGGTTTAAAGCAATGGATGTGGAAAAAATGCCATGGACACAGGTTTGCGATGAATTCCCAATTAAAGATATGCCTGCAAGAGTTGGATCGTTATACATGACCACTTACATTCCGTTTTATGTATTACTTGATAAAGATGGAAAGGTATTGGTTTATTCAGGTGATGAAAATAAAATTGATGAAAAGCTAAAAGAGATATTTGGAAGTTGATAAAAAATATTAAAGATTTATGTTATGAAACAAATATTTTTGGTTTTATACTTCGTTGCTTTTATCTTTTATGCAGGCACAGCACAGAAAAATGCTACCCAATTTGTTTTGAGAGGAGACTTAACGGGCATTAATAGCGGAATGATGTATTTAGTGTATTCAGGAATGGGAAATGCACGGATAATGGATAGCGCTGTCATCAATAAAGGGAAATTTTTCTTTACCGGAAATATCAGTGAGCCTACTATGGGTTATTTGTATCTTAAAGAAAAAGAAAGAACAGAGCAAAACTCAGTTAATTTTTTTATGGAAGATGCTAATATGACTGTTTCATTACTGTTGGACAATTTTGGTTCTGCAAAATTTACAGGTTCAAAAATCCAAAATGAATATGCTGTATTACAATCCAAAAAGCAAAAAATACAGGAACTATGGAAGGTTGTAATGGATACGCTTACAGATGTAAATAAAAGAAGTAATGTTGAATACCAGAAATTGAGGGATTGGGTACTTCAGCCTTATTTTGCAGAAATGAAAGAGCTTGATTATTCTTTTTTTACTAACCATCCACAATCTTATGTAACAGCCTATATACTGCGTTTTCATGTGATTGATCTTTCTTTAGATTCTCTCCAAATGTTTTACAAAAGGTTAGGAAAGAAAATACAACAAAGCAATGATGGGAAGAATTTAGCTTCAGAAATCCAAAAGTTGCGCAATGGCTCTCCCGGTGCAATGGCGGAAAATTTTATAACGACAGATATCAATGGAAATAAATTGAGTCTTAATAATTTTAAGGGAAAATATGTATTACTCGATTTTTGGGCAAGCTGGTGTGTGCCATGCCGGGCAGGCAATCCACACCTAAGAGAATTGTATGCAAAGTATAGAGATAAAGGTATCGAGTTCATTGGCGTTTCAGATGATGATTCAAAACCCGATGCGTGGCATAAAGCAGTAGAAAAAGATGAATTGCCATGGAGACAAGTGCTGAGAGGATTTGATAGACAAAAGCAAATGAAAAACGAGAAGAACGAAAATGATATCAGTGAAAAATTTGGTATCCCCAGTTTACCAACTAAGATATTAATAGATCCAAATGGAAAAATTATAGGAAGGTATTCCGAAGAAACAGGGCCATTGGATGATGAATTAAAGAAAATATTCGGTGAATAATGATTCAGAAACTTAAGCAAGGTGGTGATTCCTTGAAAAGTTAAAAAAGGTTAAAAGACTTAAATGGTTGGGGTAATTTAAGAACTTCCTTAGTCTTCTATATAGAAAGTACTGACGTTAGAATTTAAGTAGGGCTTTGTTAATGAAAAGTTCCCATGTTTACTTATTATAGAAGTGATGTTGAATAAGGACAAGGAGAAGCGGATTGATGATTTGTGTTTTCATATTAAGAATTATTTCTAAGAATGAATCATTCAATTGGTACTAACTAAAAGTTAAACCTAATGAAAATACAAAAGTCCTATTGCTAAATTCGTTTAAAGCAGTTGGGATTCTTTCAAACCTGTAAGGTTCTGATTAAATTTGCGACTATTAATTTAAATATATCAAGCTCAATAAAATAATACAATATGAAAAAAATTCTTACAGCAGGCTTTTTACTTCTCTTCTCCAATCTTCTTTTTGCCCAGATTCAAAATCCCGTTTCATGGACTGCCACTTCCAAAAAGATAAATGATAAAACCTATGAGATCCATTTAACTGCCAATATTGAAAAAGGATGGCATACGTATTCTCAGACTACTCCCGATGGCGGCCCCATACCTACCAGCCTTACATTTACCAAAAATCCACTTCTCACCATGGAAGGCAATGCAAAAGAGGTAGGCAAATTGGAACAACATAATGAACCACTTTTCGGTGTAGATGTAAAACAGTTTTCAAACAGAGTGGATTTTGTGCAGGTGGTAAAATTGAAAGCACCAGTGAAAACATCTGTAAATGTAGCAGTTGAGTTTATGGTGTGTAACGATAAAGAATGTCTTCCACCCAGGACCCAAAAGTTTTCTGTAGCACTTAAATAAAGCATTGGCTTGTATCAATCAATTAGGTTTGATGATAAATTGTCAGGCATTCTCTTTCTGTCTTATTGGGAATGTTTTTGTTGTTTTTCTCTTTCCGAGCTTATTCTCATGATTCATCAGTGGTACAGTCCCGATATTGTAATCAAAGGATAAATGGTAATACTGTGGTCTTTCTATAAAATGATTTTCCCGGGAGAAATAAAATGTGACACTCTTCAGAACTCTCTTTGTGCCGCATTGTAATCTAATATTAGTTTTGAGTCAGATTAAAAGAAATATTAGAAGGTTCAGTTATGGAAGAAGGAACCGTTCATAAAATAATCAATACTCCACTAAAATAATGCTTGATTTTAAGGAAATTAATTGTGTAGATTGCCGCGCTTTAGAAAGTGGGGTATGGCATGAGTCATGAAAGACAGCTGGATCCCGAAGGATATGAATACGACCCTAATGTGAAGGAATTAACAATGGGTTGAATGATGTAGTAGCAAAGTATAACACTAAAAAATAAATCACCAATAAAAAAACAATCTACGAATGAAAAAAACATTTCTATTTCTTCTATTGCCTGTTTTCAGTTTTGCCAATCCGCCCATAAAAGGTGAAACTATTAAAGGCCATGCACAATTCAAAGATGCGGTACATATGGTTTACCTCAATTATCGTAATGCGGATAAATTGGTAAAAGATAGTTCCTTATTAAAAGAAGGGCGGTTTGAATTTAAAGCGGCCATATCAGAACCCACCCTTGCGACTTTGTATGTAAGATTTGTAAATACAGACGAGAATGGAAGGCCAAAAATGGATGGCATGCAAATTTTTATGGAGCCGGGTACCATGCAAATTGAGGTAAAAGACTCAATGAAATTTGCAAAAATTATCGGATCAAAATCTCAGAAAGATTTTGAAACTTTTAACGATTTACAAAAACCATTTAATGATAAGGCATCTGCTTTAAACGGGCAGTATATGGCATTTAGAAAAGATAAGAATGAAGAAGGAATGAAAAAAGTGGCAGAAGATTTCGATAAGCTTACTGATGAAAGAAGTGAAAAAGTTTTTCATACTTATTTAAATGAACATCCTCAATCACCTATTTCTTTGTACGTATTGAGACAGTATGCAGGGTACGATATAGATGCTCAGAAAGTAGAGCCTATTTTTAATAAAATACCAGCTTCAATCCGTAAATCAGCTTCAGGTATTGCTTTTAAAAAAGAAATGGAGACCTCTAAGAAAACCGGTATTGGTGCAATGGCAATGGGTTTTACACAAAATGATACACTGGGTAAGCCGGTATCACTTGCTGACTTTAAAGGAAAATATGTGTTACTCGATTTTTGGGCTAGCTGGTGTGGCCCATGCCGTGCAGAAAATCCGAATGTGGTGAAAGCTTTCAATCAATACAAGGATAAAAATTTTACCGTATTAAGTGTTTCACTGGATCAGCCTGGAAAAGAACAGGCATGGCTGGATGCTATTCATAAAGACGGCTTGACCTGGACTCATGTAAGCGATCTTAAATTTTGGGATAATGCAGTGGCAAAAGAATATGGCATACGCGCCATCCCGCAGAATTTTTTACTGGATCCAACCGGAAAAATTATCGCTAAAAATATAAGGGGTGAGGAATTGAATAAGAAATTGGGTGAAATTTTTAATTAAAGGAAGCTTTAATTATTTTCTCGTATGTTAATTTAAGTCTTGATTATAGGGAGGTGCGAAAACACCTCCCTATTTTAATTTTTAGAATTATTGATCTAAAACTATTGTCCTTTAAAGAAGTCTTTCCATTTTCTTTTAGAATGCCTCCATACAATTCCTCTGTATATTTACTTCGTATGAAGAAAAATCTATTATCACTACTTTTTATTTTTATTTCTATCACAGGGTTTTGTCAGCAGGAAGATTCTCTGATCGTTTTTAGTATGGTTGGTGATGTTCAGATTACCTTAGATTTTCCGTCCTGTTTTTCTTCGTCTCAAAAGAACAAGATTATTCTGTATGCCCTTCCTAATGGAAGTTCTACGGCACAAACGATGGGAAAGAAAATAGAACCCGGCGATGACTGGCGTTTTGATATTCAGCATATCAGGGCACAAACACATTTTATCAGGAACAAAATGAAAGGGGAAAATGTGGTAGTGGTTTATCTTGAAAATAGTTTTAAAAGCTGGCCATTATGGAAATCAAAACATGAAAACTATATTTCTATGGTACAGCATATTGTGGATACTTTGTACAATATGTTCCCTTCTAAACGGAGTACGTTGTGCCTAAACGGGCATAGCGGTGGCGGAAGATTCATTTTCAGCTACCTCGATGGGTTAAGAAATATTCCGAAATATATAGACCGCATCGTCTTCCTTGATAGTGATTATGGTTATGAAAACAGCTATGGAATTCAAATCCGTAAATGGCTGCAAGCAGATAAACATCATAGGCTGCAGGTATTCGCTTATGAAGACAGCCTGGTAGAAGTGAATGGAAAAAGGATTGTATCCGATACCGGTGGTACCTGGTACCGTACGCACCTGATGCTGAAATACCTTTCTGCCTTTTATTCTTTTAAATTCGTAGAAAGAGACAGTTTGTTAATTTATAAATCCATCAATTATCAGATAGCCTTTTATTTAAAACCCAATCCTGAAAAGAAAATATATCATACTACACAGGTAGAACTGAATGGATTTATTCACTCTATCCTGGCAGGTACCCGCTTTGAATCAGAAGGGTATCAGTATTTTGGAAAAAGGTTTATTAATGAAATAATACAGATGGTATTTCCTGTCTTCTTTTTTTAATAATGGGAATAGAAAATGAAATGCTATTATTTCAAGAGTGGATGTAGATAAAACCCAACATCCTATCTTTGTTTTGGATTTTAAATTTATTAGTGACTGTTAGAGTATGAAGACATGAATGCTATTGGTGGTGAATTTAATGAAAAGGAATTGATTCAAGGCCTCAGGATAGGCGATTCCAGTGCGTTTAAGGGTTTGTATGAGAAGTATGGCCCCAGGCTTAAAGCATTTAGCTCAAGATTTAATTTTTCGCTACCGGAGTGTGAAGATATTGTTCAGGAAACGTTCATAAAAATATGGGAAAACAGAAGTACTGTAAATCCTGATTCTTCTTTCAATACCTTTTTAATCACTATCGCAAAACACCTGATTTATAATAAACTCCGGCATTTAGACTATTGCAAAAAATATGAGAAAGATATTAGATCCCAATCTCAACGTAACACGGAATCTCCGGCTGATCGGGATCTCCAGACTCTGATTGACAAAACAATTATGAGATTGCCTGATAAATGTCGTCAGGTTTACCAAAAAAGTAGAATTGAAGGTTATTCAAATGACCAGATAGCCACTGAAATGAATATTTCGAAAAGTACAGTAGAAAATCACTTAAACAAGGCATTGAAGAAGCTGAGGGAAGAACTACAAAGAGTTGGTTATGTGCTTTTTCATTTACTGATTCTTGGTATTTCTTTTCATGGAATATTTAAGATATAACAGTCCAATAAAAAAAATATAAATCCCCGAGTAGGTGTAACAAGAAGGTTGAGTGTATAATATGTGTATTCAGCCGTAAAATTTAAAATTAAGACAAGTGAATAAGGAAATATTAATGCGGTATCTCGAAAATCGGGTTTCTGAAGAAGAGAAAGAAATGGTGGAAAGATGGATGGGCGAAGCAGAAAATAAAAGGGAAGTTTTAGAATTTATAGAATCTTCTTATCTGTTAGAGAAAGGAAGTATCCCTGTGGCACCTTTTGATAGTTCTTTGTTTGAGAAGATTAGAACGAAAAATATTTCCCGGGCAAAAGTAATAGCTCTTTATAAGGACAAAAGATTTTGGATCGCTTGTGCTGCTTGCATTGTTTTTCTGATTATAGGAAGTTGGATGGGATATGCATTCAAATCTAATGCTGATATGTCGGGCTCGTGGATAACAAATGTAACACGGGGAAATGAGGAACAGTATGCTAAATTAACTATGAGTGATGGGTCTGATGTGTATTTGGGTAAGAATAGTAAGATATCATTTCCCAGAGATGTGAGCGTACATCCGGTTGTTTACCTTGAGGGCGAAGCCTATTTTGATCTTCAAAATGATAATAAAGTTCTTACCATAAAGACGAAAGATTTAGTTACCAGAACGAGAGGAGCAAAATTAAATATTTCTGCTTTTTCAAAAGATAGTACAGTGGTAGTAACTGTTGAGAAAGGGAATGTTGAGGTACAAAAGAATAATGAAGTTTTTCCTCTTATGAAGTTACGGCTTCCGGGGAATGATTCGGTGGCACAAGTGAAGAATACGAACAAGCCGAAAACCATTCCGTGGACGAAGATTACTCCGTCAGTTATGGTAAAACAAAATGAGCAAGCGACGTATGATAAGAATGCAAAAACTACCGATGTAATTACATTAAGGCCAGGAACGATGCCATTGCTTAAACTGATACCTGCCGGTACATTGAGAGGGAATGAAAGTCCATCACACTTAAATAATGAAAAGCAGGTAGATAGTATTTTGAAATGATATCGTGATTTTTGTTTCGAGCTTAATCGCCTTTAATTTCGATAGGTCACGGAAGACAAGATTGGAATTATTGAGGAAGACGAGTCAGTGGCTTGATAATAGGAGGCTACCGCTTTGGTATGGCCTATAAAATTGTATTCAATGCTGTATTTATATAACATCGAAATTGTTTAAATGAAAAACCATTATTAATCTTAATTTAAAAACTTTCTATCATGAGAAAATCTTTGTTTCGGATGTCAACCTACAGTTTAGCGTTACTGTTGACAGGCTTATTAGTAATACCATCCTGCAAGAAGAAGGATTCTGTACCCAAAAGCAATTTAGCAGGGTTCACCTCCTTCAGTATAAAGGATATGGCGGCACCTTTCACTATTGATGAGTCCAAGAAAATGATTCAAAATGCAGATAGTTTACCTTTTCAGTCGGATGTTTCTAAATTAGTGGCAGTGTTCAATGAGGTTCCTAATTCTATTGTAAATGTTGGAGGTGTGTTGCAGGTTTCAGGAACCACTGTAAATGATTTCACTCATGCTGTTCAATATGTTGTTACTGCACAAGATGGTGTCACTAAAAATACCTATACAGTTCAGGTAAATGTTGCCAAGACTGATCCTAAGACCATTTCATGGCAACAACTTACACCAGATGCAGGGTGGGGAAATTTTCATAGTATAATGGCGGCGTCATTGGGTAGTAAATATTATATGTTAGGTGGTACCATGGGAGCGTTTGGAGCCTTTAGCTTTGCAAGCTATACTTCACCTGATGCCACAACCTGGACCCGCACAAGAGCAGTGGACCAGAATGGCGACTCTATACCTCGTGTAGAATCCGGGGCTTTGATTAGTTTTAAAAATCAATTATGGCTATTAGGTGGTCATAGACCCGGTGTAGGATTCGCATTTGATGATGTAACTAATAAAGTGTGGAGTTCTTCTGATGGCCTTACATGGGTAGCATCTGTACCTGCGAATGCAGCAGACAGGTGGAGCGCGAGGGAACGTATAGGTGCGGTGGTTTTCAATAGTAAACTTTGGGTAATTGGGGGAAATCCTTATCCTGCTTTTGGAAATACCAATACACCAAGTGCTGCCTTTAATGATGTTTGGAGTTCTTCTGATGGCACTACATGGACCGTTGCCACTACCGGTGCAGCATTTATTCCCAGGACAGAGCCCGCAGTGTTTGTTTACGATAATAAAATTTGGTTAGTAGGAGGTAAGGATAACAGTGGTAATTACCTTAATGATGTATGGAATTCAACTGATGGAATCAATTGGACTGAAGTAACTACCAACACACAATTTACCGGACGGTTTGGCCACGAGGTAGTAGTGAATAATGATGAATTGATTTTGGTGGGTGGTGAAAATGCCAGTGGAGTATTAAATGATATGTGGATATCAGAGAACAAAGGGGTGGATTGGACACTGATGCCAAGTAGCGATGTACGGTCATTACCTTCCAATTTCAAGGGCCGCAAAGATTTCAGCATGTTTGTAAACGGTGGAGCCATATACATAATGGGAGGCCTTGGGGTTAAAGATGCCAATATGAATTATACCCATACCAATGATGTTTGGAAGGGCTTGTTTCATTAAAATAAAGAGCAGCGTTTGAATCAGATTTTATTTTCAATCTTATAAGATAAGGTTGGGTTGATAAATCAAAATATACTTTTATTGCCGGGTTCCTCTTCTTGGGGATCCCGGCCAATAGGAGTTCCTTAATTACTATATCACAGGATTGTTTACATCTTACATTGAACTAGTCTAAAGACGATAAAAGAATTTTAAGGTACGTACTTACTAGTTATAAAGTGTCTGGTACAACAATTTTGGTTTGTAGTTTTATTTTTTTAAAATGTCATATTTGAGAATGAAGAAAAGCGGTCAATCATATTTAATTAGTTCCTTTATTATTGTTTGTTTGGTTTTTTGCATGACCAGCAACCTCAAGGCGCAGGAATTACTTCCATTAAGACCATTGACGGGTACTGTAAAAACAGCTGACAGTCAAAAGGTACATGGAGCATCGGTGAGGATCAAAGGCTCGCATAAAGGAACCTCTACAGATGAAAAAGGTAATTTTAAATTATTAGTAAAGCCAACAGATACTCTTATTGTATCTGAAGTGGGATTTACAACGATCGAGGTTCCTTACAGTTCGACTCCCATGGCTTTAATTTTAAAAGCGGAACCTGCAACATTGAATGAAGTAGTGATTGGATATGGAAGAGAAAAGAAGAGGAATATTACGGGATCTATTTCTTCTATAAGTGCAGAAGAGTTATCGAAATCCCCTGCACTTTCATTTGATAATGCTATTATGGGTAAAGCTGCCGGTGTTCAGGTTATTTCCAGCTCTGGCGTGCCGGGATCAGCAACTTCAATTACTATCCGGGGATTAAGTACGATAAACCCTGATGGCAATCAACCTCTTATTGTAATAGATGGTATGCCTGTGTATGGATCAGGAAAGGGCCTTAATAATAAAACGTTTAATGCGTCAACTACTCCTATGTCTGGTTTTGGCGGCACGAACGTAAGTGATAATATCACACCTCCGGCAGCGTTTGAGAATAATCCTTTGGCTTCTCTTAATCCTGCCGATATTGAATCAATAGAAATATTGAAGGATGCGTATGCTACTGCCATTTACGGTTCAAGAGGGTCAGCCGGTGTGATTCTTATTACGACTAAAAAAGGTTACAAGGGTAAACCTGCTTTTAATGTACAATACGTGACAGGTTCGATAAAACCAATAGGGAAATACAAGTTATTGGATGGTCCTCAATACAATGAAATATATACAGAATATTATCGTGAATTGGGATTGAATTATGCGTTCAATTCTCCTTATAATACGGATTGGGTAAATGAAGTAACCAGGACTGCTGTATCACAACAACTGGATCTCTCAATGGCTGCCGGTGGGGATAAAGCACAGTATTTTATTAGTGGATCCTATACCGATCAGCCTTCCTACATTATTAATAATGATTATAAACGATACACAGGAAGAATCAATTTTTCTTATCAGGCATCTAAAACCTTTTCTGCCGGTATGAATATGTCAATGTCATATACTGACAATGGCTCCATGAATGCGCCTTCAATTTATAGGAATGCCATCTTAAAGGCTCCCAATCTTCCTGTAGTGGATAGTAATGGGAATTATGTTTATGATAAAGGAACTAATCCTATTGGTAATATGGATATCAATCCGGTGGCAGACGCACTTTTAAATACCAATACACTCGAAACTACTGAAGGGTTGGGAAATATCTTTATTCAGTATAAACCTATTGAATCACTTTCATTTCGCTCAGAATTAAGTACAGAACTTAATAACAGTGATGCCTATACGAGAAGAGTAAGTCGCCCAAGTGGTTTTGGGAATGATGCAGTTGAAACAACTACTGCCGATAAAAAAATCGTAATTAATAATACGGCTACTTTTTCAAAAGCGATTAAGTCCACGCATTATATTAATGCTATGGTTGGCCAGAGCTATGAACAATCTACAGAATCAACTGTACAGATTGGAGGGTATGATTTTTTTAATGATGATATACGGAGCATCTCAGCCGCCGGTAAAAAATATATTTTGAATGCCGGCAAGCAGAAATGGGCAATTGTCTCTTATTTCACCCGTTTGAATTATGAATACCAGCATAAGTACCTTTTGGGGGTTACGTATCGTATTGATGGTTCGTCTAAGTTTAGCAGTAACAACCGTTATATAGGGTTCCCCTCTTTTTCCGCAGGATGGCGCTTATCCAAAGAGTCTTTTATGAGGAATTTAAGTTGGGTGGATGATATTAAATTGCGTGGAAGCATAGGTTTTACCGGTAATAATAGTTCTACCTCTTATTATGGTAATCAGGGGCAGTATGTTTTGAATGGAAGTAATTTAAACTATGCAGGTGTTCCAATTCTTCAAATGGCTCAGCCGGAAAATCCAAATTTGAAATGGGAACGAACCAGATCAGTTGACATAGGATTGGATGCAACTTTATGGGATAACCGTTTTACCCTTACCGCAGATTATTATCAGAGGAATATTAGGGACATGATTCTTACTTCTGCTATTCCATTATACCAAGGTTGGGCTTCACAGCCACAGAATATTGGAAATATGGTCAATAAAGGAGTGGAATTAATGATTTCAGGAGATATACTTCGTAAGAAGAATTTTATATGGTCGTCAAGTTTTAATATTTCTACTAATTCTAATAAAATTCTAAAATTGAATATGAGTGGTGAGGAAGTAGGGCTTGCTAATGATGCGTATAAACTTTTAAAAGTAGGACAACCTGCAGGACAATTTTATTTGTATAACTGGCAGGGTGTTGACCCCTCGACCGGTAATCCTATTTGGGGAGATGGCAAAGGAAACAGTTCTACTGTACCTCCGGCATCCTTATTTGCGACGGTTCCGGATGTGAATGTTTTCCGTACTTCTTATGGAACTAGTTTACCTGATTTCTTTGGTGGCATGGGACACACCTTCACTTATAAGGGGTGGGAGTTAGATGCATTTCTTTCCTTTTCCATTGGAGCAAAGATGATTGACGGGAGCTATGCCTCTTTATTGACCTATACCACTGCTGATGCAAACAATCTGAGTACGGATGTTTTGAATCATTGGCTCATTCCAGGGCATGTTACAGATATTCCACGACTTGTAAATGCATCTGTTACCACTGCAGCGTCAGCTACTACGGGTAGTATCTATGATTATACTACCAGCAATACTAACAGCCGCTTTTTGGAAGATGCTTCGTATTTGCGTATTCGTACCTTAAGCCTTGCTTATAATGTAAGTGAAAAAGATTTGCGGACGATGACCCATAAAGCAATTCGTTCATTAAAAGTCTTTGTAAGAGCAACCAACCTCTATACACTTACAGGCTACAAAGGGCTCGACCCCGAAGTAAACGCTTTTGGATCATCGGCCATTCAATCAGGCTATGATCAATTAACAATGCCTCAAAATAAAATGCTTCAATTTGGTATAAATATCGGCTTATAAAACTATGATTAAAATTAAAACAATATACTTTCTTACCGGTTTGCTTTTATTAGCATCTTGCAGTAAAAAACTGGATCTGGCTCCTGAGAATACTTTAGTTGAGCAGGATGTTTTTAAAACAGAAGCAGGTGCGGAACAAGCTCTTACTGAAGCCTATTATGATTTTTTGGAAGCGGAGAGTGATGGCTTTTCGTATGCTTTTGGAGATTTTACAACTCCCAATTTAATTAATAGCCCCACCTATAATTCTTATGATTTGGGCGGAGCTACTCCGTCCGGTTATTCTGTGAATAATGCATGGACCAATTTTTTTAAAACTATTAATTCTGCTAATAATGTGATTGCGAAAATACCTTTGTACGGTAAATTTTCAGAGGCAAAAGAAAAACAATTCATTGCAGAGGCAAAGTTTATCAGAGCCTTTTCTTATCTTAATCTTTTACAGTTATTTGGAGAAGGGGCTTTAAGTGGAAATATGAATGGACTTGGCCTTCCCTTACAATTAACGCCCTTTGAAGGATATAATACCGGAGAAATAATTCCTCGCTCAACTAACGGGGAAGTGTATGCGCAGATCGTTAAAGATTTGCAGGAAGCCTTAGTGGATCTACCTCAGAGTCAGGCCGATGCTACCAAAACGAAGTCTCGTGCTACCATAGGCAGTGCCAATGCATTACTCGCCAGAACGTACCTATATATGGGGCAGTTTGATAAAGCAGCTTCCACCGCCAAAAGTGTTTTGGATTTAGTACCTTCTTTGTATTCCCTGACTAATAACTTACTTACTCTGTTTCCCTTTAATCCTGACGGAGGAACAATCAATTTTACCCCTGAAATTATTTTTGGACTCCCCGTAAGTCAGATGATAAGTCCATCTGTAAGTTCCAGTAATGGTATTGGAAGTGTTTACTATTTTAAGAGGTCTTATTGGATAGATCCTGATTTTATTAATTCATTTGAACCCGGAGATCTTAGGGTGAGTCAACTGATTTGGAAAGGTGACTCTGTGTATAATTCCAATAATCTTAAAGACAAAACAACTTTTAAGTTTAATAATTCATTCGGCAGAGATAATGTACCTATGATACGATTAGCAGAAGTAATGTTGATCCGTTCAGAGGCTCTGGCACGCACTTCAGGGATCAATCAGGAATCTATAGATTTATTAAATCAGATAAGGAACCGCTCTCTACCGAATGCAGTGCCATTTACGGTTAGCGATTTTCCAACCCAGGAGAATCTGATTCAGGAAATATTATTGCAACGGAGATTTGAACTTGCCTTTGAAGGATTCTACCGATATGATTTATTGCGTACCGGCCAGCCATTAAATATGCCGGATATCCCTGACAATAAGAAAGTGTTGCCTATACCTCAGGTGGAAATTGACATTTCCAATGGCGTTATAAAACAAAATAGCGGTTACTGATAAAAGTAGCCGGGAATAATTAAATTTATTTAATCAAGAAATCATGACTTTGAAAAATTTATCATTGAAACTTTTAGTAGTATCTATTTTCCTTTTGGGAGAGTCTCTGGGTGTCTCAGCCCAAAGGCATATTAACTTCCAGAATCTGACATTTGATCAGGCAATGGCAAAAGCAGCTAAGACCAATCAGATCATTTTTGTGGATGTGCGGGGTATGAATATTAATCTTTATAATCAAAAAGTGGAGAATCAAATTTTCACTATAGATAGCATTGCCGACTTTTTTAATAAACATTGTATTCCCATTCATGTTGATATGAGTGGTGAAGAAGGTAAAAAGTTTGCTCCCCGTCTCGCTATGCTAATGTATCCTGTATATGCTTTTTATGATAAAGATGGCAATCAACTTGATTTCATTAGCGCCAGCCAGATTCTTAAAGATACTTCGTCGCTGATGGTGAAGGCAGGAAGTTCTCTCACCAAAGCGGAGATTAAGGTTAAAAATAAAAGACATATCGTATTTGATGACGCAAGCTGGAAGGCAGTATTGGCTAAAGCAAAAAGTGAACATAAACTTGTTTTCCTGGATGCTTATACAACGTGGTGCCGCCCCTGTATCCAGATGGCAAAAGACGTATTTACTTTGGATAAAGTGGCTGATTTTTATAATAAGAATTTCGTCAATGTGAGCATGGATATGGATAAAGGAGAAGGCCCTTCCATTGTAAAACAATATAAGATAAGTGCATACCCTGATTTTTTGTTTATAGATGGTGATGGGCATCTGGTACATCGTGGAGGAGGTTATCAGGAAGCACCAGAGTTTATCAATTTGGGCAAGTCAGCAGTGAAGGCGCAAAAGGACATGTCACATGCTAATTCTGCGAAAAAGTAATTGTTTGTAATTCTAAAAATTACTGTGAGATTTTGTTATGGATGTTTTAAATCTATTCTAACATGAGTAAAAAATCATTGTTACCGGGTGTCGTTTTGTTTCTACTTTTTACAGGTATTCAAGAGGTTTCTTTTGGTCAGGCGAGTACAGGGATCCACTTTACAGATTCATCGTGGCAGACTTTATTGAACCAGGCAAAAACTGAGCATAAGCTGATTTTTATGGATGCGCATACCACCTGGTGTGGTCCTTGTAAATGGATGGATAAGAATGTTTTTACCGATCCCGGAGTTCGCGAACTCTATGATCGTAATTTTATTAATGCCTATACCGATATGGAGAAGGGCGAAGGAATTGAATTAAGAAAAAAGTATGAAGTACGTGCCTATCCGACCTATCTTTTTATTAATGGAGATGGAGAGGTTGTTCATAAGGCTGTTGGAGAGAGCACTATAGCTGAATTTATCCAATACGGTCTGGATGCTTTAAGCCCTACTTTTAACCTGTCGTATTTTCAAAAGAATTATGCTAAAAATTCGGATAATTATAATTTTGTACACGGTTATCTGAAAGCCCTGCAGAATGCATCCGAAACGGACTCTGCCAATGCAGTAGCCTTGCAATATTTACTGAAACAAAAGCCGGAATTATGGATGCAAAATGAAAATTGGCAATTGATACTTACAGATGTGCTCGATGCAAGTTCGCCTGTATTCAAATACCTTGTAGGTCATCAGAAACAATTCGAAAATCTATTTGGTAAGAGTATAGTCTCCGGAAAAATTTATGATACGTACCTCGCATGGCCGAGGCATTATCTTCTGTATCCCGAAATGGGGCCTGTGAAGTTTGATAAGATTGGTTTTAATCGTTTTATAACAGAAGTAAAAAGTAGTGACTATATTAAAAAAGCAGAGATTATTGATAAGTCAAACCTTACGATCCTGTTTGGACTAAGAAAGTGGGATTCGTATTCTAATACCGTTTCGAGAATGATAAAGGATCATATTATTCCTATGAATGTTTCCGGAGCAGAGGAACTATATAATTATACGGATATGCTTTACAGATTTGCGGGGGACAATCAAATTGCGTTATCAGATGCTGTTGATTTTGCAAAAATACTTTCAGAAAAGATTAGTGGAATCAGTGATCAGAGTAAAGCCTCCTACCTTGATATGTATGCGAACTTACTGGATAAAACAGGAGATAAATTACACTCCAAAATTGTTCGGGGTACTATTAACCAGAAGTATTTAAGCCAGGCAAAAGCCGCCAGCCCAATGCAGGAGTTGATGGTTGTCCCTAAACAGAAATAAGTAAGACCTAAAAAACCTAAAGTCTATTTAGGTACCGAAACAGATTTGAAAATGATTTATTAAAAAGATACAAAAAATTCAAAAAAAAATAAAATGATTCAAAAGAAGATTTTTTCGAAAATGCTTGCGTCGGCTTTGATGATAGCTCTTTGTCCGGCAATAACTCGGGCGCAGAAAGCAACTTTCCCCAAAAACATTACCGTAAAAGGAACTGTTCAATTTATTAGCCCTCAGGGACCGAATAAAATATGGCTTTTTAAAGATGAGATGAAAGGAAAAGCAAAGGCCATTGATTCCGCTACAGTAACCGAACAAAACAAGTCGTTCACTTTTCATATCCAGCAGGACCATCCGGGTATTTATAGCATAGATGCTCTTCATTGGGACAATGCCAGCTTTTGGAGCGATGCTAATGTAAATGTTAACATGCGTGGCTATGATACAGCGAAGATACACATGAAAATCCCGCATTATAATTTTGTGGAAGGCTCAATGGACAATAATTTTATCAATCTTTTTGAGCAGATCGAGCAACTGGGCTATTTACGGTTTGTAGATGAATACAACCTGGAATATTATGCCAAAGAACATAAAGCTACAGACTCTGCATGGA
This sequence comes from Ginsengibacter sp., assembly GCA_039937655.1. Taxonomy (GTDB): domain Bacteria; phylum Bacteroidota; class Bacteroidia; order Chitinophagales; family Chitinophagaceae; genus Ginsengibacter. Next base: position 27,940 of record JBDTGA010000071.1, read on the forward strand.
TAACTTATTTAAACACAAAGCACCGGTATGATTCATTGAATGCTGATTTAAAAATGAGAAAAGAAGTATTGATGAAAGTTTATAAAAACCGTCCGGTATTGTTGTATGCATTAAGAGGAAACATAGGCCCTGATGATAAAGATAAATATGATGAAGTAATGCAATCGCTGAATAATTTAACTAAAAGATATCCGTGGCTTACAGAGGCAAAACAGGCTGAACAAACGATTATAACCAATATGGCAATGGCTGCTAAAGTACAATCCGGCAATCCCGTTCCATCTATTTCTTACCCTGATCCAAATGGCAAAATGCATGGCCTGGAAACATATAAAGGCAAGTATTTATTGATAGATTTTTGGGCAAGCTGGTGTGGCCCGTGCCGTGCAGCTATTCCAAAAGTGAAAGAGCTTTATAGTGAATACAAAAACAAAGGGTTGGATGTACTAAGTATATCTATTGATGATGATAAAGGTGCGTGGAGAAAAGCAATGAAGGAAGAAAATATGCCATGGGAGCAGCTTTTAAGCCCTGATAAGGATAAGACCATGAAGCAATTCCAGTTTTCAGGAATTCCTACTATGTATCTTATTGACCCTGATGGAAAAATTATAAAAAGCTATGTGGGTTATAGCCCCGAAACAGAAGCAGGGATAAAATTGATACTTAAAAATAAAACGATGGCACCTGCCACCACCCGGAAGTCAATACCTATGGCAAGCTTTTAATCAAAGTATTTGACAAGATAAAAATTATAAATAAAACGAACACATGAAGAGATACATTTTAAGCGTAGCTGCATTACTCATAACTACCATGCTTTTTGCGCAGCAAAAGGGGATGGTGGTGATTAAAGGAATATTAAACGGTGATCTAAAAGGCTATAATGAAATTTACATGTACACCCGTACCTCTAATGATTCTGTGAAAATTGATAAAGGGCATTACACTTTTACCTTTCCTTTTACCGGCGTAGGAATGAAATTTTTATATCCTAAGTATATAAAAGAGAGACACATGATGTACCAGCCATTTGGAATATTAATAGCTGAACCAGGTACTTATTATGTAGTTTCTGATATCGCAAAAGGTATGAATGCATCAGAATTAAAAGGGCCTGAGTCCATGGTTTTGTACCATAAGTATGAAGCGGAAGAAAAGGAAGCCTATAAAAGATCCAACATATTACTGTCCAAATTATATGGTGAAAAATGGTGGTCGGTAGATGAAAAAGATTCTAACTATTCCAAAATACAAACAAGTGCGGATTCATTACATGCTGCTTTTATTTTTCCTTTAATTCGGAAGATGGTAAAAGAACATCCTGATTCGTACTCAAGTCCTTATATTCTTTTAAACAGTGGAAGAACAGTAGGTACCCTTGAAGAGAAAGAACAGGCTTATGAAATGCTTTCAGTAAAGATGAAAAAATCGGACGCGGGAATAAAGTTTAAAGATTATATAGAAGGTCTCAAAAGTTCTTCTGTTGGTGGAATAGTGGCAGACTTTACCTTACCGGATCCTAATGGAAAAGATGTTGTGTTTAAAAACCTTAGAGGTAAGTATGTACTGATAGACTTCTGGGCAAGCTGGTGTTATCCCTGTCGCCAGTCGTTCCCCTATATGAGAAAAATGTATGAAAAGTATAAAGGGGACAAGTTTGAGATTTACAGTATTTCTATTGATGAAGATAAAGCTGCCTGGCTTAAAGCAGTAAAAGAAGAGAAGAACCCATGGCTTCAGTCATTAGATACCAAAAATATTTCTCAAAGTGGATTTGCGGTTACTGCTGTTCCTGCTACTTTTTTATTGGACCCAACTGGAAAAATTTTAGTTAAAGAAGTTGGTTTTGAAACTGATGGTACAGATAAAATTGAGGAAAAAATCAAAGAATTATTTCCTGAAAAAAATTCCGGAGGACAGAGGGCTTCAATACCCATGACTAAAATGAACTAAGAAGTATAAAATATTTTATCCTTTTGGGCACAAAAAAGTAGATAAAGTGTGACTCAGTGTGAATATGGTTTTAGAATTAATACACCTGCCCCTAAAAATTAAGGTAAATAAAAACGGAGAGTTAGGTTCAGTAAAAATTGAAGGAGTTCGATTCTTTTTAGTTCACGAGTATTTGAATGTCATTTTAGCAGGGATAATGAATGATGACCCTCTAATATAACTTTTTATAAGGTTTATAGTTTTGCCAAGTGTGAAAAGGAATGGCAGAATTAGGTTAAATTTGCAGAAGGTTTTACAAAGATTGATTTTAAAAATACATAATAAAGAAACATGAAAAAAATGATCACAGCAGGAGTATTGCTATTGTTTTCAAACCTGCTTTTTGCACAGATACAAAACCCTGTAGAGTGGACTGCCACTTCTAAAAAGATCAATGATAAAACGTATGAGATTCATCTGACTGCCAATATTGATCGGGGCTGGCATATTTATTCGCAAACCACTCCCGAAGGAGGCCCTATACCCACAAGCCTCACCTTTACCAAAAACCCTTTGCTTACCCTTGAAGGAAGCGCTAAGGAAGTAGGTAAAATGGAAAAACATGTGGAACCACTTTTCGGTAATATAGACGTAAAACAGTTTTCCAATAATGTGTCTTTTGTACAAGTAGTAAAATTGAAGGCACCGGTGAAGACTTCTGTAAATGTAGCCGTAGAATTTATGGTGTGCAATGACAAACAATGTTTGCCTCCCAAAACGCAGAAATTTTCCGTAGCACTTAAATAGTTTGCGCTTACAAAAAATGTTTTTAATGAAGAGGTTTACAAAGTTTGGTGCTCTGTTGGTATTGTTATTTTTTACTGCAAACGTATTTTCTCAGGATACCGCCGCAGTACAGTTTACTCACAACGCACAACACATTAACGATAGTGAAGTTGTTATCACTTTTAAAGGAAAAATAAATCCCGGAATCAAATTATTTGCACTGCAGAGATCACCCGAAGATGCCTTGTACTCAACCATTCAGTTTGACTCTTCCCTAAAAAAAATACTCAGAGATTCTATACTACAAAAAGGAAATGAGCAAAAAGCTACCGATCCTACTTTACAAAGTGAAGTACACTTTTTTACCGACTCGGTAGAGTGGCAACAAAAGATGGTCGCTTCATTAACAGATAGTTTTCTGGTAAAAGGAACCATCTCGTATATGTATCAGAAAGGCGCTGATTATCTGCCGGAAGAAACAGAATTTAAAATTTTTGTATTACCTGAAAATAAAACAGAAAACAGTGTAGTAAAACAGGAAAATACCGGAGGAAGCGTTGCTTCCAAATCATTGTGGTGGATATTTATAGCCGGGTTTGCAGGAGGGTTGTTGGCATTGATCACCCCTTGCGTATTTTCAATGATACCGGTTACCGTAAGCTTCTTTATTAAGCGAAGCAAAACCAAAGCAGAAGGAATTAAAAATGCATTTAAATACGCCACTTCTATTGTTGTTATTTTTACGCTATTAGGATTTCTCGTTACCCTTATTTTTGGGCCTACGGCACTTAATAACCTTGCCACTAACTGGATCGCCAACCTTATCTTCTTCCTTGTATTTTTAATATTCGGTATATCCTTTTTAGGAGCATTTAATATTGAGCTGCCCAGTTCATGGGGTAATAAAGCAGATAGTAAAGCCGGTTCCGGGAGTTTTATCGGAATCTTTTTTATGGCGCTAACTCTGGTAGTAGTATCCTTTTCATGTACAGGACCTATCATTGGAAATTTATTGGTGATAGCAGCAAGAGGAAGTTATTACGGGCCACTCATAGGCATGTTTGCTTTCTCTTTGGCACTCGCTTTGCCATTTGCACTCTTCGCTTTTTTTCCCGGTAAAATGAATATGCTTGGAAAAGCGGGAGGATGGCTCAATGCTGTAAAAGTTACGTTAGGATTTTTGGAACTTGCCCTTGCATTAAAATTTTTATCCAATGCCGATCTTTCTAAAGGATGGCGCTTACTTGACCGCGAAGTATTTCTCAGTTTATGGATCGTCATATTTATTCTGTTAGGAATTTATCTATTGGGGAAAATTAAACTCCACCATGATGATGAATTACCCAAAAATGATTTTGATATTCCTTATCTCAGTGTTACCAGGTTAATGTTTGCCTTAACATCCTTTGCATTTGCAGTGTATATGATTCCGGGAATGTGGGGAGCACCCTTAAAAGGCATCAGCGCCTTTCTGCCACCTATGGGAACACAGGACTTTACTTCCACATCTGCTGCACCGCAAAACATTCCCTCGGCTTCTACAGATGTATCAACAGCCACTTTGCCACATCCTGTAAAATATTATGACCGGATGAAAATATATGAACCGGAAGTAGTAACAAAATATGGGATGGTTACCTATTTTGATTATGATGAAGCATTGGCAGTAGCTAAAAAGTTGCACAAACCGTTGATGCTTGATTTCACCGGAATCAATTGTGTGAACTGCCGTAAAATGGAAGGCCAGGTGTGGAGCGATCCGGAAGTGATGGGCCGGTTAAAAAATAATTTTATAATTGTGTCATTGTATGTAGATGTACAAAATGTAGATCTGCAACCGGCAGATCAATATTATTCCAAAACATTAGGAAAACAAATTACCACCCTTGGCGACAAGAACGCCGACTTGCAGGTTTCGCAATACAATGCCAATACACAGCCTTATTATTTCTTCCTCGATGCCAATGAAAAGCGGCTGGAACCCGAAGGATACGGCTATGATTCCAATGTAAAGAAATTTAAAAATATGTTGGATGATGTGGTGACAAAATATAAAGCCGGAAAATAATATTTTCTCGATTTGTTTTGTTTAGTGTCGGCTTGGGAATTTCTTACTGAATTACTTCTCTATCTCTATCAATTTTTCAAAAAATGATTTTCCTAGATTGCAAGTGCTTGACCTGGAATGCGACTGGTTGAGTGCCCAAGACTGGATTCCCTGCCTGATTGCATCACGCAGACAAGCCTGCCTGATTGCATCACGCAGACAAGCCTGCCTGATTGCATCACGCAGACAAGCCTGCCTGATTGCATCACGCAGACAAGCCTGCCTGATTGCCAAATGCAATCAGGGAACCAGTACGTTCTCTCATCAAAAGGGTTATAATAAAAAAGAGGTAGTTTCGAAAGTTAAATGAACACTCTGAGAGTCGTAAACTAAAATATTCTCCATCGGATACCCGAATGAAAAGAGGGTGTATCATTCTTTTGATACACCCTCTAGTGCCCGAGACTGGATTCGAACCAGCACATCCTTGCGAACGCTGCCACCTGAAGGCAGTGCGTCTACCAATTTCGCCACCCGGGCTACTGTTTAAAATGGATTGCAAAAGTAAATGTAAAATCTATATAAAATGTTTTTTCATTCTCATTTTCTTCCATAATGGTTTTTCATTTTGGCTGCTTCATTATTAATCGTTATTTTAATACTTTATTTTAAAAAATTTCAGACGCTATGAAGGAAGAACTTCTACAATACATCTGGAAATTTCAATATTATAATAACAACGGCTTACGCAGTACCGGCGACGATTTAATTCATGTCATTCATCCCGGCCGGCATAATTCGGATCAGGGTCCCGATTTTAAAGAGGCAAAAATAAAGATCAATGATACCTTGTGGGCAGGGAATGTAGAGTTGCATATTCATTCTTCCGACTGGAATTTGCATAAACATTCAGAAGATAGTAATTACAATAATATTATCCTTCATGTAGTATGGCATCATGATGTGGAAATAAAAGATGTTGCCGGAAATTCCTTACCCACACTCGAACTGCAGAGCAGGGTTTCAAAAATACTGCTGGAAAAATACCAGCAGATGATGAAGAGTAATCAGTTTATTCCGTGTGAAAATCATAAAGCACCTCTGAATGACCTTGCATTGATGAACTGGAAACAAAGGCTCGTGGCCGAGAGATTGATTCAGAAATCAGAAACTGTTTTTTCTATTTTGCAGCAGACTCATCATCATTGGGAAGAGACTTTCTGGTGGATCATCGCAGCTAATTTCGGACTAAAAGTAAACAGTGAGATGTTTAAGAAGATCGCGCAGTCTTTGCCGTTATCTCTTTTGGCAAAACATAAAAGTAATATCATTCAACTGGAGGCCTTATTATTTGGCCAGGCGGGATTGTTGAACCACGATTTTTCGGATAAATATCCGCAGATGCTGAAAAAGGAATATCTTTTTTATCAAAAGAAATACAAGCTTGCACCGGTAGAGGGTGAATTATATTTTTTAAGGATGAGGCCAGCTAATTTTCCTACGATTCGTTTGGCACAGCTTGCTATGCTTATTCATCGCAGTGAACATTTGTTTTCTAAAGTAAAGGAAACGGACCCGGTAGTTGAGTTGATAAAAATGATTTCTGCGGAAGCCAATGATTACTGGAATTATCATTATGTTTTTGATGAAGAAACCGGTTATAAAGTAAAAACACTGGGAAGAAAAACGGTGGAAAATATTATCATTAATACCATTGCACCCATTACTTTTTCTTACGGATGGCATCACAACGAGGAAATCTTTAAAGACCGCGCCATTAAATGGCTTGAAACATTACCACCTGAGAAGAATTCCATTACCGGAGGTTTTGAGGCATTACAGTATTCTCATAAAAACGCTTTTGATTCACAGGCTTTCATTCAATTGAAAAATGAATATTGCAATCACAAGCGTTGTCTGGAATGTTCGATCGGAAATTCAATATTGAGGAAAGAGTGATGTACCTATCAGGCATACAACTCCTATACTCTTAGGGGAGAGCTTACAATCTTTATCCTCATCTTGCCGGATGGATCAATTATTTTCCCACTGATAGCTTAACACCAGTTCAATATCCGGATGAACACTTTTTGCTACCGGGCAATTGCTTCCTGTTCTTTCCAGAATTAACCTTTCTTTTTCATTTACACCGGATGGTAAAGTAACAGCAACTTCCACTTTTGCCACACGTCGCGGATCACTGGCCATGTGCTTGGTTACATTCGCTTTGGCTCCGGCGATATCTACATTCATATCGGCAGCTTTGATACCCATCGTAGTAAGCATGCAGGTTGCAAGCGAAACACACAGCATATCTGTGGGCGAAAATCTTTCTCCTTTTCCCCTGTTATCGGTTGGGGCATCCGTTTCTATGGTTGATTTGCTTTGCAGGTGTTCTGCCTCACAGCGCAAATTCCCTTTATATATTATTGATGCAGTCATTGTCTTATTTTTGTATAAATTTACAGCACTAATTTTAAAAACAGCCAATGCGGAAAATATTTTTTGTTTTAATTACTGTATCCCTGTCGCTTAACGCTCTTGCACAGGGCGAAAGAAAACAGCGACAGGAAGAAAAACGGGAACGTGTCAGTCAAATGGTAAAACAACAGGAAGAAGGAGTGATCGCTTATAAAAAGAGTTTTCTTTTTGGCGTCAAACTCACTACGGACGGGTATGGGATGTTTTTTGAACTGGGACGTGCTTCTTCTGTAAAAAAATCTACTTTATACCAGTTGGAAATAGCAGAACGTAAAAGCAAAAAGGAACAAAAGCAAACCAGTATTTATTCTAACACGAATCCCTTTATTTATGGAAAAGAAAATTTCTTTTATCCGGTGAAACTTGGAGTGCAACAACAGGTTCTTCTTGGCAACAAGTCTAATAAAAACGGAGTGGCTGTTACGGCAAACTATGGTGGTGGTGTTTCGGTAGCTTTTTTAAGACCGTATTATGTACAGGTGCCTAAAGGCGGCAATGAAATAGATTATGTAAAATACAATTCTTCAGACAGCGCCTTGTTTTTATCCAATAGTATTTTCGGAGGTCCGGGCCTGGGTAAAGGGTGGAGTGATATGACGATAACGCCGGGTTTGTATGCTAAAGCAGCCGTGCGTTTTGATTACGGAAGTTATAATGAAGTAATCTCTGCGATCGAGGTAGGACTTACTGCGGAGTATTATTCAAAGAAAATTCCGCAGATGGTTTATAATCCTGAAAAACAATTCTTTTTCGGCGGCTATGTGGCCATATTATTCGGCAAAAGAAAATAACGTCGTCATCTTTTTTTACAAAATGTTTATATATAATGAATCAGGAAATAACAGCGGAAGCAGAAGCAAAGCTGCGCAAGCCTTCATGGCTTAGGGTAAAATTACCAATAGGAGAAGACTATAAGCGTGTAAGAAATATTGTAGATACTCATAAATTACATACCATTTGTGAAAGCGGAAATTGCCCTAATATGGGCGAATGCTGGGGTGAAGGAACAGCTACCTTTATGATACTTGGAAATGTCTGCACGAGAAGTTGTGGGTTTTGTGCGGTAGCAACAGGCAGGCCTTCGGCAGTAGATTGGCAGGAACCTAAACGGGTGGCGGATGCTATTCATTTGATGAAAGTAAAACATGCGGTGATCACTTCGGTTGACCGGGATGAATTGAAAGATGGAGGTTCCATTGTTTGGGCCAAAACTATTGAAGCCATACGCGCATTGAGTCCTGAAACTACGTTGGAAACGCTTATTCCTGATTTCAAAGCAGAAGAAGAAAATATACAACGTATCATTAGCGTAGCACCGGATGTGGTGAGCCATAATATAGAAACCGTAGAGCGTTTGACCCGTACCGTTAGAATACAGGCTAAGTATTGGCGGAGCATGGAAGTATTGCGTATTCTTAAAAAAGGTGGTATGCGTACCAAAAGTGGTATCATGCTTGGATTGGGCGAAACCAAAGAAGAAGTGATACAAACCATGCGGGATCTGAAAGACAGCGAAGTGGATGTAATTACCATCGGGCAATATCTTCAGCCTACGTCTAAACATTTGCCTGTACAGCGTTATGTGCATCCGGGCGAGTTTGCTGAGTTTCGTGAAATTGGATATGAAATGGGATTAGATTATGTAGAAAGTGGCCCCCTTGTGCGTTCTTCTTATCATAGTGACAGGCACGTACATCCCGGACTTGGCAGAAAAGCATGGCAGAGAGCAAATGAATTGAAAGCATTGGCGGCTGCTAAGAATAACTGACGGATTTTCATTTGGTAAACTTTATTTATAGTGATATTGAAACTGCTATCCACTCTGCTCTTATGGTCGGCAGTACTCTTTTCGCCGCCTGTTATTTTTTCCCAAAACTATTACCTTAATGGAAGTGCGGAGCAGGAAAGTTGTAATTGCTACCAGCTTACCCCGTCGCAAAAGGAGCAGGGTGGGAGTGTATGGCAAACTACAAAAATTGATTTGAACAAGCCATTCGATTTTGCTTTTAATGTATATCTCGGCTGTCAGGATGCCGCGGGGGCAGATGGAATTGTTTTTATGTTGCAGCCTTTGAGTACCAGTCTGGGAGTGAATGGTGGGGGATTGGGTTTTCAGGGAGTTTCTCCTTCGATAGGAATTGCTTTAGATACCTGGCAAAATGTGGAAGATAATGATCCTGCTTACGATCATATCAGCATACAGGCAGATGGTGTGATAAAACATGGCAACGACCTGGCCGGCCCCATACCTGCTTCTGCAACGAGTGATAATATTGAAGATTGTGCCTGGCATGTGTTTCGTATCAAATGGGATCCGGTTACAGATAGTTTAAGTACTTACTTTGATGGTGTTTTTAGATTGGCGGTGAAAAAGGATATCATCACTACCATTTTTAATAATGATCCGATGGTGTATTGGGGATTCAGTGCATCTACCGGTGGTGCCTACAATACTCAGAAATTCTGTACAGCATTGAACCCTGTTTATAGTTCCGGACTTACCAGTGATGCAGTGTGTTTGGGTAATCCGGTTACTTTTAAAGACAGCTCCACTTCATTTGCAACCATCAAAAATTATTACTGGGATTTTGGTGATGGCTCTACAAGTACCCTCGCAGATCCGCCCCCACATACGTATGCACAACCTGGAATATATCAGGTGCAACATACAATAACCGCTTTGGATAATTGTAAAAGCACTCCTTTTACAAAGGCTATTAAGATAGGAGATAAGCCTGATGTGTCGTTTCATGTTTTTGATACCTGTCAAACAATTATGCCACGGTTATGGATAGACGCGAATGTGAGTGTAGGAAATATTGATCAGTGGAAATGGGAGATGGACGGAGTTCCGTTATCAACAACGAAAGTGCCTGATCTTACGAAAGTAGCGCCGGGAAATCATTCTGTAAGCCTGATGGCAACTAGCGATATCGGTTGTGTATCAAATCCTTACACAGGTACCTTTACTGTTCTTCCTTCTCCACATGTAGCTATTGATGCAGATGATGGATGTGAAAATGTGCCGGTATTATTTGCAGCAAGCCTCACTGATAATCTTACTACAGTAGATAAATGGCATTGGAATTTTGGTGACGGTACTTTTTCTGATCAGAAAGATAACAGCCATACCTACACGAATTCGGCTAATTATCCAATACAACTGTCTGTAGCTGCTACCAATGGCTGTGAAGGAACTTTTGAGAAAAATGTCTTTATCAATTCGGTACATGCGAGTGCAGGAAGAGATACTTTGGTAATTCCTGATACCCCCTTCCAATTAAACGGTAGTGGTGGTACTATTTATGCATGGTCGCCGGAAACAGGCCTGGATAATCCCGGGATTGCAAATCCGGTAGGCAATGTTTCAGATAATATTACGTATCATTTAACGGTAAAAACTGTTGAAGGATGTACAGATACCGCATCGGTGAATGTATCGGTATTTAAAGGTTCGGCAATATATGTGCCCAATGCTTTTACGCCAAATAATGATGGATTGAATGATATCATAAAGCCTTACTTTATTGGAATTAAGACACTGAATTATTTTACGATTTATAATCGGTGGGGACAGAAGATCTTTTCTACCAATGATATGAGCCGGGGGTGGAATGGGTATTTTAAAAATGAGCCAAAACAAGGCAGTAGTTATGTTTGGGTATTGCGGGCGGTAGATGTGGTGGGTAAAGTGTATAATTTAAAAGGTACTTTTATTTTGATTAAATAACATCTCTCAAAAATACCAATGAAAAAAGTTATTATTTTTTTATGCTGGAATCTTATTTTTTGTTCCGTGAATGCTCAGATCCATTGGGTCAATCTTGATTCATTGTACCAGCCGCTTCCATCGTCAGTACATGTTTTTAAGTCAACAGATTCATTAGATGGAAAGCCCAATGTAATGTATTTCACGATTGCTGATCTTGCAGATAAGAGCTTGAAATTTACAACTGATACTACTTATAGAAGAAGAATTACTCCCAGTCAGTTTTATCAAAAGAATAATAAGCCATTGCTGGTAGTGAATTGTTCTTTCTTTTCTTTTGCGACCAATCAAAATCTGAATGTAGTGATCAAAAACGGAAAAATGGTAAGTTACAATGAAGCTACCATTGCAGGCAGAGGACACGATACACTTACTTATTCTCATTCTTTTTTTGGTGCTCTTGGAATTTCAAAACACAGGAAGGCGGATGTGGTGTGGACTTATACGGATTCTGCCAAGAAATATGCGTATGCATCCCAAACGCCGGTACATTTTTATAGAGATTCAGTTGATAATATTGATTTGGATCATGTGAAGCGTAATCATGGTTTTTCAGATTTTTCGAAATGGAAGGTGGAAACAGCCGTTAGTGGGGGGCCGGTTTTATTGCAAAATGGTGAAGTACGGATTACCAATGATCAAGAAAGAAAATTTGCCGGCAAAGCAGCTCATAATCTTGAACCCCGTACCGCTATTGGTTATACAAAAGATAACAAACTGGTTGTTCTGGTCTGTGAAGGAAGAAGCCCTGATGCGGCAGGCCTTTCTCTTGCACAACTTGCCATGGTATTAAAAAATATTGGTTGCGTGGAAGCGCTCAATCTTGATGGTGGCGGGAGTAGCTGCATGCTTATCAATGGAAAAGAAACTAATTCCCCTTCTTCAAAAGGAATTCAACGGCCTGTACCTTCTGTGTTTTTGATAGAGAGGAAATAAGGCAGATGCTTGATTGCACTTTTGACTATTTTAATATACGTATAAGAGATGACTTCCTTCCCTCTTATTTCCCCTCATACACTTTCTCACCGTTTACAAATGTCATCAACACTTTTGTATTCAATACATCTTTTTCGCTTGCCTTCATAAGATCGTTATCAAGTAAAACAAAATCAGCGAATTTTCCTTTTTCAAGACTGCCTTTTTCATGTTCTTCAAAATTGGCTTTGGCAGCCCAGATGGTCATTCCACGTAAGGCATCCTCACGACTCAAAGCATTTTCCATCTGGAATCCACCTTCCGGCCAGTCTTTCGCATCCTGGCGGAATACGGCTGCATAAAATGTTTTGATGGGAGAAATATCTTCTACCGGGAAATCAGTGCCAAGGGGTATCCAGCCGTTCTCATTTTTGAGATCATTATTGGCATACGCATATTTTAATCTTTCTTTTCCGAGGCGGTCACCGGCCCAGTACATATCAGAAGTGGCGTGGGTGGGCTGTACAGATGGTATGATATTATAATCTGCGAAATAATGGAAGTCGTCTTTATTGATCACTTGAGAATGCTCTATACGCCACCGCTGATCATTTTTGCCTTTTAAGTATTTGGCATAAATTTTCAGCATCATTCTATTAGCTGAATCTCCGATCGCGTGGGTGCACATTTGTAATCCATGCTGTAAAATGAGGTTGGCCATAGAATCAAAATGCTCCTGGGAACTTAATAAAAAGCCACTCCATCCGGGTTTGTCTGAATAAGGTTGAAGCAGGCATGCTCCTCTTGATCCCAAAGCACCATCCGCAAATAATTTCATCGCACGTACATTAAGGCGATCTGTTTTTATTTTACCGTTCTTAAAAATGAAATCATAATCCCTTTTGGAATCAGACAGCATTACATACATACGCATTTTCAATTGATTGCTTTTCTGCAGCGAATCTATCAGTAATGCATAGCTGTAATCAAGGCCACAATCAGAAACAGTAGTTAATCCTGCAGCAAAACAATTTTTTTGTGCATCTAATAAAGCATCTGTAAGCTGAGCATCTGTTGCATGAGGCACTTTTGAATACAACAGTCCTGTAGCATTGTCTATTAAAATACCGGTTAGTTTTCCGTTTATAACCTCTACTACGCCACCATCTAATTTATCACCAGCTTTTACATTGGCTAATTCCAATGCTTTATTATTCGCAATTGCAGCATGTCCATCTATTCTTGATAAGATAACCGGCCTATCAGGAAAGAGTTCATTTAATTTTTCATTACCGGGGAACTTTTTATCGGTCCAGTCATTTTGGTCCCATCCATATCCGGTAATCCATCCTTCTTTATTTTCGCTGGCGAATTTTTTTACTCTTTCTATTACATCATCCCAACTTGTAGTTCCCACAAGATTAGCCTGGTTCAATCCAAGTCCATAATCCACAAAGTGAGAATGCGCATCTATAAGCCCAGGGAAAATATATTTTCCTTTGGTATCTATTTTTTCGGAGGCATCATATTGTTCCTGCAGGTCTTTTGTAGTCCCTACAGCAATAATCTTTCCTTTGTCAACCGCCACTGCTTCTGCTTTTGAGAAGTTACTGTCAACGGTATAAACGGTTGCATTATATACCAGTAAATCAATTTTTTGTTGGTTGCTACAGGAAGATAAAATAGAAATAGTCATAATGAGGATACATAATTTCATGTAATGGTAATTTTATTTTGAGAAAATAAAATTAAGGTATTCTGGATAAGGAAGTGGAGTGCATTTCCAATTAAATGGAGTTGATTCCATTTTGTATTTGTACTTTCCATGAAAATTGTCTATAGAATGATGATCAATAAAAGCAGTGTTTTAAAAAGATGCCTCTCAACATTTGTAGGCGTGGTAAGCGTTTCCTTTCTCTTTGCGCAAATGCCTTCCAATGGTCTTGATGTGAAACATTATCTTTTTAGCATAACACTTAATGACAGTAATAATGTGATTCAGGGGGAAGCGACGATAACTACCGCATTTATTAAAGAGGAAGATCACGTCCTTTTTGATCTTGTAAACAGAAACAATGAAGGAAAAGGAATGATGGTAAAGTCGGTAAAAAAAATGGGTATAGCCGTCAATTTTATTCAGGATTCGCAACATCTTATTATAGATGATAAGGGAACACCTGCCAAAGAAAATACCTATATGATTAGTTACGAAGGCGTTCCGGCGGATGGACTTATTATCAGTAATACAAAATATGGACAGCGGAGTTTTTTTGCCGATAACTGGCCAAACCGTGCACACAACTGGATCCCATGCAACGATCATCTGTCGGATAAAGCAACAGTTGAGTTTATGGTTACGGCTCCTGATCGTTACCAGGTAGTTTCCAACGGCAGATTGGTAGAAGAAACCAGTCTTCCCGGCAATCTGAAATTTACTTATTGGAAGGAAGAAGTGCCCTTGCCGCCAAAAGTTATGGTGATCGGTGTTACGGCTTTTGCGATGAAAGATGTTGGAAGTGTGGATTGTATTCCGGTTTCTGCATGGGTATATCCTGAAGATAGAGACAGCGGGTTTCATCAGTACGCAATCGCGAAAAATATATTGAGATGGTATATTTCGCACATTGGACCGTATGCTTATGAAAAACTGGCCAACGTGCAATCTAAAACCATTTTTGGCGGAATGGAAAATGCAGGGTGTATTTTTTATTTTGAAAATTCTGTGAATGACCGGGAACTGGAAAGTTTGTTTGCACACGAAATAGCCCATCAATGGTTTGGCGATAATGCCACAGAAAAAGACTGGCCGCATTTGTGGTTGAGCGAAGGATTTGCCACATATATGACGGATCTTTTTTTTGAAAATAAATATGGGGAAGATACCCTTAAAGGTATGTTGAAAAAACAAAGACGGCAGGTAATTGCATTTTCAGAGGATCATAAAACTCCGGTAGTGGATACTACCAAAAAAAATAATCTAATGCTGTTATTGAATGCCAATAGTTATCAGAAAGGGGCGTGGATACTTCACATGTTGCGGAGAAAAGTGGGCGACAGTCTGTTCTGGAAGGGAATTCGCACTTATTATAAAACTTACTCGGGTAGTAATGCGAATACGGATGATCTGAAGAAATTATTTGAAAAAGTTACTCATCAAAACTTAGAAATTTTTTTTCATCAATGGTTGTTTACTCCGGGTCAGCCGTTATTGAATGTGGAATGGAAATATGATAAAGCAAAAAAAACAGTTTCAATAAAAGTAGAGCAATTGCAATCGGAACTTTTTAAATTTCCCTTACAACTAGGTTTTTCTGATGGGAGTAAAATGATTGTCAAAACAATTGATATAAAAAATAAGATTACGCAGGTAGTGGTTCCGATGGCAATAGTTCCCACACAATTGGTTACTGATCCAGGAGTGAATTTGTTATTTCAAATGGTACAAAAATAAAAAGCCGGTTTACTATTTTAAAGCCTTTAGATAACTGATTAATTCTTCCGGCCTTTTGGCATCACGGATTTTGCAATTCCAGAATAACCTTTTGGAATCTTTGAATGACCATGTCCTTTGGTTTTCCGGCATGACGTTTATTTGAGCAACCAGTGACGGCTTATCAATCCAGGCAACGAAGAAGGTAGTTTCTTTATATGCTTTGGCAAGAAATGCTTCATACAGGTATTTGTAATCGTCGCTCTCTACATGGATGTCCTGACTGCTCAGCCAATCATCTTTTGATTTTCGTTTTTGTGAATAGTATATCTGCATGTGAATGTCGCCTCTTAATTCTTCAATTCTTTCTTCACGTTTTATCAACTTGATATCACGGTTTTTAATTACGTTGTCAATGGTTATATCTGCATCAGGAATCAGGGAAGTTTTCAATTCAACATTTTTTCCCCTATAATAAAAATCAATGTCAATGCTGTCTCCATTAGGAACATAGTTCGTTTTTTCCGGTACAATTCCATTTTCTAACAACCATTTTCTAATCACAAATTCTCCAATGTATCCTCTTAATATGCAATCAAATTGAATGTTGGCGTGCCTCTCCCTCAGGTTGTCAAATTTCGATATGTTGATTTTGTCCTTTGCCTTCTTGATAACATCAATAATTTCATTTTCTGTGAGTGGCAGGTTTAGTATATCGTCTTTCGCAACCATTCCTTCTTATTTTTTGAAAATTTGTTTATAGACGTTCAATATTTTTTCAGGAATAGGTTCAATCCGGATATCTTTCCAATCTTTAAAATTTTCTTTTTCAGAGATGTTTGGATCAGCAGTAAGACAATACAAAACCTTGTCTCCTTTCAGCTTATTCATTTCTTTCTTTAGCTTATTCAGTGAAGTGGATGGGGAACTGTAATAAATTGCCAGGAATCTTTCACCCTGCCGGAATATCTTATAATCAGTTTCTTTTTTTATGAGTTTGAAAATACTTTCTTTCATGCAGAGCATTTCTGTACAATGCTTTGTGAGGTCAATTTTCAGGCGGGTTTTGTTATTATTATTTGATGAGAAGGAAGTTTTAAAATATTTGAGATTGCTGCCCAGCCCGGGAACAGAAACGCCTTTTAAATTCTGGTATCCTTTGATGGCTTTTGACAGCCTTTGATAAGTTACCTGTTCACAGATATTATTTTCATTGTTGGTGCAAATAATAAATTTCCTGCTGCCATTGTCTTTCTTATTGAGGGATAGCACTGCGTGGCCTGTAGTTCCTGAGCCTGCAAAAAAATCTAAAACGGTTATTTGTTTCGAAGGTATTAAGTTCATGCAGAATTCAATAAGACCGGTGGATTTGGGAAACTTAAAAATGTTTTGTTGAACTACATTGTTTAGCTCCTGACTTCCTTCTGAATTTAAAAATTGTATCAGCGCCCTGTAGGGTAATTTTCTTTCACGCAGTTTATTTTCATTGTCCACAAACTGATATTGTTTTATATAAACCTTCCATTGGTCTTTCCCTTTTTTAAATACGATGAAATCATTTTCAATTCCCCATTTCAATTTTTCTTTGCTCCATCTCCAGGTATTGTATTTGCCAAATCTTCCGCCGGCGTATATTTCAGTTTTATCGGGTGTTTTAATGGGATAATCCCCCGATTCACTGTAAGAACCTTTGTAGTCAAGGTCCCTTAAATAATATTTTCCTCTGTGCTTTATGTGTTTGTCTTCCAGTTTATATTTTCGGTCGTTTTCTACATCGAGTTTTTCTTTTTGAAATACAAGCCCTGATCTATTTTTAGAATAGCAAAGCATATAATCATATTCTACAGCTATTTGTCCGCTATCGTGGCCGGCACCGGCTTTATTTTTTCTTACAAATTGAGCTATGAAATTCTCTTCTCCGAATATGCGGCTGCACAAAAGTTTTAATTGTGCAATCTCATTATCATCAATAGAGATGAAAATAACGCCGTGAGGTGTCAAAAGATTTTTTGTGAGTTCGAGCCGCTTGTTCATAAACGACAGCCATTTGCTATGCCTGTATTCATCATGTACGTTCACGTATTTGTCGTTGTACATAAATTCATCATTCGACTTGCCGGTGTTGTAAGGAGGATCTATGTAGATGAGATCTATTTTCCCCTTATGTGTATAATTCAGAACCGATAGAGCGTGATAGTTATCGCCCTCAATGAGTATGTGAGTAGGTTCATCTTCATCTGTAATGATCTCTTTGCTTTTTACTTCCGTTAATACCGGCAATTGATCCCGGCAGTCGGTTACCACCTTTTCCGGGATACTTTCTTCTTCCCATACCAGTCCATATTTCCTCTGTCCTTCCATCTTTTCGATTACTTCGAGTAACCGCTCTTTTGACAGGCTGCTATAATCTTTCTTTGCCATTTATAATTTTAAAATGCCACTCAATTTTATTAGCGGTAAAGTTAGGTTTTAAAATGTTTTGTTTCCCTTGCCTGCTATTTTGGATTTGTTCCATTTTTTCGGTATTCAGGCTACGGGGTTATTGCATTATTCCAAGGTGCCTTTTTTACGAAACAGAGTGGCAGTTTTATTTCAAATAGTACAACTTCGACACACTCATAGGTCAAATCTGATAGCAGAAAAATTCTTACCTTACACTCTTCGCATTTTATCATTAAAATAAATTGTATGCCTTTAAAATTTGTAAGCACCATCGCAGTGGTCGCAATCATGATGTTGTCCTGTAGTTCCTCTGCAAACAGGACTGTTCCGGCATCTTCATCAAATACAGATACTACCTATACACCGGTAGAAACTCAAAAACCTAATACCGATTATAAGCCTGCTTTTGTAGGTCAGACCCGCATCGCCGGTGTGAAAACAACTTCCGCCTATCAAATTAAAATATTGAGCGATAGATTACACAGACCGTGGGGAATCACCAGTCTTCCTGATGGACGTTTTCTGATCACTGAGAAAGATGGAGATATGCGAATCGCTTCACAGGATGGAACTTTAAGTGAAGCTATCACCGGTATTCCTAAAGTAAACTCTTCCGGCCAGGGTGGTTTATTAGGGCTCACACTAGATCCTGATTTTGCAAGAAACCGGATGGTTTATTGGGTTTTTTCCGAGAAAGAATCCGATGGAAATCTTACTGCAGTTGCCAAGGGTAAATTATCTGCAGATGAAAAAACCATTGGAAATGCACAAGTCATTTATCGCGCCACTCCTGCACACAACAGTACATTGCATTATGGAGGCCGCATTCTTTTTGATACCACTGGGAATCTTATTTTTAGTACCGGCGAGCGTTCGGATATAGAAACCAGGCCACAGGCACAATACCTCAATTCTTCTCTGGGGAAAATTATCCGCATTATTACTGACGGAAAAGCGGCTCCCGGCAATCCTTTCATGAATCATGCAGGAGCAAGGCCGGAGTTATATTCTTATGGTCATAGAAATGTACAGGGGCTTGCCTTCAATCCTGTTACAGGCGACCTTTGGGAATCCGAATTTGGCCCACGTGGTGGCGATGAGATCAATCTTATACGGCCCGGAAAAAATTATGGATGGCCTATTATTACTTATTCCATCGAGTATAATGGAAAAAAGATTGGAGAAGGTATCCAGCAAAAAGAAGGTATGGAACAACCCATATATTATTGGGATCCGGTAATATCTCCAAGCGGTATGACCTTCTGCAGCAGCGATTCTATTCCCGAATGGAAAGATAATTTATTCGTGTGCTCATTGAGTGCACAACACATAGACAGGCTCGTTATTAAAGACAATAAAGTCGTGGGAGAAGAAAGATTGCTTGCAGATGAATCACAAAGGTTCAGGGATATCACACAGGGAAAAGATGGTGCCCTCTATGCAATTACCGATCAGGGCAGATTGTACAGGATAGGAAAATAAAATGAGGATGGTGGTAACAGCCAACCTTTATAATAGGTTTAGTCTGCACTGGACAATATTGTGATTGGATCTCATTTTTTTTAGTGCTTCTTTCGCTGTGTCCCGATTGTAACCAATCTATAAGTAGATACATCATGCATAAAATTTTTTTATAAAATTCACACTTTTCGTGAATTCCGTTTAAAGAACTATCTCGATGTTTTTGCATGTAACACAAATAGGGAAAATTAAAATTTACTAGATCTTGTCATCCCCAATTCTGCTAATTTTACAAAACATCGCAAAACTATTGGTCATGCAATTAAAATCTATCTCTTTACTTTTTATTTTCTTTCTTGTATCGTTCTCCACTAAGGTTATAGCGAGCCCGAAAAATTATCAAAGTCCTCTCTATTCCGATACAGTTCCCGGGCTTATTGCAGAGTATGGGGCTGATGTATCTGATCTGAACAAAGTATATATTTTTCCTCATAGCCCTGAATATTTTTTACGATTTAACCAATTGTATTCCCAATGGCTCAACCGATTAAAAGCCATTGATTTTAATGCATTGAGTGTATCCGACAGAGTTGATTACCTGCTGCTCAGAAGAAATATTCAAAATGACCAGTATGATCTTCAGCAGAATGAAAAGGAATACCGTCAATACAGTTATGCATTGCCTTTTGCAGAGGGTGTAATAGCACTTCAACAAAAAAGAAGAAGAGGCCAGAAGCCTGATGCTATGGTTACTGCAAAAGATTTTAATGAGGTAGTAATTCAGATTAAAAAAGCGAAAGCAGTCGTATCTAAAAATCCTTTAGCCGATAAGAATCTATCAAACAAAGTGCGCGAGACCATCAGCGAATTACGCAAGGGTTTGAAAAATGTATATTCTTTTTATAATGGTTACGATCCCGGTTTTAGCTGGTGGATGAAGAAAACTTTTCCGGATACTGACTCGGCATTGAATGCTTATTCCAAGTGGATTTCATTGCAACCGGTAGTAAAAGCAGATAAAGCAATGGACAGTTCGGGGATCATCGGCCATCCGGTAGGCCGTGCTAAAATTGAACAATTGCTACGATCGGAAATGATCCCGTACACACCTGAAGAATTAATTAAAATAGCGTACAAAGAATTTGCCTGGTGCGATAGTGAGATGTTAAAAGCTTCCTGCCAAATGGGTTTCGGCAATGACTGGAGAAAAGCATTGGAAAAAGTAAAAGAGAATTATGTGGCTCCGGGCAGCCAGCCTGAGCTGATCAACCGGCTGGAAGAAAAAGCAATTCATTTTATTGACAGCCTGAACCTTGTTACCATTCCTCCACTGGCAAGAGAAGCCTGGCGTATGGATATGTTGAGTACCCAAGAGCAGAAGTATGCATCTTATTTTCTTGGAGGCCCCGAAATATTAATTGCTTATCCCACCGATGAAATGGATTATGATAGTAAGATGATGAGCCTGCGAAGTAATAATTTTGCATTTGCCAATGCAGAAGTATATCATGAATTAATTCCCGGCCATAATCTTCAGTTCTTTATGGGACGGCGTTACAAGACATATCGTAGAGTTTTCAGCACTCCGTTTTCTGTGGAAGGATGGGCATTTTATTGGGAAATGATAATGTGGGACAAAGGGTATGACCACACTCCTGAAGAAAAGATTAGCTCACTTTTCTGGAGAATGACGCGCTGTGCCCGTATCATCTTTTCACTCAATTATCACCTCGGCAACTGGACACCACAGCAATGTATTGATTACCTCGCCGATCGGGTAGGGCTTGAAAGAGCCAGCGCCGAATCGGAAGTACGACGTTCTTTTACCGGAGGCTATGGACCATTATATCAACTGGCGTATATGTTTGGTGCATTGCAAATGCATGCACTGCATCATGAGATGGTTGATAGTAAAAAAATGACTGATAAACAATTCAATGATGCTTTTCTGCATGAAGGCACCATTCCTATTGAAATGTTTCGGGCTATTATTACCGGGCAGAAATTACCGGAAAATTTTACGACTCAATGGCGTTTTTACGATACGAAGTGACCTCTTATTGTGTTCTAAAATAATTTAATACCTGAAGGGTGATAGGATTATTGCATTTGGATATTCCTTTTACCCACTCAACAGCCCTCTTCATAGATGGCCATTCTCAGTATTCTATTCAGACCGATCAAATTATCCACCAAAAACTTTACGTTAGTATCATTCTGATTCATAATTTTGAGTACGGGTTTGATGATATTCTATTTGTAGAAGAATACCCGGTATCTTGTAATTCTATTTTGTTGCTCATTCATTATTTAAAAAGTCCTCCATGTCTTTAAAAAACTACGCTCTGTTCATCTTCTCTTTTTTCTTTTCTCAAAATTCCAGTGCACAATCTTTTCAACCGAACATGAAAAGTATTTATCACAAAGGATGGATTGACCTGAATAAAAATGGCAAAAAAGATATTTATGAAGATCCGTCGCAACCTATGGATAAAAGAATTGACGATCTCTTATCGCAGATGACGATGGAAGAAAAAACCTGCCAGACAGCTACATTGTATGGCTATCATCGCGTTTTGAAAGATTCGTTGCCTACGCCTCAATGGAAAAATGAAATCTGGAAAGATGGGATCGCCAATATTGATGAACATCTCAATGGTTTTATTGAATGGAATGTCCCCATAGCCTCAATAGATATTATTAAGGATATTAAGAAGCATGTGTGGGCGATGAATACTACACAGGCGTTTTTTATTGAAGATACACGGCTGGGTATTCCTGTTGATTTTACCGATGAAGGAATACGAGGTGTGGAGGCGTATGGCACCACCGGCTTTCCTACACAACTTGCAATGGGGAATACATGGGATAAAGATCTGGTGAATAAAGAGGGGAGGATTACAGGCCTCGAAGGACGGGCAATGGGCTACACCAATGTGTATGCCCCTATATTGGATGTAGCACGTGATCAGCGCTGGGGGCGGCTTGAAGAATCTTATGGAGAATCACCCTACCTGGTTAGCCGCCTTGGCGTGGAGATGGCAAGAGGAATGCAACAGGATCATACGATTGTGTCCACTGCAAAGCATTTTGCTATTTACAGTGCAAATTTTGGGGCAAGAGAGGGTATGGCACGAACCGATCCACAAATGCCAAGGCGCGAAGTGGAGACCTTGTTACTGCCTCCATTTGAGCATGTGATACGGGAAGCGGGCATACTTGGTATCATGGCTTCTTACAATGATTATGACGGTATCCCGATTATCGGAAGTTATTATTGGCTTACCAAAAGATTACGACAGGAATTTGGGTTTGAAGGATATGTAGTATCGGATAGTGATGCCCTGGAATACTTGTTCAGTAAGCATCACGTGGCAAAGGACCGTGATGATGCGGTAGCGCAGGCTGTAAACGCCGGTATGAATGTGCGCACAAATTTCAGTTCGCCATCTACCATGATCCTGCCATTACGAAAAGATGTAAAAGACGGAAAGGTTTCTATGAAAACGTTGGATGCAAGAGTAAGAGATGTATTGAGAGTGAAATTCTGGCTGGGATTATTTGATCATCCCTATATTGAAGATGCTCAGAAATCGGTAGAGACTGTTAATAATCCTGAACATAAAAAAGTTTCTTTACAGGCATCACGTGAGTGTATTGTATTGTTGAAAAATGATCGCCTGCCGGGGCAACAAAATGCTATTTTGCCGCTCAGTAAAAATATTCAATCCGTTGCGGTGATAGGGCCCAATGCAGATAATGCTGATTATGCTGATACTCATTATGGCCCCCATGGTACAAAGGGTATCACAGTTTTGGAAGGTATCAGGGAAAAACTCGGAAAAAATGTTCAGGTAAATTATGCAAAAGGTTGTGAGATTGTTGATAGGAACTGGCCCGAAAGTGAAGTACTCCCACAGCCGCCTACTTCAACAGAACAATCACAAATGGATTCTGCTGTTGCGTTAGCAAAAAAATCGGATGCCGTGATCATGGTAATGGGAGGAGATACTAAGACTGCTGGTGAAAATAAATCGCGTACAACCCTTGATTTACCCGGCTTTCAACTGGATTTAATTAAAGCTGTCAAGGCTACCGGCAAACCGGTAGTAGTAATTTTTATTAATTCGCAACCAATCAGTTTTAACTGGGTAAAAGAAAATATCTTCGGCATAATAGAAGCATGGTATCCCGGAACTTATGGTGGTACAGCGGTTGCAGATGTTTTGTTTGGCGACTATAATCCCGGTGGAAAATTGACACTTACTTTTCCACGTTCCGTAGGGCAATTGCCAATGAATTTTCCCTCCAAGCCAAGTGCGCAAACTGATAGAGGTGAAACTGCGCGATTGAAAGGAAAATTATATCCTTTTGGTTATGGATTAAGCTATACCACTTTTGATTACAGTAATTTAAAAATTATACCTCAAAAAGAAAATTCGCAGGGAACCGTTACGGTGAGTTTTGATGTAAAGAATACCGGCCAAAGAGAAGGGGATGAAGTAGTGCAATTGTATATTAATGAAAAAGTAACTTCTGTTACCACTTATGAAAAACAATTAAGAGGCTTCGACAGAATCCATCTTAATGCTGGTGAAACGAAGACAGCAACTTTTACTTTAACACCCGATGATCTTTCCATCTGGAATCGCGATATGCATTTTGTAGTGGAACCGGGAACCTTCAAAGTGATGGTAGGCGCCTCTTCCGAAGATATCAGGTTAAATGGCGAATTTGAAGTTATGGGAGATTAAAGACAGAAGATTGGAACTATTGGTTTCGATAAAACCAGGAGAGCGGCTTGCATCCTTGATGCTGTATCTATTTAATGAAAAATATTGATCGCAAGGATAATGATAGTAATGCCTATTATTAAAGTAAATTTACCCATAAGTCCTATTCTTTTTGAATTTTCTTCTGTATCACTTTTATAATCCTTTCTGGCCCCTTTGCCGATTAACACAATTAAGAATACTAGAATAAAAACTAAAATTAATTTTATAATCAAGAGTGGATAGGTTGTTATTGCTGACCAATAGGGAACTATAAGGTAGATTCCCGAAGTAATTAAAAGAAAAATTCCGACATATCCCATTTGACTTAAAGCCATAATCTGATGTTTGAATTTTTTAGCTTCACTTCTTTCCATTTTAGATATTGTTTTACCTAAAAATGCATGAGCAAAGCTGGTTCCTAATCCCATGGCTAACCCGATGAAGTGTAGCATCAACATTGTATCTCTCATATTCTTATGCCTTTTTGATTTATTGAACCGGATCTATTCATGATGCTTGCAACTGACGTTTTGCTACTTTGCGAAGTGGCGGCTTTTTAGCACAAATGATTAATACTATTGAATTTTCTTACGATCCTGAAATGGAATTGTATTGGTTAGTTTGAATTGTTTATATCATCTCTTTCAATTTCTCCATCACTTCATCTACTTCTTCTTTGGTATTGTATTTACTAAAAGAAAAACGAACAGTGACCTGATTGGGATTATTGGTGATGGTACGGATTACGTGGCTTCCCGCTTCGGCACCTGAAGTACAGGCGCTTCCACCACTGGCGCAAATGTTATGAATATCAAGATTGAAAAGAAGCATTTCAGACTTTTCTGTTTTTGGAAAAGCAACACTTAAAACAGTATAAAGAACTTTCCCGTTAGGATCACCATTGAAGTGGACGCCGGGAATATTTTTTGATAGACTTTCTTTCATGTAATCCCGTACTTCTTTTATATGCCTGCTTTCGGTTTCAAGATGTGCGATGGAGAGTTCCAGGGCTTTGGCAAAACCTACAATACCGTAAACATTTTCGGTACCGGCCCGCATACCGCGTTCCTGGCTGCCACCATTTATAAACGGATGTATCTTGACGTTTTCATTGATGTATAAAATACCTACTCCTTTCGGGCCATGAAATTTATGTCCGGCAGCATTAATGAAATGTACAGGAAGGCTGCGGAGGTCAATGGGAAAGTGGCCAACTGTTTGAACCGTATCTACATTGAAGATGGCATTGTACTCTTTGCATAAATTTCCTACTCTTTCTATATCGGTGATGTCGCCGATCTCATTGTTGGCGTGCATTAAACTTACGAGGCATTTTACATTGCTTTCTTTTAGCAGCTTTTCAAGATCATCATAATCAACTTGTCCGTTGGGTAAAATTTTTACGTAGGTTAATTTTGCCTGCCCGGTTTTTGAAAGGTGCTCTACAGAATGCAGCGTAGCATGGTGTTCGATGGGAGAGGTTATGATTTGTTTACACCCAAGATCACATACTGCTGCGGTGATGGCTGTATTGGTACTTTCTGTTCCACCGCTGGTAAAGAATATTTCTGCGGGGTGCGCATTTAGAATTTTTGCAACAGATTTTCTTGCATTCTCAATGGCCAATCTTGTTTCGCGGCCATAAGAATAGATGGAAGAAGGATTACCGAATTTTTCGGTGAAGAAAGGTTTCATTGCCTCAAATACTTCCGGGTCAAGCGGAGTAGTAGCAGCATTGTCAAAATAAATTCTTTTCATATAAGATCGTTCGTTTTTTCTGATCAGGGAGCCAAAGTGATTAAGATCACATCACTTCTTTGATATCTTTCATAATTTTCTTGGCGATATTTTCCGCTGTAGTTTCAAAATTACTCTCAGAATAGATTCTTAATATCGGCTCCGTATTGCTGGTCCTCAGGTGAACCCAGTCATTTCCAAATTCTATCTTTAATCCATCTTCAGTATTGATAGGATTGTTTTTATACTTGTCTTTTATTTTTTGAAACACGTCTTTTACATCTACACTGTCTTCAAGGGTAATCTTGTTTTTGGAAATAAAATAATCGGGATAGATACCTCTCAATTGTTTAATACTTTTTTTAGAGTGAGCAAGGTGAGTAAGGAATAATCCGATCCCGATAAGAGCATCACGGCCATAATGAAAATCGGGAACAATGATACCCCCGTTGCCTTCACCTCCGATGACTGCATTCTTTTCTTTCATTTTGCTTACTACATTTACTTCTCCTACGGCTGAAGGGAAATACTCACTACCATGCTGATGTGTAATTTCTTTCAGTGATTTGGTAGATGACATGTTGCTAACGGTATTTCCCTTCCTATGTGTGAGAATATAATCGGCTACGGCAACCAGTGTATATTCTTCACCAAACATGCTGCCGTCTTCACATACGAAACAAAGCCTGTCCACATCGGGATCTACAGCTATACCCAGAGAAGCTTTTTGCTTCACCACTTCATTGCTTAGCCCGTTTAAGTTCTTGGGAAGAGGCTCGGGATTGTGTTCAAATCTTCCGTTTACCTCTTCATTGATTACTATAATATCTTTTACACCCAATGCTTTTAATAAGGCCGGAACATAGATGGCTCCTGAACTATTAATGGGATCTACTACTATTTTAAATTTTGCCTTTTTGATGGCTTCCACATCTACCAGACTATAATTCACAACGGCATCAACATGTTTTTGCAGATAAGAATCATCTTCAACATAGGTTCCTATTTTATCTATCGGAACGAAATTGAACTCTTCTTTTTCAGCCATATCAAGTACTTTTTCACCTACTTCTGCATTAATGAATTCCCCGTCACCATTGAGAAGTTTCAATGCATTCCATTCTTTGGGATTGTGGCTCGCAGTAAGGATAATACCACCGGCAGCACCTTCTGATTTTACGGCAATTTCCACGGTAGGGGTGGTAGTGAGACCAAGGTCAATCACATTAAACCCACAGGCAATCAGGGTATTGGCACACAGGCCACTCACCATCTTTCCGCTCATTCTTCCGTCGCGACCAATAACAATGGTTTTGCTGGTAGAAGTTTGCGATAGCGAGGCTGCAAAGGCAGCTGTAAATTTTACAATATCTAACGGTGTGAGGTTTTCTCCGGGATTCCCACCAATGGTGCCTCTTATTCCCGAAATACTTTTTATCAGTGCCACATAATAATTTTAAGGATGCAAATTTAATTGATTTATTGGTTTAACCAGCCAACTACCTAATAAGCCGGCTATCCGGATGGTTGATTTATCTGCCGCATTTGTGTAAATATTTTATAATAATAACAGAATAACATACGTTTGAGAAATAGGGGGATTCGCTTTAACTTATTTTGCTGAAAAGGTTGTTTATCAATGAGCGCTACAGCACGAAGTAAAGATGGTTAGGATCTTGATAAGGATGAAAAAATAACTTGAACGATATCACCGCTACTCATAAAAAAATTGGGTAGCAACCCCGGTTGTTATTTTTCATCACTGTGTTCAAAGATCACGCTTCCACTTTTTCCGTAGTCTGATTCCATTCTCACCTCGTACCTTTTTCCGCCGTCGGTAACTACCATGAGCGCTGTATTTGGCGGTATGGTACCTAAGTTATCGGCATACATAGTTACTACATTCTCTTTTACATTTTTATCGAGGGAAAGTGTAAGAGAAATGGGTTTTTCTGATAATCTTTTGTGAGACAATACTATTTTCCCATTATAAAAAACAGTGATAGAGTCACCGTCAATTACGCCGTTGTCATAAAAATCAAGTTTAAAAGTAGGTTGCTCAATGCGTATGGTTTTGACAATATCTTTTCTCCTGCTTTCAAATCCGGATATGGAGGTTGGAGTAGTGATACGTTGACTTCTTATATCCTGTTTGGGTGTGGTGATTTCATTTTTAGAAATAGCACTTCCTACTTTCTCAGGAACTTCTATTTTTGGCTTTCGAATGGGTGTGTTCTTTGCGGTAGAAGTTTTCGGGTGAGTAGCAGTTGCAGGTCTATGTGGAACCGTTTTTTTAGGGGTAGCTTTTACAATATTGTGTTTTTGTTTGGGTAAGAACCCTATCGGAAGCGGATTTACGATTCTTCTCGAAAGTATGGTAGTGCCAGTTCCGCAACCCCTGCCCTGGTTGGGAGCAGGTATCCATGTACCCCGGAGGACTTCTGTGTTGCCGGTATCTTTTTCATAATGCAAGCGGTGGGTTTGAAAACAATTTCCAAAATCGGGAGGCGTATTGAACTTGGTTCTTTCAACTTCTGTTACTGTAATATCATTGGTAGAACGGTCAAGTACACCGGTGAGCCGGCAAATAGTATAGTATTTTTTATCTATCTCTGTAAAATAGGTATAAGAATATCCCGAAACCCTGGATCCATCTATAGTTAATTCCAAAACGTATTTTATATCATCATCTGCGAGGCTGAGAGTTCCTCCGCCGGTTTCGTTGAATCCACCTTTCCATTGCCCGTTAAAATTAATTTCTTTTGTGTGATGGGATTGTTTCTTTTGAGCCTGATACCTTTGGGAAGATGTATGTTGAGCAAATACACCTGAACTCATGAGTAGTAAAATGGGTAAGGTAAATATCTGTTTCATCATGCCATGTTCTTTGTTGAGTCAAAATTAATTGTTATTAAAGTCTTCCTGCATCAAAGGAATACCATCTTTGTCTAATACTTCGTTAAATTTGCGTTTCAAATCCGATAACTATCGGATCTAGAAAACATAATCTTTAGTTAATAGAACAATGAATATTACTTTTCCGGATGGGGCTGTAAGACAGTATGAACAGGGCACTTCAGCAATGAATATTGCAAAGTCAATCAGTGAGGGACTTGCAAGAAAAATCTTAGCAGCCGATGTAAATGGGGAGGTGTGGGATCTTTCGCGCCCGATCCTTGGAGATGCCTCCATAAAATTTCTAACATGGGATGATGATAAAGGAAAATCTACTTTCTGGCACTCCTCCGCGCACCTGATGGCAGAAGCGGTAGAGGGTACTTTTTCGGGAGTGAAATTCTGGGTAGGACCACCAATAGAAAAGGGTTTTTATTATGATATGGATCTCGGTGATAATGTAATCACTGAGGGTGACCTTGAGAAGATTGAGAAGAAGATGAAAGAACTTTCCAAAGAAAACAACCCCTATATCAGAAAAGAAATCTCAAAGGAGGATGCCATACAATATTTTGAGAAGAAAGGAGATGATTACAAACTGGACCTGATCTCAGGATTGGAGGATGGGCATATCACTTTTTATTCACAGGGAAAATTCACCGACCTCTGCCGTGGCCCGCACATTCCTTCTACAGGGTTTATAAAAGGAATCAAACTCACCAGTATTGCCGGCGCCTATTACAAAGGTGATGAGAAAAATAAAATGCTCACCCGCATTTATGGCGTTACTTTTCCTAATCAAAAAGAATTGGATGAATATCTTATTTTCCTGGAGGAAGCAAAGAAAAGAGATCATAGGAAAATAGGAAAAGAACTGGAACTGTTTACCTTCTCTGAAAAAGTAGGAGCTGGATTGCCTTTATGGTTACCGAAAGGTGCCATGCTTCGTCAAAGACTGCAGGATTTTATGCAGAAAGCACAATTGGAATCAGGATATCTTCCGGTGATCACGCCACATATTGGCTCTAAGAGTTTGTATGTAACCAGTGGCCATTATGAAAAATACGGAGCAGATAGTTTTCAGCCAATAAAAACTCCGGTAGAAGGAGAGGAGTTTTTTCTGAAACCAATGAATTGCCCGCATCATTGCGAAATTTATAAATCAGCACCAAGAAGCTATAAGGATCTACCATTGAGGTATGCAGAATTTGGCACCGTATATCGCTACGAACAATCAGGTGAGTTACACGGGCTTACGCGGGTGCGTGGATTTACACAAGATGACGCTCATTTATTTTGTATGCCCAATCAGGTGAAAGATGAATTTAAGAAAGTGATTGATCTTGTTTTATATACATTTAGTTCACTTGGCTTTAACGATTATACTGCACAGATTTCTTTACGTGATCAGAACGATCACACAAAATATATAGGTAGTGACGAAAACTGGGAACAAGCTGAAAAAGATATTGTAGAAGCAGTAGAAGAAAAGGGATTAAAAAATGTGGTGATTGAATATGGTGAAGCAGCTTTTTATGGCCCGAAATTGGATTTTATGGTACGTGATGCGATTGGAAGAAAATGGCAGTTGGGAACTATACAGGTGGATTATAATTTGCCCGAAAGATTTGACCTTACTTATATCGGTGAGGATAATGCCAAACACAGGCCGGTGATGATCCATCGTGCACCATTTGGAAGTTTGGAGAGATTTGTGGCTGTGCTCACAGAGCATTGTGCGGGAAAATTTCCGATGTGGCTGGTACCGGTACAGGTAAAAATTTTGCCGATAAGTGATAAATTTATACCTTATGCAAAAAATATTTTATCTCAATTAAAAAATAATGATATTCGTGCAGAAATTGATGACAGAAGTGAGAAAATTGGGAAGAAAATAAGAGATACAGAATTGGCAAAGATTCCATTAATGCTTATTATTGGTGAAAAGGAAGTAAGTGATGAAAAAGTTTCTGTGAGAAGGCAGGGAAAAGGGGATGAGGGAACAAAAACTTTGAATGAAGTAATTGAAAGTATTAAAGAGGAAGTGAAGAATAAGAAATAAAGAAATGAATGAGGGCGAGTCAAGTGTTTTTTTGCCAGGGAGGTTGATGTGCCTTTAAAAGAAGAAATACTAAAATTTCAAGTAGATTAAATATGAAAAAAGGTTCAATTCTATCATTATTTGGGTAATAGTAACCAGAATAGGTATTGCAGGATTCTTTCTTTATATTATCAAATTATTCTTAATTAAATAAACAAAATAAATTTTTAACCTAAAATCAATTAATGGCATTTCCACCCCGGCCGAGAGGCGCGTTTAATCCCCGTTTTAGAAAAGAACAACAACAGGAGCACCGTACCAATCACATGATAAAAGTACCCAACGTACGATTGGTTGGCGAAAACATTGAAGTAGGAATTTACCCTATCGCTGAAGCCCAGCGAATTGCAAATGAACAAGGCCTTGATCTGGTAGAGATCTCTCCACAAGCTGATCCACCCGTTTGTAAAGTGATAGACTACAATAAGTTTCTTTATGAAAAAAAGAAACGTGAAAAAGACATGAAAGCAAAAAGCAAAGTTTCTGAAGTAAAAGAAATACGCTTTACGCCGAATACAGATGATCATGACTTTGATTTTAAATCAAAACATGCGACGAACTTTTTGAAAGATGGTAATAAGGTAAAAGCGTATGTACAATTCAAAGGAAGAGCGATCATGTTTAAGGAAAGAGGTGAGTTATTATTATTAAAATTTGCCGAAAGGCTGGTAGAAGTAGGTACCCTCGAAAGTATGCCCAAATTAGAAGGAAAAAGAATGTTTGCCATTTTTGCTCCCAAGAGCCAGAAGAAAAAGTAGTTTGAACTGAAAGAAAGGAAAGATTGGTTTTTTATTTTCGGGAGACTAAATAATACACAATATGAAAAAGAAAATATTTTTTATAATCGCCTGCGTTTTTTCCCTGATTATTGCGATACAGTCTATTATCCAGCTTACTCATGTAACATTCATTGTTCCCGGAGAGGGTTTTACCTATAATTCCGGACATGTTGCCGGTATAGCCGTGAGGGTTTTGGGAAGTATTGTGATTGCTTTTTATTTTTTGAAGCGTTTTTTGGATGGCAGGAGTGCAATAAGTTAAATCCGCGATATTGTGAGTCTTTTTACTTAAAAGGCTCGTATAATTACGATGCCTTAAATTTGGTAATTATTCTGTATGATCTACAAATATTAAAATAGAATTTTGTACATGTATATGTTTATAAAAAAAATCGTTAATAATCTATGAAACAAGAAACCGGAGATGTGATTGATGTGATGATAGTGGACGATCATGTATTGTACAGAGCGGGTGTAAAAACGGCACTTTCCTCCAAAAAGGATATTAAGATAATTGCAGAAGCAGATAACGGGTCTCATCTTTTAAATATGTTGAAAGGTATTCAGCCCGATGTAATTCTTCTTGATATACAGATGCCGGTAATGGATGGTATTGCTGCGTTGCCTGAAATAAAAAAGCTATATCCTCAGATTAAAGTCATCATGCTCACTTTACTGGATGATCAAAGTGTGATTACCAGGTTAATGGAGTTGGGTGCTAATAGTTATCTGGTAAAAACATCAGATGCCGAGGTGATTTACGAAGCCATTAAGACGTGTTATCAGCAGGAATTTTACTTTAATTCTTTAACTAATAAAGCACTCTTAAATAACCTCCGTCAAAGAAATGTGACATCCCCTTTCAAATTACAGCAGGAAGATGCCACCCTCACAGAGAAAGAAATTACTATTTTACGATTGATGTGCGGAGAAAAAAGCACACGCGAAATTGCTGAAGCAGTAGAACTTAGCCCGCGTACAATTGAAGCGATCCGCGACAAACTGAAAGTGAAAACAGGAACTAAGAGTACGGCGGGGCTTATCATGTTTGCCGTTAAAAATAATCTGCTCGAACAGGAAAATTAAAGCCGTTACTCAATTCAACTAACTATTTTTGCTCATTCATGTTAAAATTATGGATGAGCATTTTTTTATTTATAATGGCAAGTATTTTCCTCAGAATGAACCTGTAATAAGCGTGGTTAACCATGGCTTACGTTATGGTGATGGATTATTTGAAACCATGCGAATGCAGGAAGGAAGAATCTTAAATGTTGATTTCCATTTCGAAAGATTCTTTTCCGGGATGAGAACTTTGCAATTTAATATTCCTGATTTTTTTTCACAGAATTTTTTTCTTTTTGAAGTAAACAAGCTTTTATTACGAAATTCAAATCAAAAAAATGCGAGAATAAGGCTGATGGCCTTTCGTGGTGATGGGGGTATTTCTGATAATGAAAATAATTTCCCCGAATATATTATTGAAGAGTGGCCTCTATCTGAAAAGATAGAGTTGAATGAAAACGGGTTAATCGTGGATGTATTCCCCGATATAAGAAAAAGTTGTGATCATTTTTCTAATTTGAAATCAAATAATTATTTGCCTTCTGTAATGGCGGGTTTGTTCGCAAAAAAGAATAAACTAAATGATGCCATTATTTTGAATGCTTACGATAGAATTTGCGAATCATCTATTGCGAATATATGTATCATAAAGAGTAAAAATGTTTTTACACCTCCCTTGTCGGAAGGTTGTGTGGCGGGCACTATGCGCCGGTGGATGCTGGAAAAATTTTCTTTGAAAGATTGTACTGTAACAGAAAAGATTCTTTCTATTGATGATGTATTGGGTGCTGATGAATTATTTCTTACCAATGCGATTCATCCGGTTCGGTGGGTAAAAAGTTTTCGTGGAAATATTTATGAAAACAGGGTTACAAAGAAAATTTATCAGGAGATTATTCATAATGTATAGCAGTAGATTACTCTTCTTCCAGAAAAAGCTCCTTATCTGAAAGCTCTACCTGACTTGTATTTTCATGAGTTCTCCGGTAAATTTTCATAAATTTTTGAACAGCATTCCTTCCTTCTTCCCCAAGGTTGATGGAAAATTTATTGACATACAGATCAATGTGTTTTCTCATTACTTCCACTTCCATTTCCTGTGAATGTTCTTTTACATAATCACTTATTAAAGGATAGTGCTCGAAGGCATATTCCATACTTTCTTTTATCAAAGCATCTACCTGCATCAAAATTTTTTCATCAATACTTCTTTTAGCAACGATACCACCGAGAGGAATTGGAAATGAAGTTTTTTCTTCCCAGAAATTTCCGAGGTCTATAATTTTGTGCAAGCCTTTATCCATATAAGTAAACCGGTTTTCATGAATGATAACACCGAGAATATTTTCCGATTCAAGCACCGCATTTTCTATTTCATCATATCTTTTGAAAACTTTCTTTTTAGCGTGAGGAAATGCAAGAGAAAATAGAAGATGGGCAGTAGTATTTTTACCGGGAATAGCGATCGTATATTTTTCAACATCGTTAAAATTAACCGGCTTTTGAGAAATGAGAAGTGGTCCCACGCCTTTGCCGAGTGCACCTCCGCTATTGAGTACTCTGTATTTGGAGGTAATCAGCGGTAGTACGCCATAACTGATTTTGGTGAGATCCAATACTTCTTCTTTGGCAAGATTGTTCAATGTTTCCACATCTTCCAATCTCACTGCGAATTGAAAATCACCGGTATCTATTTTTTTATTGACCAATGCATCGAAGATAAAAGTATCATTGGGGCATGGTGAAAATCCAAGTGTAAAATTCATGGTTTTATTTATTTTCTTTAACGATTTTTAGTAATTCTTTATTCAGACTCTCAATTGCATTTCTCAATTCCCATTTTGTTTTATCTCTTTCGCCCACCTTGTTTGAAATGCTGCGCAACTGTAGGAAATTTATTTTCTGTTGAAGACAAACATAATGAAATGCAGCGCCTTCCATACTTTCAATATCCGCTGCAAATTTATCTTTGTTTGATTGGTTTTGTAAAGGATTATCGGTAATTGTATTTACTGTAATTCCTTTCGCAACAGGTAATTTATTTTCTTCTAAAAATGAATGATGGTTTACAAGCCATCCGCCTGTGTAAGGGAAATCATTTTTATCCTGAAAACCTGATTCATAAAGAGTTTTAAATGTTCCGTTTTCTTCAATCCCAATATCTGCGAATGTGTCTTCCTTTACCAATACTGTTTCTGATAAATTAAAACGGTGATTGAATGTGCCCGCAATTCCAGCTTGTATTACAAGTTCGTATTTTTTCTCTGATAGTCTTTTTGTGAGTTGAAAGATAGTTGCCGGAACTCCTATGCCGGTTATCAATACATCGGCATTACTCTTCTCTTTTAAAAATGGTTCTACCTCGAATCGTGTTGCGGAAACAATTAACAAATTCATCCGGCAAATTTCGGGTTTACAATCGTATTGTGCGTAGATGGTTTTACCTTTGCCTGAAATTTAATTATTTGAATGATATTTTTAACCCGTATAGAACATTTTAACGCTGCACATAAATTGTTTAATCCCGATTGGGATAAAGAAAAGAATGAATTGATTTTTGGTAAATGTGCCAATGAGAACTGGCATGGGCATAATTACGAATTGCACATCACAGTAAAAGGTGAGGTAACAGCAGATACGGGATTTGTGATGGATTCAAAAAGGTTAAGCTTACTCATAAAGCAGTTTGTTCTGGAAGAACTGGATCATAAGAACCTGAATCTTGATGTGGAATTTTTAAAAGACAGGATGTGCTCTACGGAGAATGTGGCCATTGCTATATGGCAACAGTTATCTTCCAAATTGCCACAAAAGGTACAACTTCATTCGGTAAAACTGTATGAAACTCCCCGGATATATGTAGAATATTTTGGCAATTAATTTAAACGATTTATTTATATTTATAAGATGAACAGAAGAGTATCAGTTTACAGGAAAGAACATTTTAATGCGGCTCACCGCTTACACAATCCCGCGTGGAATGAAGAAAAGAATTATGCTGTTTTCGGCAAATGTAATAACCCAAATTATCATGGCCACAATTACGAACTGGATGTAAAAATTACCGGTGAACCGGGTGTTGATACAGGCTTTGTGATTGATCTTAAGTTTTTAAGCGACTTAATTAAAGAGAATGTGCTTGAAAAGCTGGACCATAAAAATCTCAATCTGGATGTGCCTCAATTTTCTCACCTGAACCCTACGGTTGAAAATATTGCCATTGTTATCTATGATATTCTGCGCGCTAAACTTGATGATATACTAGATTTGCAAATTCGTTTGTATGAAACACCCAAAAACTTTGCGGAATATCCCGTTTCTTAATTTTTAAAAAATATTTTCATGGCTTATAAAAGAATAGAACATTACGATCAGGAAGTGACTGATGGATTAAAGGAGCATTACCGGGAAGCAATCAGCCTTATTGGTGAGGATCCTAACCGGGAGGGGTTATTAAAGACTCCCGAACGTATTGCGAAAGCAATGCAGTATTGCACTCAGGGTTACGGATTGGATGCGCATGCTATTTTAAATTCTGCGAAATTTCATGAAGACATCAGCGAAATGGTAATCGTGAAAAATATTGAGCTCTACAGTATGTGTGAACATCACATGTTACCTTTTTTCGGTAAAGCACATATTGCCTACATCCCCAATGGATGGATCACCGGTCTGAGCAAAATTGCACGGGTAGTAGATGTATATGCAAGGAGGTTACAGGTGCAGGAAAGATTAACAACAGAAATTTTAAGCGCTATTCAGGAAACGCTCAACCCTTTGGGAGTGGCAGTAGTGATTGAAGCGGAACATTTGTGTATGATGATGCGTGGTGTGCAAAAGCAAAATTCTGTTACCACTACATCAGCATTTTATGGAGAATTTGAAAAGCAAACAACCCGTAATGAATTTATAAATCTTATACAGGCAGACCTTGTGAAAAGAAGATAACTCAAGGCTGCAAGCTCAACCAAACAATTAAATATAAACATACTCTATGGTGCACGCATTTATTTTTCCGGGCCAAGGATCCCAGTTTACCGGAATGGGAAAGAAATTATATGATGAAGATGATCAGGCAAGATTACTTTTTAATAAGGCAAATGAGATTCTCGGGTTTTCAATTTCTGATGTGATGTTTCTTGGTACTGCCGATGAATTGAAGCAAACCAAGGTGACACAACCTGCTGTTTTTTTACATTCGGTGATTGCTTTTAAAACGATGGCTTCACAGAAACCCGGTATGGTCGCAGGCCATTCTCTCGGCGAATTTTCTGCATTGGTTGCCAATGGATGCCTGAGTTTTGAGGATGCTTTGAAATTAGTTTCCATAAGGGCAAAGGCCATGCAGAAAGCCTGTGAAATTAATCCTTCTACTATGGCCGCCATTCTGGCGCTTGACGATAAAAAAGTAGAAGAAATATGTGCATCCATAAAAGAAGAAGTAGTGGTTCCTGCTAATTATAATTGTCCCGGCCAGATCGTTATTTCCGGTTCCCTCAGAGGAATTGAAGAAGCCTGTATATTGATGAAAGAGGCAGGAGCAAAGCGTGCACTGGTACTTCCGGTTGGCGGTGCATTTCATTCACCTTTGATGCAGCCAGCCAAAGAAGAACTATCAGAGGCGATTGAGAAAACAGATTTTAATATTCCTTTTTGCCCTATTTACCAAAATGTAGTGGCTGCGGCAGTTACAGATCCTGCCGAAATAAAAGCCAATCTCATTGCCCAACTTACCGGCCCGGTGAGGTGGACACAAACAGTGGAGCAAATGATTGCCGATGGTGCTACAGAATTTACAGAATGTGGACCTGGAAAAGTTTTGCAGGGATTGGTTTCGAAAATCAACCGGGAGGTGAAGGTAGATGGAATGGGATAGGAAAAGATTAAACTTTGATCCGGGAAAATGAATGTTCATACTATCTCCTCTACTTATAAATCATTTTATTAATTCTGTTTTTCTTATTTTTCTTATTCTTCAAATAAATTTATCTTCATTGATAAAACATATTTATCATGAAGTTCTTCATTTTTATTACTCTGATGTTATCAAGCACCCTTGGCTTTTCACAAATAAAATATCCTGATACTAAAAAAGTGGATCAGGAAGATAATTACTTTGGAACCATCGTAAAAGATCCATATCGCTGGCTCGAAGATGATAACAGTGCTGAAACTAAAGCATGGGTGGTAGAGGAGAATAAAGTGACTGAAGAGTATTTATCTAAAATCCCATTTCGTGAAAAAATAAAACAAAGGCTTAGAGGGATGTGGAATTATGCCCGGTATTCAGCACCTTTTAGAGAAGGTGATTATTATTACTATTATAAAAATGATGGGCTGCAGAATCAGTCCGCATTGTACCGGCAAAAAGGGTTGGATGCTAAGCCTGAAATTTTTCTGGATCCCAATACAATGAGTAAAGATGGTACTGCTGCAATAGGTACCATTTCATTTAGTAAACACAGTAAGTATGCTGTTTATTATGAAGCTCAGTCGGGGAGCGACTGGGAAGATGCTCATATTATCAACGTGAATGATAGAAGTTTGTTGAAAGATGAATTGCATTTTATAAAATTCAGTGGTGCTTCCTGGAAAGGGGATGAGGGATTTTATTACAGCCGTTATCCCGCTCCTGATGAAAAAGAAAAAATGACAGTTCAGAACCAGAATCACAAAGTTTATTACCATAAAATAGGGACTTCACAAAGCGAGGACAGATTGATATATGAGGACAAAGAACATCCGCTCAGAATTATCGGAGCAAGCCTTACAGAAGATGAACATTTTCTAGTATTGAGTAAAAGTGAGGGCACAAGCGGTTCTGAACTTTGGGTAAAGGACATGAAAAATTCTTCGCCCAAAAGTGATTTTGTTTTGTTGATAAAAGGGTTTGATACGGAAGCTGATTTTATTGATAATGATGGAGATCGGTTATTGGTACGTACCAATGCAGATGCACCCAATTATAAAGTAGTATTAATTGATCCGAAAAATCCCGGGAAGGAACACTGGGAAACCGTGATTCCTGAAAGAAAAGAGTTATTGCAATCAGTAGGTACAGCAGGAGGTAAATTATTCCTTACTTATTTACAGGATGCTTCGAGCAGGATTTATCAAACCGATTATGAAGGCCATTCCGCGTATGAGATACAACTGCCTGGTATCGGCACTGCAGGCGGATTCGGAGGGCATAAAGATGATAAAGTGATTTTTTATTCATATTCGTCCTTCGATTATCCGGGGGCCATTTTCAGGTACGATATAGGAACAGAAAAATCAACTGTTTTCAGGAAGAGTGAAGCAAAAATAGATGCAGATAATTATCAGACGGTTCAGTCTTTTTGTATAAGCAAGGATGGTACGAAAGTACCTATGTTTATTACGTACAAAAAAGGGTTGAGACTTGATGGGACTAATTCTGTATTGATGTATGGATATGGTGGCTTTAATATCCCGATGACTCCCGGGTTTTCAATATCGAATGCCTTTTTTCTGGAGCAAGGTGGTGTGTATGTAGTAGTGAATATGCGGGGAGGAAGTGAATATGGAGAGGCCTGGCATAAAGGGGGAATGTTGCAGAATAAACAAAATGTATTTGATGATTTTATCGCAGCGGCTGAATTTTTAATTAATAAAAAATATACCAATCCAAACAAACTGGCGATTCGTGGCGGCAGTAACGGTGGTCTTTTGATCGGTGCTGTAATGACTCAGCGCCCTGAACTTTTTAAAGTGGCCATACCACAGGTAGGCGTTATGGATATGTTGCGTTATCATAAATTTACAATTGGATGGGCGTGGGCCACAGAATATGGAAGGAGTGATAAGAAAGAAGATTTTGAAAATTTAATTCGATACTCTCCTTTACAAAATTTGAAACCCGGGATAAAATATCCTGCTACTTTAGTAACCACCGCCGACCATGATGACCGGGTAGTTCCTGCTCACAGTTTTAAGTTCGCAGCCACCTTACAGGCAGATAATGATGGAACCAACCCTACATTGATACGCGTGGAAACCAAAGCGGGGCATGGCAGTGGCAAGCCTACCGATAAACAAATTGATGAAGCAGCAGATATCTGGAGTTTTGTAATGTATAATCTGGGAATGGATTTTAAGTAGCTGATCATCAATAATGATGTATAAATAGTACCTGCTGGTTGTGTCTGGAACTATTTGTCCGGTTTGATGTTTTAGCCATTTCTGTTTTGTATTAATGAAGCGTTCGGAAAAAAAGTGAAGAGGGGATTTTATTCTCAGTTGTATCTGTCCTTTTTTTTATTGATCTCATCAATGATGGCATTGAGTCCATTGAGAGTGCCGGTGAAGTATTTATCTTTTTGGTAATAGGGAATAATATATTTATTGATAATTTTATTCTTTTCGTCTTTATCCATGTATTTATCAATCCCGAAATCACAACTGATAAATAATTTCCGGTAGTCTTTTGAAATGCAGATTACAATTCCGTTACTCTTCGATTTTTTTCCTATGCCCCATTCTTTTAAGAGGCGATCAGTAAGTCTGTTAAATTCCTCCCCCTCAACCATATTTGAGTCCACAGTTACAATTGCGATCTCAATACTGGTTACCTTTTCGAGATGATTGATCTTTCTTTCGAGAGAGTCCTCTTCCTTGTTACTAAATAGACCTTCGAAATCATTTACCCATCCTACGGCTGCGGGAAGTGTGTTCCAGATGGATTGCCGGTATGCTTCAAGTTCTGTTGGCGTCATAGTGGAGTAAGGGTTGTAATTAGGTATAACCTGTGCTTTAGCATGGAAACAACCTATTATCAATCCGAACAGTAGGATAAAAAATATCTTCATAAGCCTAATAAGAGTCGCATTAGTATTCGTAAAAATAAATAAATATAATTTGGTGGATGAAAAAAGAAAATCCATGGTAGTGTGTTGTCCTGGAAGATAATTCTTTGGCCCCTAAACCGTTACCTTTGTTGGTATTATAAATCAAATAAAAAGGATACGATAATGGAATCAAGAATAGAAGTATGGCAACGTGGCCCCATTACAGGAGTTCCGGGTTTATTACAACCCATAGCTCATGCACTTTTGGAAGTAGGAGAACAAGCACATGGTATTATGGAAGGTTTTCCTGAAGAACTTTTGTGGGAAAGGCCTGCCGGCGTTGCTTCTCCGGCATTTCATCTCAAACATATAAGAGGAGTCATTGACCGGCTATTTACTTATGCAAGAAAGGGATTGTTAAGCGCAGAGCAGATGCAGTTACTTTCTTTGGAAACAAAAAAAGAAGAAGTGGCACCCACTGCCTCACAATTGCTTGATCTGCTCGACAAACAAATAACTGCGGCCGTTGATGAATTAAAAACCGTAAAAGCAGAAACGCTCACTGAAGCAAGAGGTATTGGCCGCCGCCAGGTGCCTACAACGCTGATTGGTTTATATACTCACTCGGCCGAACATTCCATGAGACATATTGGTCAACTATTAGTAACCACAAGAATACTGAAAGGCTCTTAATGGGAGAATAAAAAAGTGTTGAAGTGCTTTACAAGTATTTGAATGCCATTGCAATAATAGCATAGATCATGGTCATAATGAATATACCTTTTCCCGTCTTATCGCGGTTCCCGTTGATGTAAATGGTAAAGAGGATTGCATTGGCCATTAATGAAACACTGATGGAAACCGTGATCAGGCTGGGATTAAATCTCATCCACTGAAACATTTCAGAAAGAGAAAGACTTTTGAATTTTACTAATTTATAAATGAGGAATCCGATCATTGGAGCAATAAGACCCAATGCCAGTCCAAAGATGAAATTGTCTTTTTTGAAGATCATAATACGTCCCAGTTTTGTTCCAGTTGTTTTTTAAGAGTATAATTAGTAAGATCAAATTGTACCGGTACTACGCTCACGTAATTGTGTTCCAGTGCCCATACATCGGTATCTTCGCCTGTATCGAAATTTTTAAATTCTCCTGTGAGCCAGTAATATTTTCTTCCGTGAGGATCCATCCTTTCATCAAAATCTTCATCATATTTCGCATAAGCCTGCCTGCATACTTTTATGCCGTGCATAACGTCGAGCGGTACAGCAGGAATATTTACATTCAATAAAAAATGTTTCTCCTTTTTTTTATTTAAAACACTCTTTACGATTTTGTGAACATAAAATTCTGATGCAGTAAAATCTGCTTCAATACTATAATCGAGCAATGAAAATCCGATGGACGGAATACTTTCAATGGCTGCTTCCATGGCAGCACTCATTGTACCTGAATAAATCACATTGATGGAGTGATTGGCTCCGTGATTAATGCCGCTTAAGCAAATATCAGGTTTTCTATGAAGAATTTTATCTACGGCAAGTTTTACGCAATCCACAGGAGTACCGTTAGTT
Source organism: Ginsengibacter sp. (assembly GCA_039937655.1). Classification (GTDB taxonomy): domain Bacteria; phylum Bacteroidota; class Bacteroidia; order Chitinophagales; family Chitinophagaceae; genus Ginsengibacter. Next base: position 69,942 of record JBDTGA010000071.1, read on the forward strand.
TGCCATGCTTCCGCTCCTTCAAAAAGATCATTCACTCTGTTTAATCTCAGGGGAACACCTATCGTAATAGCATGTCCCATTCCGCTTTGTGGTTTATCAGGCGCTACCACTACTACGTCGCCCAGGTCTTTTACTGCATTTACCAGACTGTGTATGCCGGGTGCGGTAATTCCATCATCATTTGTTATTAATATTATGGGCCTTTCTTCTTTTGATTCCGTCATTGAATTCTTTGGGTTTCTTTGTAAGTGTTAGGGTTGGGATGGATTGTTTTATTGTCAGATTGATTGGTTAATAGGTTAGAGACTTTGTAATTTAGTTCTGCTCAATTTTTACTCTTTACTCTTTCCTCTTCACATTCTCATTTTCAGCTTTCAGTTACTAAAACCATCTGAACCATGGTCTTGCAACTGCTTCTCTAAACGGCCAGGGAATGGCAATTAGTATAATGAGTAAAGCAATTCCAAAATAAATCAACGTTTTATTAAACTTAGACCGGGAAGTAGTTGCCTTTTTTACAGAAACTCTTCCGGCGTGTACCAGTATCCATGCAATGATCATCATGAGGGAATGTTCTACTGTAAAGAAACGTAACATCGGATCTTTCATACTTTCCCCAATGTGTTTCAGGCTTTCAAACCATCCATTGGTAAAATAGAGGATCATCCCGATTAATAATTGAATATCCATCCCGAGCATAAAAAAGAAATTAGTGCGGCTGTCGCGGGCTGTGTAGTCTCTTTTTGACGTTATCCCGCTCGTGGCGGTGATTACAGTCCAGAAAGCGAAAAATAAAATAAGCCACCGAATCAGATCGTGTAATACAAGTAGAATTTGCATATCAACTAATTTTCGCAAAAGTAAGGGTTAAGAAGGAGATTGTGGCAGCGAAGGATAGTTTGAGAAACCTTCTGTTTTTTAAGTCAGGATTCTTTTATTGAGATAAAGGAAATCCATGGTACATTCGCCCGGCTCATTATTCTGGGTGTAAAAAGCACGCTACGGTTGTGAAAGTCGGTATTGAATTATGGGATAATCCGGTTTTGAAAATTTTCTCTTCGGTCCTTTTGAAAATATAACCAGCATAAAGTGTTTGATATTGAAAAAGTAAAAACAGAAAATCTTACATTTGCGTTTTTATTGCCCGATAGTATAATGGTAGTACAGCAGATTCTGATTCTGCTTGTCTTGGTTCGAATCCAGGTCGGGTAACTAAAGATGATGCTCTTAAGTATCGTTTTTAATATAAAGAAATGACTCCGTAGCTCAGTTGGTAGAGCTACTGACTCTTAATCAGTAGGTCCAGGGTTCGAGTCCCTGCGGGGTCACCTCTTGGGACAAGTTTAATGTTTTAAACTTGTCCCATTTTTTTTGCCTTCTAATCTGCTGTCTATCGGACACATAAGATTGATTGCTTCGTTGATGCGGGTAGTTCGATATTGAAATCCTTCAAAAGCCAATTTTTCAGGGGGCATCAAACTAATAATCTTGCGCTTTTGTAGTAAATCGGGGGAGCAGATTTGAATTGTTTATAACTTATTGATAAAAAAAATTAATGTTGGATTTGGTTCGAGTTTCGTCTGGTTCCAATAGAAACTTACTAAAAGAAGTCTTTTTTATTTTATTCTCTACACAACCAGAAGTGAAATGGGGAAAACTTAATTTCATGTGAAGTTGTGGAAACATTTGAAAAGTATCTGTATAATTTTCTATAATGTTTATTTCGGGAACGGTAGTCTTTTTCAAGATCGTTTTTGTAGGGTCACAATTTCTCCTTCTTTGTTGATCCAGATAAATATATTGATCTTAAAATTATATCTAAACGCTTCATAATCGGGATTATGAGAGTCTATTTGAGGAAAATTGGGACTTAATTTCCTCTGTTGATCTTTTAAAGAATAAAGACAATGAATACAACGCTGTCAATTTTATTTTTGCTGATATATACTTTGTCAGTGTAGAATCTTGCCGGGTTCTTATCCCGTTGGTCATTGAATAATAAGGTAGTATAATTCTTTTTCGCATTGCAATCTATTCCCGAAACCCGCCGCTAGTGGTGTTTTGGGATAATATAATAAAAGGTCAAAGTATTCATCTTAAGATTTTAGTTTTCTGATAGTGTCTTTTTGCAAGTGCATATCTGTGGAGCGGAAACAAAGAAATAAGATAAAAATGAAAGCCATACTTGTTGAAAAGTAGCACAAAACATAGATTAAATTACAAATTTGCACAGTCTTTGTATTAAATATTAATAATTGGAATTGATATGTACTATCTAAGATACATTTTTAGGGTTATTTCATTTTTTACTTAAATTATTTTTATATGAAAGAATCTACGTTTATTGAAAGGAACACCAAAATGCAACCTGCATGGCTTACCGTTTTAAGAGTGGTTTTAGGGCTTGTCCTTTTTTGGAAGGGGATCGTTTTTGTTCGGGATACTGAATTGTTAAAAGTATTGATTCAGAATACCGGAGTAGGGATTTTCTCCGAAAATTCGGAAGTGCTGTTTTTTATTATTGCTTATCTTACTTTACTGTGCGGATTATTTATTTTGAGTGGTCTTTTTACAAGGCTGTCTTGTATCATTCAGATTCCCATTGTATTTATTGCAACTTTTTTTGTAAATGTTAAGCGGATGGGTGAGAGCAATTTTGAAATGATTCTGTCTCTGGTAGTTTTAGTCTTATTATTTTTCTTTGCGATAAAAGGCGGAGGTTCTCTTTCTGCTGATGAGTTTTTTCGCTCCTACTATAAAATCGGTGGAACCAAAAAGAAAATTAGTTAAGTTTTTTTTGAATTCCTTAAGATGATTATATTAAATGCTGGCTTTAGAAGCCAGCATTTTTTTATTTTCACTAAAACGAATTATTTAAATCCATACTTATACATATATCTTTCGGCAAGCTTGGTTTGTTTATTGTTGAGATCAATCCTTCTTCCCTGTATAAAAGCAAGGTCAACGAGGCTGTGATCCATATCAAGAATATCGCCTTCACTCACTACAATATTAGCGTCTTTTCCCGCTTCTATACTTCCGGTTATGTTATCAATACCCAGTATTTTAGCGGCATTGAGGGTGATGGCACTCAAGGCTTCTTCTTTGGTAAGACCGTAAGCAGCCGCAGTACCTGCATTGAACATCAGGTTTCTGCCACGGTTATCACCATCCTGATCTGAGATGGCAAAGAGTACTCCTGCCTTCTGTAAAAGGTAAGGGGTTTTATACGGCTGATCTACATCATCATCAATACTCAAGGGCAAAGCATGTTGCTGGCTCAGTATTACAGGTACATTGTTTTCTTTCAGAAGCGGGGCAATCTGCCAGCTATCTGCACCACCGGCTATCACAACATCGAATCTAAATTCTTTTTTGAAATCCAATGCCATCAACATTTCTTTTACACCATCACAATGTATTATCAGCTTTTGTTTTTTATCAAATAAATTTTTGGTGGCCTCATAATTCAGATTGGTTTTTGTGTGAGTGGTTTCAGTCAGATAAGATTTTGCTTTTCTAAAAAAATCTTTCACACTTTCTATCTCGTCCAAAGCTTTTTTCATTGGGTCTTCACGATCGGTATTGGCAGCAAAAGAGAATCTTCTCCTCCTCGGTACTAATGATGGCATGTTGAAATGCATTTGTCCATCCATTTGATAGGCTGCGTCTTCCCAGTTCCATGCATCCAGTTGCACTACGGTAGAAGTACCTGATATTAGTTTACTGGATCCACTTTCATCCTGTGGAATTACATTGGCCAGTAAAATTCCGTTGGTACGCAATACATTGATCACTCTCGAATCAGTATTGTAAGCCACTATGGAGCGGATGGAAGGAGTGATGGTTCCTAACTCTTCATAATCATTGGTTCCTCTTACGGCGCCTTCTACCTCTCTTATTCCGAGGTTGGTAATTGAGTTGATGAGGCCCGGATATACCTGTTTCCCTTTTACATTGTAAATTTTTACATCATCAGCAGGTATAGGAATATTGGTTCCTACTTTTTCAATTTTCCCTTTATTGATCTGGATGGTGCCATCATTGATGATCTGTCCGTTTCCTACATGAATGGTTGCATGAGTAATAAAGATTAATCCGTTATTGGCGGGAGCCGGATAAATATCAGGTTGAGAAAACCCGGTAGTGCTAAAAATAAAAAGTGCCACAATGAGGTTAAATATTTTTTTCATTTTTATCTTTTTAGAAAGTATGAGATAGTTTAATGGATTTAATTGGAATTGGAATGGGTGAAATTATTATCATTATTATCTTCTTCGCAACGAAGTATTATCTGCTCGGTTGCTTGTGCCCGGGCCATGGATGCTCCTGATTTTTTTTCACCGTTCAGTTTTTGGATCAGCCTGTTACGTTCTTCTGTAATTCTTTTTCTGAGCATCTGATCTCTGTCCACACTATAATAAATAATACCATCAATAATAGTAGTGTTAGCCACTGCATAAATGCTCATCGGATCAGCTGTCCACAAAACAAGGTCGGCGTCTTTACCCACTTTGATACTTCCTGTTTTATCCTCTACATGCAGCATGGTAGCAGGATTGATGGTTACCATTTTCAAAGCATCCTCCTTGTTCATTCCGCCATACTTTACGCTTTTTGCCGCTTCCTGATTAAGTCTTCTTGCCATTTCAGGATCATCGGAATTAATGGCAACATTCAATCCCATACGATGCATGATGTTGGCGTTTTGAGGGATGGCATCTACTACTTCCATTTTATAATTCCACCAGTCGCTGAAAGTGGAAACATTGGCACCATGCGCTTTGAGTTTGTCGGCTATTTTATAGCCTTCCAGTACGTGGGTAAATGTGTTGTAGCGGAAACCAAATTTTTCTGCAACACGCATGGCGGCAGTAATCTCGCTTTGTATATACGAGTGGCAGGTGATAAATCTTTTTTTATTCAGGATCTCTGCCAGCGCATCTAATTCAAGGTCTCTTCTTACCGGGGTAAGTTTGCTGTTCTTTGGACGGTTGTTGTAGAGTCTCATGGCATTTTCATAATCACGGGCACGGGTAAACGCATCCATTAAAACTTCTTCCACACCCATACGGGTATCGGGGAAACGGTTATTGAAAGACGAACGGGTGTTCTTTACATTCTCGCCCAACGCAAATTTTATAAAGGGTGCCGCCCCTGCAAATTTTAATGCGGTGTCATTGACTCCCCAGCGTAGTTTTATTAATTGTGTTTGTCCTCCTATGCTGTTGGCACTTCCATGGAGGATATGAGCGGTAGTAACGCCACCACTCAGTTCACGATAAATGCTGATGTCTTCAGGATTTAAGTTATCTGCGATGCGTACTTCTGAAGTTACGGACTGTCCACCTTCATTGATGGAAGCAACGGCTATATGTGAGTGTTCATCTACAATACCCGGAGTAAGATGTTTGCCGGTACCATCAATTATAGTAGCGGTTGAAGAGTTTAGATTCTTCCCGATTGCGACGATCTTTCCATTTCTTACCAGCACATCTGTATTTTTCAAAATACCTTCTTTTTCACTGGTCCACACAGTTGCATTCTTGATGAGAAGATCATGTTGTGCAGGGATCGTGTTCCATCCGTATGCGCCAAAAGGGAAATCTACTTTTCCTGTTTTTTCTTCTTTTTTCTTTTGAACGGTATCTTCTGCCTGCTCGTTTTCTTTTATCAGAGTGGCAGTCCAGTTTACCATATTGCCGGAAGTATCCAATCCATTCCCCTGCCATACATCGCCATTACTCACACCACTCAATCTGATAGAAGGGCCGGCAGGATGATCATTGCTTGCGCGGGAGGATCTTTTCCTGCGTGGGTTTTCAGATTTTTGATCTTCATTATGGCCATTTATTTTTGCAATAGCAGAGTCAGGTATTGCCCCTTCTATTTTCTTTTTTTCAGGAACTACAGGAGAAAAAACCAGTTGGACTAATTTACCATCATACGAAAATTGAGTGTTCAACGTGTCGCTACTGATCACGGAGGCAGATTTTAGTGATTTTACATCAAGAGTATATTTCTGTGCAGTGCCGTTGAGAGGAGTGATCAAAAGATTATAAGAAGCAGCGACATGGTTCCATTCATTTTCCTTTACCGCGTATTTTTCACCTTGTATCCAGTTTTGAAGTATTACTGATTTTTCGTCAAATACAGGAGCGCTGGTAATAATAAAATTAGCAAGCTTGCCAGGTTCTATGCTTCCTGTTTCATTATATATGTTCAATAAAGTTGCGGGGTTTTTAGTAAGTGCTTCCAGAGCTGCCTTTTCTGAAAGCCCTGCGGCTATGGCTTTACGGAGATTACTCATAAATGATTTGGCATCTTTAAGGCCATCTGCCGTAAGGCAAAAAAGTATATTGGCCTTTTCAAATGCGGCAGGATTGGTGGGGGCAAGTTCCCAGTTTTCCATATCGCCCATTGATACGTACCGTGCGGTATTGGGATCAGAGACATCCATTGCTGCCGGAAAATTGAGTGGCACAATGAAAGCCATTTTGGTTGCAACCATTTCCTGCAAACGCTGGTATTCGTTTCCACCGGCTTTTAAAATATATTTCGTCCCAAATTCCTGCGCAATCCTGCTGGCCCGGAGGCAATTCCATTTATCGTTGGCATCAAATATCTGGGGAAGAGTTTGGTTGTTATTCCACGCTTCGAGACTTAAATTTTTGCCTTCTTCCGCTGGCAAGCTTTTGTACCATGCTGCGTCTAAGTAAGTTTGCCTGAGCAGGGCGATTACCCCCATCAATGACGTAGGGTAAGATTGTGTGGAAGTCCCTTTACTAAAAGAGTATTGCGCGGATGCTTTTTCTTTGAGCATTACCAGGTTGTCCGGCTGATTTGCCAGGGTGACCAGAGTACCGGTGCCGCGGGCTATACCATCTTGCTGGTGCGTGAGTACTGTGCCGAAACCTGCATTACGCAAAGGTTCTGCAGATTCATTATTCGCATCAAAAAGCTCGGAAGCATTTACTTCTGGCCTGATTGCCTGATTCCAGCCAAAAGCACCGGGGGTATTGGAAGTGAGTTGATATCCTGAAAAAGGGTTACGTCTTCCAGTATTTTTTTGAGGTACCGTGATCCCGTAATTACTGTAGATGTCAATAAAAGAAGGGTAAATATATTTTCCTTTGCAATCAATTACGATGGCGTCTTTTGGGAGAGTAATATTATTTCCTACCGCTACGATTTTTTTATCCCTTATCAGCAAGGTTGCGCTGGAGACCTTTATGGATGCATCTTTTACAATGGTTGCATTGGTAAAAGCATACGTGTGGTAACCGGGATTGGAGATTCCATTTACAGGGAAAGTCTCTTGTGCATTTACATTATTTTGAAAAATAAATATCACTGACAGAGTGAGCAATACTTGAAAAAGTAGTTTATTTTTTCTCATGAAGTTAATTTTTTGGAAGAATGAAGATATAAATAAGTTAAATCCATATCTTCATTTTTTTTATAAATGGATTAAAAATGAATATTGCTCCTTATATTGAACACACTTTATTGAAACAAACTACGACGCTTCCTGAAATTGAGAAGATATGTAAAGAAGCGGTGGAATATAGGTTTGCGGCGGTATGTGTGCCGCCTTTATATGTAAAGAAAGCAAAAGAATTTTTGAAAGATTCTGAGATCAAAGTAGCTACTGTGATTGGGTTTCCCTTTGGGTATTGTGCCATTGAAGCAAAAGTTGCAGAAATTATTTTAGCAATAGTGGATGGCGCCGATGAACTTGATATGGTGGTAAATGTATCTGCTATAAAAAATGGAGACTGGGCCTTTATCGCCAGTGAGATCAATACTATTATGCCTATTGTGAAGAATAAGAATAAGGTATTGAAGGTAATTATTGAGAGTGGAATATTGACTGATGAGCAAATTATCAAATGCTGTGATATTTACGGAGCGGTAGGAGTAGATTATGTAAAAACCTCCACCGGTTATGCTGAAAAAGGAGCCTCTATTCATGCCGTACAATTAATAAGGGCACATTTGGCAGATGCTGTAAAAATTAAAGCCAGCGGTGGTATTCGTTCTTATTCTTTTGCGAAAGAGTTGATCAATGCCGGAGCCAACAGGCTTGGTTGTAGCGGGAGTGTGCAGATCGTAAAGGAAAGTGAGGGCTAAATAGCTATTGTGAAATTAAGTTATTGGAAGATTAAGTTAACAATTGTAATTCTTTATTCTCCTGATACCTACTTGGTATTTTTTTTGCAAAACATCCGTTCTATATATTATGAAACAATTATTTTTTCTGGTACTTGTCTGTTTTTCAGTTTCTTCATTTGCTCAAAATGTGGATTCAGTTAATAAGGTAGTGGTTTTTAAAGATTATAGACTGGATATTTTGGGACAGAAGGAAGCCGAGCTTAACACCGCTTTGCTGAAGCAGCAGGCCCGCACTACGCAGGGTTATAGGTTGATGGTACTGAATACAAGCGATAAAGATTATGCCTTTAAAGTACGTGCGGAATTATTACAGAAATTTCCTGAACAAAAATTATATATGTGGTTTGCCAATCCATATATCAGGATCAAGTTTGGTAATTTCAGAACCAAAGAAGAGGCGGATGTATATAAAAAGCAAATATCCAAAATACTTGACGGTGCCAGTATTTATTATCTTCCCGAGACTATAGAAGTGGATCCCGGTAAAGATTTTAATCCGGATAATATAAAGTAAACAGCTCAACACAGATTTTATTTTTGTCAAGTTAATTAAGAGAGTTTCATCCGCGAAACTCTTTTTACTTTTGACAAATCAATAATTGAATAAAAATGCTAAAAGAGAAAATAAAAGAGCTGGCCAAAAATTATGCTGATGAATTTGCCTTAATACGCCATCATTTGCATGAGTATCCCGAATTGAGCTATCAGGAATTTGAAACTTCTCAATTTATTCAGGAGAAATTGAAAGAGTATGGGATAGCTTTTCAAGTAATGGCTACCACCGGAGTAATAGGAATTATATCGGGCAGGAATCCTCAAAAGAAAGTGATTGCCCTACGGGCGGATATAGACGCATTACCGATTACAGAAAAGAATGAAGTGAAATACCGCTCGAAGAACGAAGGGGTAATGCACGCCTGCGGCCATGATGTACACACGACTTGTTTGCTGGGGGCCGCTAAAATTTTGAATGAACTGAAGGATGAATGGGAAGGAACAGTCAAACTGATTTTTCAACCTGGAGAAGAAAAAAATCCTGGTGGTGCAAGCCTTTTGATCAAGGAAGGAGTACTGGAGAATCCGAAACCGGAAGCCATTTTTGCGTTGCACGTACATCCAGGCCTGGAAGTAGGGAAATTGAGTTTTCGCGGAGGAATGGTAATGGCCAGTGCCGATGAGATCTATATTTCTGTAAAGGGTAAAGGTGGCCATGCAGCGGCGCCAAATTTGACTGCCGATACGATCCTCGCGGCTTCGCAATTGGTAGTAAATCTCCAGCAATTGGTGAGCAGGATGAACAATCCTTTTAATCCTTCTGTACTTTCTATTTGTTCGTTCCAGGGGGGAAATACGACCAATGTAATTCCTTCGGAAGTAAAGTTGATGGGAACCTTCAGGGCTATGAACGAAGAATGGAGGTTTAAAGCACATGATCTCATTAGGAATATCTGTGAACAAACTGGTAAGATTTCTGGGGCACAGGTGGATGTGAAAATTGATGTGGGCTACCCTTTTGTGGTAAATAATGTGGCACTAACAGGTAGAGCTACACGTAAAGCAATGGAGTTTGTAGGAGAAGATAAAGTAGAAGAAACAGAAATGCGTATGGGAGCAGAGGACTTTGCATTTTATTCTCACAGAATACCTGCCTGTTTTTTCAGGCTTGGGGTGGAAAATATAAAAAATAATATTACCTCCGGAGTGCATACCCCCACTTTTAATATTGATGAAAAAGCAATTGAAAACGGGATGGGCATCATGGCGTGGATGGCGGTTTCTATGTAATAGTTTATTTCGAATCAGTTAGTTACCGGATACCCGTACTGCTTTTGCAAATGCTTCGTGCATAATGAATAAAGCTACATTACCTATCTTTACTTTTCATTCGGAAATAATCGCCGTTTTTTGCGGTCCGTGGTACAATAAATATCTATGCAGAAAAATATTCGAAAGCAGGAAGCACTTGACTATCATTCGAAGGAAAGGCCCGGGAAGATAGAGGTCATTCCTACAAAGGCTACTAAAACGCAAAGGGATCTTTCATTGGCCTATTCACCCGGTGTGGCCGTACCTTGTCTCGAAATAAAAGAAAATCCGGAAGCCGCTTATTTATATACAGCCAAAGGAAATTTAGTGGGTGTTATCAGCAATGGAACAGCCGTCCTGGGGTTGGGGAACATAGGTGCTGTTGCTGGAAAACCGGTAATGGAAGGCAAAGGAGTATTGTTTAAGATTTTTGCCGATATAGATGTGTTTGACATAGAAGTTAATGAAACCGATCCTGAAAAATTTGTAGAAATTGTAGCCGCGCTGGAACCCACTTTTGGTGGCATCAATCTGGAAGATATTAAGGCACCGGAGTGTTTTTATATTGAACAAAAGCTGAGAGAGCGTTTACACATTCCTGTTATGCACGACGATCAGCATGGTACAGCTATCATCAGTTCGGCTGCGTTGTTGAATGCACTGGAGATTCAGAAGAAAAAGATTGGTAAAGTAAGGTTTGTAGTGAACGGAGCAGGTGCAGCGGCGATGGCTTGTGTACAGTTGTATGTGGCACTGGGTGCCGTTCCGGCCAATTTTACCATGTTTGATAAGGATGGTGTTTTGTATTCGGGTAGAGAAGGGCTTGATGAGAAGAAGAAAATTTTTGCCAATACTAAAAACAGCAACCTTACTCTTGCCGCAGCTATGAAAGATGCCGATGTTTTTGTAGGGTTGAGTGTGAGCGATGTGGTAACACCAGAGATGGTGAAGAGTATGACAAAGAATCCGATCGTGTTTGCTATGGCCAATCCTGATCCCGAGATTGCGTATGAAAAAGCAATTGCCGTGCGCAAAGATGTGATCATGGCAACAGGAAGAAGCGATTATCCAAATCAGGTAAACAACGTTCTTGGTTTCCCTTATATCTTCAGAGGAGCGCTGGATGTACGCGCAACACAAATCAATGAAGCTATGAAACTGGCTGCCGTAAAAGCTTTGGCCGAACTCGCCAAATTGCCTGTGCCGGATATCGTAGCGATGGCATACAATGAAAAAAATATACTTTTTGGGCCTGATTATATTATTCCCAAACCTCTTGACAGCAGGTTACTTTCTTCAGTAGCGCCGGCAGTAGCCAAAGCTGCTATGGAAAGCGGCGTAGCGAGACAGCCAATTACGGATTGGGAAGCTTATTCTGTTGGACTGAATGAGCGCCTGGGAATTGACAACCATTTGTTGCGGATAATAGGTGGTAAAGCACGCAAGAATCCGAAGAGGGTCGTTTTCGCGGAAGCAGAGAATCAAAAAATTCTGAAGACGGCTCAGATGGCACAGGATGAAGGAGTCGCTTTCCCTATCCTCCTGGGTAATAAAGAAAAAATTCATCGGATTGCGGAGGCTGGTGGCATTGATATAAGTGATATGCCCATCATTGACCCTAAGAATGATGATACTCACGATAAGAGGATGGAATATGGTGAATTGTTTTTTGCAAAAAAGCAGCGAAAGGGATACAATGATTATGAAGCAAAAAAAATAATGAAAGACAGGAATTATTTTGGATGCATGATGGTAGAGACCGGCGAAGCAGATGCCATGATATCAGGCCTTTCAAAGAATTATCCCGATACCATACGGCCTGCATTGCAGGTAATTGGAACAGAAAGTAATTCCAAAAGAGTTGCTGGGATGTATATCATGATGACCAAAAAAGGGCCTTTGTTCCTGGCAGATACTACGGTGAATTTTAATCCGACTTCCGAAGAACTTGCCGATATAGCGATTATGGTTTCAAAGGAAGTGAGGAATTTTGGAATCACTCCCTGTGTGGCCCTGCTGAGCTATTCCAATTTTGGCAGCAGCAATTCGCCTGAAGCCAAGCTGGTAGCACGGGCTCGCGAAATTGTAAAACAAAAAGAGCCTTCCCTGATTATTGATGGGGAGATGCAGGCCAATGTCGCTTTTAATAAAGAAATTTTAAAAGATAATTATCCCTTCAGCGAGCTGGTGAATCATGATGTGAATGTACTCATCTTCCCCAACCTTGCAGCAGGAAATGTAACCTACAATCTATTGCAGGAGATTGGAGGTGCCGAGGCGATAGGGCCTATTTTGTTGGGACTCAATAAGCCGGTGCATATTCTTCAGTTGGGAAGCCAGGTACGCAGCATTTATAACATGGTATTGATTGCAGTGCTGGATGCACAAATCAAGTGCGGGAGAAGGAAAGTTGAGAGGAATGAGTCGGATGCTGCGGGGAAATGGCGAAAGAAGAGAACTGCTATTGAAAAATAATAATGAAATCTTTTAAGTAAATACAATGAAGTTTTTTTCTACTGTTGGCGCTTATCTTTTAATGATGAAAGGCATGTTTACCAAGCCTGAAAATTTTAAGATGTACTGGAGAGAACTAATGCATCAGTCGGTAGAGATCGGCATGGGGTCATTGGGAATTGTTGCCGTGATCTCTGTTTTTATGGGCGCAGTGAGCGCCGTACAGACTGCTTACCAACTGGTGAGCCCTGTGATTCCCAAAGAAACTATTGCACAAGTTGTGAGAGATACCGTTATTCTTGAATTTGCACCTACGCTGGTTTGCATTGTGCTTGCCGGAGTAGTGGGAAGTAAGATTGCCGGCGAGCTGGGCAATATGAGAGTGAGTGAACAAATAGATGCTCTTGAAATTATGGGAATCAATACAAAATCGTATCTCGTGTTACCGAAAGTACTGGGTGCGCTGATCACTATTCCTTTGCTGGTGATTCTGGCTATGGTACTCGGTATTTATGGCGGCAGATTGGCCGGAAGCCTTGGTGGCATTATATCTACCGATACATACGACAGAGGATTGTTGATGAATTTTATTCCGAAAAATGTGTGGTTTGCCCTTGCAAAAGCTTATACGTTTGCATTTATCATCAGCAGCGTTCCTTCTTTTTATGGCTATAATGTAAAAGGAGGCGCCCTGGAAATAGGAAGGGCAAGTACCACTGCTGTGATTACAAGTTGTGTACTTATCTTATTTGCTGATTATGTACTGGCTTTCTTCTTATTGTAAAAAGAGAAAGTGGTTTTGCGAATTTTTCCTAAAAAAAAGAATATATTTTAATTATAGAATTGCATTTATTATGATTGAGATCAGAAATATTTCTAAATCTTTCGGTGATAAACAAATATTGAAGAATGTAAGTGCGGTGATGGAAACCGGCCTTACTAACCTGATTATAGGTACCAGTGGCAGTGGGAAAACTGTGTTGCAAAAGTGTATGGTGGGTTTATTTGAAGTAGATGAAGGGGATATTATTTTTGATGGAAAGGATTTCACTACTATGGTGGAAGAGGACCGGAAGGAATTGCGCCAGCAGGTAGGAATGTTGTTTCAGGGATCAGCACTTTTTGATAGTATGACAGTGGAACAAAATATAAAGTTCCCTCTTGATATGTTTACCAAGTGGAGCCACACTAAAAAAATGGAACGCGTGAATGATGTCCTTGACAGAGTGAACCTGAAAGATACCAACAAAAAATACCCTTCGGAAATAAGTGGAGGAATGAAAAAAAGAGTAGGAATTGCAAGGGCTATTGTATTGAAGCCTAAATATTTATTTTGTGATGAGCCTAATTCAGGCCTTGATCCCCAGACCTCTATGGTAATTGATAAACTGATTCACGAGATCACTAAAGAGAATAATATGACCACTATTATCAATACACACGACATGAATAGCGTAATGGAAATAGGCGAAAATATTCTCTATCTCTATCAAGGTGAGAAAGAATGGGAAGGAACCAATAAAGAAATTATCTTTAATAAAAACCAAAAATTGAATGAGTTTATTTTTGCTTCCGAATTTTTAAGAGATGCAAAAGATATGCGTATGCTGGAAGAAAAAGGCATTATTGATAATGATAGGGATATGGATGAAATCATGCGCGAAGGGGGCACCAAACTGATCTTGGGTGATGAAAATAAAACAGAATAAGATGGATTGATATATTGAAAATGAACTACAAAAAAAGTAGAAAAATAAATAAGAAGCACTATTTATATCGGAACCAATAAAGGCTTTTATGAAAGGAGAAGAGATTTATGAAGCGAATCTCCTTTTTACCAACTGGTCAAATTGTTTTACAACCGGATCATTTTCGATCCATCCTATTTTTACTTTCAGTTCGCGGCGTATCCAGAATTCCGCTTCGGGGTATATGGAAAAATTCTGTATGGTTTTTATACTGCGTTCATACATTGCTTCATCGCCTCTGAATAATTCGTTGATAAAAAGAAAACGATCATTTACACCAATCGCTTTTTTCAAGTCTTTGATAGGAGTGGAGGTAAGTGATTGTGAAAGTTCGATCTTACTTTCTTTTAGCCGGTCGTTCAGAGATTCCGGATATTCAAAAGGAAGTTCATTGGAGACGGGATATTTCTTTTCTATTGGATCCTGATGGGAGAGCGTGGGCACCTCTTCGATTGGATTGTATGAAAAAGCAGGATGGCTGTGTGAGCCTCTGGCATTGACGGCTTCTGCGTTCTTTTTTATTTGTTCGAGTTCCTCTTCTATTTCTTTCTCGTCCACCTGCAGAACTTCTATTATTTTTTCACCGCCCGAGTATTCTTCTTTATCAGAGATGATATTTCGTGAAATATTAAATACAGCGGGCATCAAAACAGACACTTTATCATTCGATATGATTGGCTTTTTTTCTATCTTTTCCAGTAACTCTGCCTGTAATATCTGTACAGTCCGCAACATAGATTCCACTGATGAGTTTTCATCAAGTTGTTTCTGTAGTTTTTTCAGGAGTGTTGACACTCTGTCCATAAAGTGTAAATAGTGTTTAGAGAAATCAGAAAAAATCTTTGTTTTTGATTTAACGAAAAATCATTTTAACCTTGCAATCGGGAGCTAAGTTACAAATTGAAAATTAAAATTTAATACAAAAAATGTTTATAGAACCAAATTTTAGAGGTGAGAGGCGGGGTTGGATCGAAGTAATTTGCGGCAGTATGTTCAGCGGGAAAACGGAAGAGCTTATCAGAAGGCTAAAAAGAGTAGAGATCGCTCACTTGAAATCAGAAATATTTAAACCCTCGGTAGATACGAGATATGATGAACAAAAGATTGTGAGCCATGATGAAAATAAAATACTATCTACTCCTATAGATAATTCACAAACCATACTTTTGCTGGCTCAGGATGTAGATGTGGTAGGTATTGATGAAGCGCAGTTTTTCGACGACCAGATCACTACCGTGTGTGAAGCCCTCGCCTTAAAAGGCATGAGGGTAATCGTAGCCGGGCTGGATATGGATTATCAGGGAAACCCTTTTGGCCAGATGCCCAATCTGCTTGCAGTGGCGGATTATATTACCAAACTTCATGCTATCTGTGTAGTGTGTGGGAATATCGCTAATGTGAGCTATAGAAAAGTAAATACAGGAGGCCGGTTTTTATTGGGTGAAAAAGATATTTATGAGCCGAGATGCAGGGTGTGCGCGGCGCTAAAAGAGTGATAGGGGGTAGCTTGCCTATAACTATCTTTATGGAATATTAGTTTATTGAGGCCATATTTTGATTGTGCCTTCTCTATTGTTTTTCCGGATAATGAAGATTGGTAATAGGTTACAATTTATTTTGTAAGAGTATTTTTCTGTAAAACTAATTTCTGATACCTAAAATCTTACAATTGATAGTTCATACTTGTATTTGAAAATATATGTCTAAAATAATTACGTTATTAAAAAAGGATTTTCTGCTGGAACTCCGTCAACAGCATACTTTTTTTGGGATTTTACTGTATGTGGCTTCTACCATTTTTGTTTTGTACCTCGCTATGGGGCAGCCGGATAGTACTGTCTATAATGGATTGTTTTGGATGATTCAATTGTTTGTATGTGTGAATGCCGTAGCCAAGAGTTTTTTGAATGAGAGCAAAGGCCGGATGGTTTATTTTTATTCGATTACAAGCCCTGTACATTTTATCATTGCCAAATTGATCTATAGCATGATCATTATGCTTTTGATGGTACTGGCCAGTCTCCTGTTGTTCAGGCTCTTATTAGGAAATCCTATCATGAATCCGTCTCAATTTATAGGAATTGCCTGTCTCGGTGGGGTAAGCCTTAGCCTTGTATTCACTCTCATGTCGGCCATTGCGGCCAAAGCCCAACAGAACGCCGCTATTATGGCTATACTGGGGTTTCCCCTCATCATTCCTCAGCTGTTGCTGTTGATGAGATTGTCAAGGTCGGCACTGGGAGAAGTTTTCAGAGAAGATGCTCTCTTGCAGATATCTCTTTTGTTAACAGGTCTTGATGTATTGGTAGTAGTATTGGCAATTATCTTATTCCCTTTTTTATGGAAAGATTAGATGATTGAGTAATTTTTTTTATAGAAAAGACCGATTCGATAGGCATTTAAAGAGTATTCTGTTTGATAGTTGTATTTTCCCTTCTTCTCGTAGGCTGGCTATGGTGGTGATTCTCTTATTTTTAATACACATTCATTTGATTTTCTTTTCTCTATAAATAACTGGTAAGCTCCAATGATAGCGTACTGCCAATACCCGCACCAGGAAAATAAAGATAATACATACAGGCTCTATAAATTGGATGCCCCATGAAGTTTTTAATAAGAGGAAATAAAGACAGCCTCCGAATATACAGGCAGTAGCATAGATCTCTTTTTGAAAAATGAGGGGAATGTTATTTAGAGAGATGTCCCTGATAACCCCGCCAAAGCAGGCGGTGATAGTTCCCAGCGCGATACAGATAGCGGGGTGAAGCCCAAAAGTGATTCCTTTTTGAATACCCAGTACAGTAAAAAATCCAAGGCCGATGGAATCAAAGACCAGCAATGTTTTTTGGAAATTGGTAATGGTTTTATTAAAGAAAATGACGACGGTAGCCGTAATTAAAATGATAATGCTGTAATTAATATTTTTCATCCAGCTAACAGGCAGATCGCCGATCATCATATCGCGTAAAGTGCCACCACCGATGGCAGTAACAAATGCGATGATGAGAATTCCGAACACATCCAGTCTCTTTTGCATAGCGGCAAAAACACCTGAAACGGCAAATGCCACAGTTCCTAATATATCTATAAGTTGTAGAAATTCATATTTCATCGGTGGTATTGTGTTTCTTAAATAAGGGAAAATGATTTATAGTGAGCAAAATAACATACAATTTATAATTTGAAAAGGATTTTCTTTAGGTTATTTCTTCAATCACTATGGGGATGTTTAAGAATGAACTGTGGAATACCGGTAAAAAACTCACCACTAATTTGAATTATTGGGAATTAAATAAAAAATAAAAAGCCTGTAAACGCTGATATTTACAAGCTTAATTATTTAATTAGATAACCATTTTGTCGGGTAGACAAGATTCGAATGTACCTCATTACTTCTTGTTTTTCAATCACTTGTAAAAAATTTAATAGCATTACTCACTGAATTACTCACAGGCGTTTTTGCGAAAAAAGAACTGTGTTTCAAAGATAATAAATATTGCAAATTCCATGAAATTTTTGTCATACAGAATTTAAAAAATCCAATTTCCATTTGAAAGAGCCAATTTATAGGTGACCTTATACAGCCTGCATCTCTTGCCGATGATTGCAAGCATTTATTCAAGAAATAGTCTAGGAAAATTGTACGGTATTATCAATAAAAGATCATCATATTTTTCTTCTTAATTTTTATAAAGCATATAACTAACTTATATGGTTAAACGAAGATTATTGACAGATGGGTTAAGGTGTCAGGATCAATATGAAAAGTACGATGAGTAGGAAAACACGTTCCAATTAATGTAATCTCTTATCATTAAATTATAAGATTGAAAGAGCTATTTATTTTAGATTAATGCTTTCAAAAACCCATTTCTCTTTTTTACGAATGAACTGAACATTGTAAATGATAGACTTGTTGGGAGGATCAGCAGCTTTTTCAGTATCAGATACTTAGGTAACTGCAATGCTTGTCGTGGTTCAATCTTTTTCAGACGCAATATCCTTCTTAATTCTTTCTGCAGCGTCTTAAACTATACTTTCCAACGCATGATGATCTTCTAAAAGGCGAAACCTACCCGTTAATAATTTTAATTAACTAATCATTGTATCAAAAGTCAGGAGAGGTGCCGTAGATCATTGCTTCCCGCATGGTCCTGTAATCCTGTCTGAAGAGTTCTATTAGTGAAGCAGGAGGGATGAAAGAAAGTGTTGAATAATGCAATGTGTCATACTTTACCCCACTTAATCGAATATAGTTTTTCCGATGCTCGACCAATGTTACGTAAAATTCAGGGTCTTTTAAGGCCTCCTGCCCGGCTTTAGTATCCATGATCTTTACCAAATCATATAAGTGACGGGAAAGTCTTTCAATTTTGATTTTATCAGGATTAGCATTTAAGAATTTTTCGTGCAACAAAAATGCTTTTTCCAGGAATGTCTTTCTTGACTCCACAGCAACTACCGGGAAGGGAGTTTCTGCATAAGCTTCATTTGGAAATACTTCAGATAAAATTGACTGGATATTTATACTTCCATAAGGGGCTTTGAGGGATCGAACACTAAATTCTATTTTTGCTTCATCAGCAATATAATCATGTGGTGGATATTATACAGGTAAAACTCGTATTGTGGGTCATTTATTAATGTGGCTTATATTCACTTTCCTTCTCCAGATCAACCTTTTTTTTGAATCCGGCCTTACATTAGGCAATACTTTTATTTTTGCGGCAAGAAGCCTGATATGTAATGCAACCTTCTTTTATCTTTTTTTTTACGTTTTTTCACCATTCCCTTTGTTTAAAAACAGAATTATTCCGGCGTTTTTTTTCTTCCTGCTATGTATTGTAATATGGATTGTTCTTAATCATTATTGTCTGGTTTTTATTGGAAAATATTTTACCATAAATTCTCCATATTACAGCCAAGGCATAGAATCGAATACACAACAGAATCTTTATCATTTATTATCACCCCGAAAAATACTGACTAGTTTGGTACCGGTGTTATATTCCATTTCACCCTTCTTTTTCACCAAAATCGTTTTTGACATTAATCATTTTTATTTTAAGATGTTCAAATTAGAAAGAAAAATGGTCAACCTGGAAGTGGAGAAATTAATACTTGAAAAGAATTTTCTGAAAGCGCAGCTAAATCCCCATTTTCTCTTTAATACTTTAAACAATATATATGGACTTGCTTTGCGGCATGATGATGCAACACCGCAGGTGATTACCCAACTCTCAGAAATGATACGGTATTCCCTGTATGAGTCCGATACTGAGAAGGTTCCGGTTGCCAATGATCTTCAATATTTAAAAAACTATGTGATGCTGGAGAAAATTCGGCATAAAAATAATACAGACATCGTTTGTAATATTAATGATTCGTAAATAGATAATCAATTGATTGCGCCTTTGTTTACCTTCATCTTCGTCGAGAACGGATTCAAATATGGCCTAAAATCGAAGAGTAAAGGATTTATAAAGATCAACATTTCGATTGACGGCAATTTGTTTTATTTTTCCATAATGAATGATAAAGAAGATGAAAATAGGCATCAGGAATTCGGTGGTCTCGGACAGGTAAATGTCAGAAAGAGATTGCAACTCTTATACCCTAATAAGCATGAATTAAAAATAGAAGATCGCGGTAAAACATTTTTTGTGGAGTTGAAAATAAATCTTGAATAAAATGCCTGCCATAGAATGTCTGATTATAAATGATGAGCCGATAGACCGCGAAATAATGGGTAATTTTGTAAAAGGAATTAATTTTCTGGAAACAATTGCTCTATGTGAGGATGCATTTGAAGCGTTGCAAATTCTTGAAGGCAATCAAATAGACTTATTGATTACCGATATTCAAATGCCAAAAATAAACGGTTTGGAGTTGGTGCGCTCACTGCCCTCACCACCGGTAATTATCTTTGTTACCGCTCATGATCAATTTGCTGTAAATAGTTTTGAATTAGGAGTGGCTGATTATTTATTAAAGCCGGTCACTTTTGAGCGGTTTCTTAAAGCAATTAATAAAGCAAAGTTGTAGATAGAGATGAACAGAAAAGTTTCAATGGATCCGAATGCTGACATGGGGGATTATATCTTCGTTAAAGCCAATAACAAATTGAATAAGATTGTTTATGCCAGTATTCTTTACGTCGAATCTTTAAAAGATTTTGTGAAAATATTTACGATAGGCGAGGCTCAACCTTTTATTACTTATTCAAGATTGAAGTCTATAGAAGAAAAATCACCTCTACATAGTTGCTTGTAAGGATCCATAAATCATACCTCGTTTCAATAAGTGCCTTAAAAGCAGTAACAGGGAATATGGTAGAACTGATCAATGTAGAATCATTGCCTATTTCCAAAAGCCATAAAGGCGCATTGTTTACTGCTTTGCAAATTAAAAAAATCAGTAATTTATAGTCCCCTTATTTTCTAGGTTAAAAGTCCAAATATCGTCTAAACCGTGCCAGTTGTCGAGTATTCTATACTAGACGTCGAAAAAGCTTTGCAGTTGAATGTTTAAGAACAATCTTTGTTGAGCAATTATTTAACCTCAAAAAAGAAACTATGACTTCAACTGTTTTAAACCCCAGAAAAATCCATATGCTTATTAAAAAAAATATTATCGTAAGATTTGATTCGATAAACAGAGTGAATAAAGCTGCTAAAAGTAATAAGAATGCTGATACTTTTTTAACCTTAACTACGATTCCCACTACTACTTTTTAGATGAGATTGTTATTTTTTGAAGACCGTTTAATATTGACCATTTCTACGATATAAGTTTGAAAAGGGTGAAGGAATTCTTCTACTGTCTCAGAAAATTGAAAGGTTTTGTATATAGATAAGCCTGGATGGGTTCATGATGCTTACTTGTGAAATCACCCATTGCATTTTGGTTTCGGTTTGTTGCATTCAGTGGAATAATAGAGTTATTCCGGAGCACTAAAACGACAATCAGGTAAAAAATTTGGATTAAAGATTTTGTTTAGGGAAGATGAAGTACTTAGCCTCCGCATGTTACTAAAGTGATTTAGTCACAGCGGTTGGCTTTGTACTTAGTGAACGAAGAGGATGAGAGGTTACCCTTGTTATCAATTGGTAATATTTTGTATCCATAGAATGAAATCAAGTAAACCTATGTAAAAAGTAATAAATTGGAATTTTTTACTATTCATTTTATTTCTTATTTGCATCTGATGTAAGTTCAGGAAATAGCCGGATTTCAGGAGTCTAAGAAGCTTTCTCAGTTATTTTATGAAAGCAAATATTTTAATATAGTTATCCCAATCCTATTAAATAACCAATCCTACTGAGCATGACAGGATCTTTTACCGAAAAGGACCATTTATTTTTTGAATATCTTGATTATTTTTCTACGAAGTTAGAAGCTACGGTTCTTGATAATATTATTAAAATACCCACACATATAGGGAAGGGCATTATAAAATGGTATCTACTGGAGGAAGGCTTTGGTCTTCGATTTTACGACTTTATTCCCAAACAGGATCTCGAATACAACTTGTTTACTGAGGAAGAATCGGGAACTGTTTATAAATTGATATTTCAACTTGAGAAGGAACAATCCTATTTGACAGATAACCTCAGTAATAAAAGTGCATACCTATATTTCAGCGATTTTCAAAAAAATATTAAGGTCAAACGAAGTGAGCATGTTTGCCGTCTTGTATTGGTATTTAATACAAAATGGCTCGAAAAAAATCACTCTAATGCTAATGGTAAATTAAGACAATTACTAGACACACTTGTTAAAAATAATCAATCCACTTTTGTTCTTAAGGAACTGGACAGGAAAAGTAGCTATATCGTGCGGCAGTTAGTTGAAATGATGAATCGCTCTTCCTTTCCGCCACTAACTCTTAAAACTAATTTGTTTATTCTTCTTAGCACTTTTTTGGATAAAATTATTTCACAATCATCAAAAGAATTACCTGTTAGAGAATCTTTGCCTTATTACTCACCCCATTTTAAAGAAATTACTGAAGTGGCGGAAGGTCTAAAAAAATATATCAATAACCCTTTCTCTGCATTGCCAAATATTAGAGATCTGGCCCATGAATATCACATGAGTGAGAGTACCCTCAGGAGGCATTTCAAAATTGTGTATGGCAAAAATATTTATGAATATTATCAGGGGAAAAGAATGTGTTGGGCAAAAGATGAAATGGAGAAGGGGGGTGTTACTATCAGTGAGTTAGCCCTTAAATTAGGTTTCAGGAAACCCAATAATTTTTCAAAGGCCTTTAGGAAAGAATTTCATATACGCCCAAATGAATTAAAACATATTCTCACTGTAATAATGTATCTGTATTTTACCTTTTGATTCTGATTTTTGATTTTGCATTTCCATTGCAATAACAAAGCACGAAATATAAGTTCTTTGAGCCGAGGATTATTCCTGGAACGGCTTTAAGTGTCAATCATTCCTCCAAAATTTGGTTTAAGAGTATTGGCTACTCAATTCTTCTTCAACACTGTTCCTGCTATTCCCGGATCATTCATAATTCTTTCCATTTCTGCATTCACCAAATCTTCAATTTCCTGACGGATCTGGATATAATTCCGCTGAACCATGGCGGAATTCACTTCTCTGACTATCGGAATTTGTTTGTATTTCTTTTGTTCTTTTTCTAAGGCTGCATGGTCGTTCAGGATATTTCCATGGAAAACTTTAAGCTCAATCTTTTGGTCGGGATCATCCGCTACCATTCCCACAAATTCTCCGGAACTTAGAGCAGCGATTTTAGAAGACGGAATAGCAGCATCTAATTGTTTTGAACGGCTGATTGAAGTATCCGTCCTGTTGATGGAAAGGCTACTCCGATCCTGCATGATCTTTCCAAACCGTTCGGAAAGCTGTTTTGCCGTTTCACCAGTTACCTGCCCGGAGATAATATTACCCGTAATATTCATGATCACATCTGCCTGGTCCTTCCCATAATCTTTTTTGAGCTGGCTAAAGTCCTGGACACCTAATGTAGTGGCCACCTTATTACTTCTCGCTGTAGCAATGAGGCTATCCATATTATTCAAATAGATCGTAGGAAATTCATCAAAGATCAAAGAGCTTTTCTGCTTCCCTTTTTTGTTCACTGTTTTGATCAATCTTGAAACGTACAAAGACAATACTGCACCATACACCTGTATCTTCTGCGGATTGTTCCCCATACATACAATCTTTGGCACTTCGGGATTATTGATATCAAGCGTGAAATCATTTCCGGACAATACATAATAAAGCTGGGGTGAAGAAAGCCTGGCCATAGAAATTTTTGCCGCTGCAATCTGACCTTCGAGTTGTTCCATTACATCATTGAGGTAGGCCGAAACAAAAGGATTGATGAGGGCCTGAATTTCCGGTTCGATTTGGAGGATCGTAAAAAGTTTATCATAGGGGACCTGCATTAATTCTATTACATGAGGCAGGGTACAAAATTCACCATCATGGTAGCGGCGTAAAAACCAGATGATGGCTGTCAGGAAATTGATCGGTGATTCCACAAAGAAATCACCCTGCCTGCGTATCCATTCCCGGTTCAATCCCAGCATAATGGTGCGGGCAGATTCTGAAGCATCTGTAATATCCAGCATGTTTTCTTTGTCCAGCGGATTGCAGCGATGCGAACGCGACAGGTCTTCAAAATTAATTGCATAAAATTGTGGCGGTATTTTATAGAGATGTCTGCATTTTAAATAATGGTTATAAGCAATGATAGACAAATCATCAAACTTAAAATCATAAACAAACATGGCAAACCCTTTTAGAATATGTTGTGTGATCACATGCCGGATTACAAAATAGGATTTTCCCGAACCCGGAGATCCCATTACCAGCAAGGAGCGAAAAGGGTTGATGATATTGATCCAGCTTTTCCGAATCTTTCCTTTCAGGTGATATTCAGCAGGCAGGTTGATGGAATATTCATTTTTTAATAGTCTTTCTTCCTGCGGAAACGTTTCATTTTCTTTATTAAAAATATCCTTGCTATTCAACTTCTGCCGGATGATACGGGATAGTAATGTGCCTCCCGTTAATAGCAAGATATACCCGACACCCGTGGCAAGCATATAAGCAATAGAAATATTTTCTACGGATGAGGGAATGAACAATCCGAGATAACTTAAAAAATAAATAAGCAGGCCGGTAATGATGTAAGCAAAAGCATTTTTATAATTGATCTTTTCATCTTTCCTTCCGGTAGCGCCAAAAAGAGAGATGATCAGTAAAGCGAGCGCTATAAATTTGGCATTATTAAAATGAGCGAATAAACCTGTGTTTGAAATATTTTTCAGAAGCCTGTCAGTAATTTTGGAAGTAAGGTTCCAGTTATCAAATGTTTTGTAGCAATAGTAATAGAAGTGAAGGCAGAGTATGCCTATGCTTATCAGCCTTGTCATGTCAAGTATCTTTCTTAACCCCTGTTCGTTCTCCCCGGTATTCATACTAACTCTTTATAATTTTAAATTTTTTCTTTTCTTTCTTTTCTTCTTTTTCTTTAATTGATAAGGAACAAAATCAAAAGTTTTATCCGGTGTAGGAAGCATTTCTAATGCGGTTGATTTTTTTTCTATCGGTCCTGAAAACGGTGATTCCTGAAAAGAGGATTCCGGCTGCTGTTGCTTAATTTTCTTTTCATAAGCCGCTAAATTATCAGGTTTTGTCTCAGTACTCCTTGTTCGTTCCAAAATCATTTTTGCGCTGTACGGTTTTCCCAGATCGCTTCCGTTAAATACAGATTTGGTATGATGATCTACATAAGTAATACCGTAGATGATTCCATCTTTATTTTGACGAAGTACCACACTGATCCTTTCTTTATTTAAAGTGCTAATGAATGGCTGTATTCCTTTGTATGTTTTATTCAGCAAGGCGTAATCAATGGAGGTCTTTAACCGTTTGGCATAAATTTGTTTCGATTTTTCATTTTCTATGAATTTTAGCTGTAAATTTTTTAAGATAGGTTTCATATAGAAAGAACTCGCCTTAACCGGAGGACTGATTTTGTTTCCTTTATCGTCCAACACCCTATATACCAGCCCACCCACTTCATGCATTACGGATCCTTTTTCGCCTCTATCCGCAAGCACATTATATAATTGTAAGACAGCATTTAATTCAGGCAGTGACGAATATTTATATTGATCAATTACCAATCCCAACACATTGCTAATGGCTCTTTTTACGGATGATTTTCCAAGAGCTACTTTTTGTGCAGAAACGGGAATCAATTTGAAGCTATTGTCTGATTTCTTTCCCTGCGCTTTTATCAAACCAAAATCAATCTCTATTTCTTTTCTGGCTTTCTCCGACTGACTACGCCCCATGTTGTGCATGGAGATACGGCTTCCGTCAGAACGGATATTGGTGCTTAGAATGTGGAGGTGGGGATGTCCGGCATCATAGTGACGGTAAACAAGATAAGGTTGTTCACCAAAACCGATTTTTTTCATATACTCATTTGCTATTTCAATCATCTTTTCATTGGCCAATTTTTCAGTAGGATCAAAATTGAGTGATACATGAAGAGTATTGGTCTTTGTTCTTTCGTTCAATGAAGTGAATCTTTCAAACCACCGGGTCTTGTCCGAAAAACTTAAATCACGGGTATCTTTTAAAAAGTTTTGCGCCTGTAAAATTTCCGCTTCTTTTTGCCGGACTTTATGTTCGTTGTAATTAAGGACTCTCGACATATTTTCACTAGTATTTATTCTTGCCACCATTGCTGAACCAATTGAGCTATTTTTTGATTGATTTCTTCTGTTTTTTGCATAAATAACATCCTGTTTTTTTCGTTCCATTCTGCCCACGATTTTATCTCAGGAATTTTATTCATGGTATGAAGCCTTTTAACTGCCTGGTTAAAGTTGTTTCCAATGGCGGATAATTCGCTTTTTAAAAGACTTAATGCCACGGCGATATGATCAAGAGACTGATCACGCGTATAAACTGTGACCGGTTTATCAAGCAATACATAGCGGAGGTATTCACTAAGCTTACGCTTCGTAGTTGCTTTAAAGGAAAGTTCTATTTTATTATATTCAGCATCTGTGAACCGGATAGTTACTTTCCTTGCACGGTTTATTTTTTCCTTTTTCCTCATGTTCATTTCACTTTTAACCATCAACCCGCAGCGACTCCGGAGCGAAAGGGCCACCGTTTGTCGGACAAACGTACATCTTTGCCATGCCATCAGACGGGCATTAAACTCCTTGGAAAGACTGCTTACAAACTTTAAAAGACATTATTAAAAATTTATTATTGACTGAATCCTTTTTTCATTGACTTACTTCTTTGCTGTAACCATTCATTAAGGTCATTAGATCCTTGATATAGGTGACTTTCATTCGTGTATTTCTTATTCCAACTTAGTGCCATCTCTGTAAATTTCTGTCCGGTTTTATCTCTATCCAGGAATAAAAGAATTTGGTCATGGCTTTCCATATATAGCCTGCTTTTTTCAAAAAATGACGTAGAGTTCAGCACCAGGAAATTGACCTCAGAAGAGGTTTGATTTTGTTGGATAGACTTATAGGATAGGAAGTCAAAAAAACCTTCGAAGACAGCTAGTTTTTTACTGCCATTTCCGATAGTAGTTATAGCCTTTGGAGAAGAGCTTCCTTTGAACCATTGGTTGCGTAATTCAAATCCTCCTTTATTATTCTTAAAACTGACAGCAGAATAGGTTTTATCATGCAAGGAAAAAGAAACTTCTCCACAATATTTTTTTGCCACTTCATCTGATATATGGCGTTGTCTTATGTAACGTAATAAAGACAGGGATATCAAATTTTTCTCTGAAATAATCTGAATAGGGGACTTTTCAGGAACAATCATTTTGATGGAAGGCCGGTGAAAAGAATGATTACCTCTTAATTTTTCCAGCAATTCTCTTACGGTACAATTGTGATATAGTATTCCGAAGTCAACCAGGGTTCCTCCTTTTCCTGTTCCGTGATCAAACCAAACATTTAGTTTCCGGTTTATTTTAAAAGAGGCTGTTTTTTCCTGGCGCAAAGGAGAAAGATACCAGTAATCATTTCCTTTTATTTTGGACGGATTATAACCCAGTGTGGCGAGATAATCAACCAGGTCCTTTTGCTTTGCTTGTTCACAGGTAAGTCCTTGTGAAGGGCCTACAGCATTGTTTATTCTGATGTTCATACTCCTTATTTTAAAACGAAACGATCAAATCGTACTGCAAATTAATTACTGTTCATTATGCTTCCATATCCTCTGCAAATTTGATAGGGGATGAAACCATTAGGAGCCTCTAATTTTGTAAAAGATAAAATGATGTATCAACCATAAAATTTATAGTATGCTTCAAAAAAATGAAATAACAAAAATTTACGACACCGTATTGAGTATTCCCGGTATGAATCAGAGCATCAAAGTGAGCCTGCAGATATCAAGGAAAAATTTGTTACTGCTAAATAAAGTGATAGAGAAGGGATTGTATGGAAAAGAAGCGGATGATAAATCTGTAAGTATGCTGGAAATGATGTCGAAGGAAACATTGGAAGAACTTTCAGGAATATCAACACAATTATTAGAAAAAGCCGGATTGGTAGAAATGAATGAAAAATTGAAGTCGTTTTAATATGGCGCAAGAGTAAAAGATAAAGGCTGTATCAAACAGCCTTTAAAAAAAGAAGAAGCGCTATAAAAGCCCTTCATCTGCAAAGGAGTAATATCCTTCTTCACTACCAAGAATAATGTGGTCCATTAGTTGAATGTCAAGAAATGTTCCGGCAGATTTTATTTTGCTGGTAAGTTGCTCATCATCACGACTTGGTTTAAGGTTATTTGAAGGATGATTGTGAGAAAGGATAAGACCGGAGGCACAGGCTTTTAAAGCCGCTGAAAAGATCAGTTTAATATCAACGACTGTTGAAGTAATTCCGCCTGTTGACATTTCATAGATGCCCAAAACTTTGTTGGCTCTATTGAGAAACATGACTTTAAATTGTTCCTGCAATTCAATTTTGTTTTCATCCCATCGATTTTTGAAAATCAGATAAGCATCTTTTGATTGGGTAATCTTTGGACGTTCAGATGATTTTACTTTTGATCTGTAAATCAGTTCCACTTCTGCGATCTGATTAAATACTTCCGGATTGATGATCTGTTCCATAACTGTAGATTTAAAAGTTTAAAAATTAATTATGAAACCATACCCGTCTTTGGGCGACAAGGCAAAGAAGCAACGGAATAAATGGTATCTGAAAAAATATAGGAAGGCTTTTTTTATGCCGGAATTTCTTTGCCGCTTCAGCAGCCCAAAGACGAACTTTGTGTAGAAATTAATGAAGAAATTATTATTAACTGTTTTGTAGTATTTTATAACTAATTTATAAAGAGGAGCATTGTATATTTCGTTATTTATGGCTAATCCTATTTTTGGGTAGGTATTTTTTTAAAATAATTTACCTACGTTCAAGAATACGAAACATCTGTAAAATGATTTTCTGTATCGAGGTATTTGAACTGAAACTAATGACTGAATGCAGGAGCCGATGAAATGAGTGAAAGGTATTGGAACGATGTGCCATTTCGCTAAAATTTTGATGCAGCCATTTACAATAATAGTGAAATGCCATAGCGAAAAGAAGGTAAGCAGACGAATGGAAACGGCTTTCCTGCTATGAGGGAAGTCAAAATGAAGAATCATTTGTTTTTAGGATTAATAGAGTACTATCTGACAATTTTATAAAGTCTTTTATCTATATGGATCATCTCTACTTGAGGGTTTTAGGAAAGATTGCCTTTGAGGGTTCCTTTCTTGCAAAGTCTAATTATTGATTCAATGAAAATAAAGGAAAGCAGGGTAGGAGCACTCTTTAGGTAAATGATCCTTTAAGTAGAATTTGGGTTTGCAAAAGATAGGATTAAAAGGTTCTGCTTTTTATTTAACTTAGTTTAATGGAACTTGGCCTTGAATTTTTTTTAAATGGATTATAAAGATGAAGGAATAAAAGTGCAGAAGCATCTCAGTTGGTCCCTTAATCATGGAATATTTTAAATCTTTTCAATGAACAATCATGTGTTTCTATAATGGACAAAGAGTAACAATGGATGAATACATCCGGTTGAAACAACTGGAAAAAACGGTGGCTAATTATGATTTCTTGAATCGTGATCTGCAGATAGGTTTTGATTACAGCATGAATGGAGTACTTAAACCAATTCCTGATAAAGAAGACTTTGATATTGTACAAATGGAGTGGGGTTTTATCCCTCCCTACATAAAGACGAGAGAGGAGGTGGCTAAAATGCGAATTGGATATACCGATAATACCGACAAATTTCATCCGGGGTTTAACTTACTGAATGCCGTGAGTGAAGAATTATTGAAGTCCGGGAAGATATACAGGAATGCGGCTTTGGAAAGAAGATGCCTTGTTCTTTCGGCCGGGTTTTATGAGTGGCGGCATGTTTTTCCTTTGAATAAGAAAACCGGCAAGCCTTTAAAGACGGCTATCAAATACCCCTATTTTATAAGTCTGAAAGACAAAGGATATTTTTATATGGCAGGTATCAATTAGACCATATATTAATCGAAAACGCTCAAATATATTTAAGTGGTTTTGAAAACGACCAGAAACTGAAGAAAATAAAATATTTTTCCTTATCATCTACCTTTCGTTCAAGTTCAGCCATATCTAATATTATTTCTTAATTTCTTAATTTTCGCAATCTTAATAGAAGACTCTAAAATTGGAGGGTTATTTTTTTACATCGATAAAAATCATTCAGACAATAAATTCAATCTTCTGTCAGCAATTAACACATTTTTTATAGAACATCGTAAATGCCAAATAAGATTAAAATACATAGAAAGTATCCATTAATATCAAAAGAAAGGCCTCTGTAGAGACAGAGGCCGGTTTACCAAAACTAACTGCTTATGAGAAATTTGAATTTTAAATTTTGCTTGTTATTTAATGTAGCCCAAAGGTAATGCCGGAGTAGAGATGCTAATGTTTAAATGATGTTAACTTTTTATTTGAATTGGGTTTTTCAGAAAATGTTAGCAGTATTGATCGGTCTCCCATTATCGAATTCCTCAATAGCGTTTATTGATCGAGTTTTATTAACATTTAGACTTAGGTAGAATAAGTAAAAGGAGTTTTTAAGAGTGAATAAGAATGGTGAATTTGGTTAATCATTCTCCATATTGCTTTACTAAGGATATCTTTTCGATTATTCCTTCTGTTATATCTGGAAACGTATTCATCTACGTATGTAAATAAATATTGCCGCGAGTATTTATGATGAATTCCTCTGAGTCATTTCTAAAACTGCACTATTTGTTTATATGGTTCTTCTAATGATTGTCCTTTTCCAACGAAGGACTTTGAGGTGAATAAGGTAAAAGTTTTCCGAAATGTATTTGGTGGAGACGATATTGATTTTGAAAAGAAGAAGAGCGTTTACCTGAACGCATGGGGATACCTGGTTTTTGAGAGGATTCCAATGTTGTCGAAAAAAGAAGAGCTGATTGATTAAAAGGTTTACGCGTCATTTTCTTTTTATTCCTTCTTTAATAATTCAATTTCAGCTGTAAGTTTTCTGGTCATTCCCTTGCCTTCAAAACCAATTGTTTTAAAACGGATATTCCTGTTCTTATCAATTACGAAAGTTGCCGGAATTACATTGAAACCTAATTTATCTCCTACAGTCCTGTCCTTATTATAATAAACAGGAAAAGAAAATGTTTTGTTTCCCCACCAGCCTTGTGCATCAGAAAGTTCATTCTGTGAGCCGGAATTTACAATCATGAAAACTACATCCGAATCATTTTTATATTTCTCATACACCTGCTGCATATAAGGCATAGCCTGCATGCAAGGGGCACACCAGGTTGCCCAAAAATCCATTATCACAATTTTATTATGAATAAGTTCCGGAGATAAAGGGTTCCCTTTCAGGTCCACATAGCTGCTTAATACATTTGGCAGAGGTTTTGAAATAATCTCTTTCTTAAGTTGCTTATTCATTTCAGCCATCCAATGATCTTCAATTTCCTGAACATATTTTTCTATTCCATTCATACTCCCTTTCCAACTTTGATAATTTGATTCCATCAAACTGTAGGAAGTTGTATCAACGGGATCATTATACGATGCTCTTCTATATGCATTGAATGCCGATTGAAAATCATGAAGTTTAGTATAAAAAATACCAGCATTTTTTAATGTCTCATTATCAGTTGAATTCTTTTCTGCTTCTGCCATTAACGCATGTGCTTTATCTTTTTTCCCTTGCTTAACAAGGATCAATGCCATCAATGACTTTAATTGCCCGGTTACTGCTTTAACTGATGTTGCTCTTTGCTCTCTTGTTACAAATGATGGCAGATAGCCGGTTTCGGGAAAATATCTTATCAGGCTAATTGGAAAGGTGTCAACATAAGCAATTGATCTTTTGGCCAATG
>JBDTGA010000072.1:0-50094 GCA_039937655.1 Ginsengibacter sp.
ATGATAATTGGAGGAAATAAAAATAAGTTGGAAGATGTTGTCCGTGATATGAAAAGTTTTACATCAACAGCACTCAGAAAATCTATTCGGGAAAGTAGAAAAGAATGGATGATTTGGATGTTTGAAAGAGTAGGCAAGAAAAATGGTAATAATAATGACTGGTAGTTCTGGCAGCAACATAACAAACCTTTAGAAATAAAAGACCAGGAAATGTTTGATAAGACTCTTGAATATATTCATCTAAATCCGGTAATGGCAGGCTTTGTAACGAAGCCGGAAGATTGGAAATATAGCAGTGCAAAGGTTTTTTCTGGTTCGGATAGCAATCGGAACAAAGGTTTAATTGAATTGAATTTTAGTTCGTGACTACAATGGCACAAGCGGACGCTTGCGCCAACCACGGGGAAATTTTATATAGATATGTACAAGCATAGATGATGCAGAAAAAAAACTGCCACTAATGAAAAAAATAATCCCTAAGTTTGATATAGATACTGATTAATTTGGATTGCACCTTTGCAACTTTTGAGACCTTAGTATGAAGCGTAAAGTATAACATCAAAATTAGTTTGAGAAAAAATGTTAGACCAGTCATTTTCAGCAGAGAACTTTAAAAAGATTCTTGATTTGGAAAATCGGAAGGGAATTTACCTAGAAGGTGAATTTTATTCTGACATCGCTGACATAAATAGGAAAGTAAAGGAAGCAAATGAAGAAATCAAAGGCTTGAAAAAAATGGGGCTTTCAAAAGAAATTTTTCTTAAAGAGAGGGAAAAAATAAATGAAAAAAAAGATATTCTAGAAGCGAAGAAGGAAGAAAAAATAATTGCGAAACTTAATGATATTAGCACTAAGGTTACAGCACCAGAATTTAAGTTAAAAATTATTGTTGATAATGCAATATTATCAAAGCCTGTTTATAAAACTGCGTATTTATTAGAAAATATATTAACGCTTAAGCAACTCCAATACAATTTCAGGAAACTTTACAAAGTAAAACAATCAAGGCGCTACTCAATAATAAGTCAATTAAAAAACTTACTAGATGACGGTTTTCCGAAAGTAATATTAAAGACTGACATAAAAGAATTCTTCGAAAGTATTCCGCACAGCAACTTGTTGAAAAAAATCAATGATGATAATCTGTTGACGCATTTATCAATGAGATTTATTCAACAGATTCTTAAAGAGTTTAAAGACAAATCAGGGGAGAGCAAAGGAGTTCCAAGAGGAATTGGTATTAGTTCTTTTTTGACAGAATTATACATGAGAGATTTTGATGCAAAAATTAAATCACTACCAAACTTAATTTATTATGCAAGGTATGTTGATGATATCATTTTAATTTTTATGCCTCAAACTGACAAAACGGAACGTTTCTACAAAATGGAAGTAAAACAAATTCTTGCAGACGAAGGTTTAACAATGAATGAGAATAAAGAGAAGACAAAATTGATTAACCTTCTCAATAAGAATGAGAATCAGAATTACTCCTTTGAGTATTTAGGATACAAATTCACTTCAGGTTATCTTTCCCGTAAACACATTCCCTTAACGTTGACGCTTTCCCAAAGGAAAAAGAAACGATATGCCGAACGATTAAATAAGGCATTTGCCCTTTATCTAAAGCAAGCAAAGGGAAGTGAAAAACAAGCACGGAAACTCTTTGTAAAGCGAATTAGGTTTTTGATGAGCAACACAAGACTGGTTAACAACAAAAGGAACGTTATCACAGGAGTTTATTATACAAACAGTTTAATAAATACGATTGAAGATTTTATAATATTAGACAAATTTTTTTCTAAAGCGGTTAAAAAGCATGCCTTACCTGTCCCTCTTGCAAGTAGAATTATCAAATCAAATTCTTTTGTTACGGGTTTTAATCCAGCAAATATTGCTAAGTTTAACGCAGCAGAATTAAATTCGATCATGAAACGCTGGACTAAGTGAGAACACGAAAGAAAAAATATATCAAGTATAAAAAAGAAAGAGTTATTCTTTCTGATGTGTTGCCATTTGAAATTCCTATAACATTTTCAAATCGCCATTTTTATAATTTTCTATTATTTTGTGAGATAAAATTGGAAGACGAGAGAATCAGCATCAATAAAAATGATACTCCTGCTATCAGAGAAATTATAAAACTTCTTTTTGGAATTAATTCAAGTAAACCGTTCTCAACCGATGGTAAGGTAAACTTTGAAGGAGAAAAAAGAGATTCAATTCCTTTCGGCTACAAAATTGTTCATAAGGAAAATGATTTTCGTGAGTTAACTATTATCCATCCAAAGAGTCAGCTTGCAGTTATTGATTTTTATGACACTTATAAGGACTTAATTCTCTATTACTGTAGTAAAAGTCAATTTTCAATAAGGCGACCACATAGAATTGCTAAATATACCTATTTCAAAGACCATCTTCATTTAGAAAAACTTGCTGACCTTTCAGATGAAATAGTTGAGCAGAACGATTTAGAATACGAAAATTTGAAAACATTTTTTGTCTATAAGAAATATAGCAACATTCATAAATTTTACGAATCTTATCAATATCATCGCTGTGAAAAAAAGTTTAACTGCCTTTTCAAGTTTGATATTTCAAAATGCTTTGATAGTATTTATACACATTCTATTTCATGGGCTTTGCTTGACAAGGAAGTGGTAAAGAATTTTTTAGGAGACAAGGAGAAAACATTTGGAAATCGCTTTGATGTATTGATGCAAAAACTCAATTACAAGGAAACGAATGGAATAGTAATTGGCCCTGAATTTTCAAGAATATTTGCTGAGTTAATTTTGCAAAAGATTGACGACAATGCCAAGCGTGAACTATCAGCATTGGAACTTAACTCTAAAAAGGATTATGAAGTTTTCAGATATGTTGATGATTACTTTGTTTTTTACAATGAAGAATCTACCAGGAAAAAAATCCTCACAACTTTCAGATTGTGCTTGCGTGATTTCAAACTTTCATTGAATGAAGCAAAGACACTTGATTTTAACAAGCCCATTATTACAGAAATAACGATAGCCAAACAGAAAATAAATGACTTGCTTAATGATTCGCTTGCTTATCAACTTGAAGAATTTTTGGTAATAGAAGGTAGCGATACAGAACCAGTTAAGAAAAAGAAAGGCAAGATTTATGTTAACGCAGACAAGTTAATAACAAAGTTCAAGACGATAATTTTTGAATCAGGAATTGATTATAAAGATATTCTTAATTTCACATTTGCAATTATCGAAAGGAAACTTCGCTCTTTGATTAAAAACTATTTCAAAATTGTCCATGAGAAAAACACTGAAAAAGAATTCGTAAAGGCAATACTTGAATTATTTGATTTCGTATTTTTTCTCTATTCAGTTTCGCCAAGAGTAAATACAACAATCAAGCTTTGTAGATTATTAAGGTTGGCTACAGCGACACTAAATCTTAAAGATAAATTTAGTATTGACTTTAAGCATCTTGTTTTCAAAAAAATCTATGATAACATTGATTTTACGTTAAATAAGAATAAAACAGTTAAGCATACCCAAGTTGAAACCTTGTATTTGCTAATTGCTCTTGGAGAGCTAGGCAATAAATACTGGCTGACAGAAGATGTTCTTGCAAGTTATTTGTGTATTTACAAAAAGGGGAATGACTTCTATTTTGATGCGGAAATGAACTACTTTACGATTGTTGTTTCACTTTTTTACATGAAGAATAAAGTCCGATTTAATAAGCTACGTGATTTTGTATTTGATGCTTTGATTGAGAAGTTTGAGTGTGTTGACTACGATCTCAGAATTAAGAAGGCTGAATTGATTTTACTGTTGTTTGACATTCTTGCATATCCATTCGTAAACATTGTACCAATCAAGAAAAAACTACTTAATTTATATAATGTAACAGATGCATCCCTTCAATTAGAAATTATCAATGCACGAAAAAATTGGTTCACAACATGGACAGAATTCGATTTTGGAAAGGAACTGGATGCAAAACTAAGTCAAGAGGTGTATTAAGAAGCTGAAACAGTCCGACCGCTAACGCCATAGGTGGCACACACACAAGCAGAGGTAGGCATTTCCTATTAATGGTATGCTTAACGAGAGGAGCAGCAGGGACTGGCTGCTTCTTTTTTTAGCCTCCATTTGGCGCGAGATTGTAGTTTGTCTGTTCCCCCATTTGGTGATGGTTGAATTTTTATTTGCTAGCAAAAGCTCCAACAAAGGTTATCAATTATATGGATTAACAGAGGAGGAAATAAGGGTGGTGGAGTAATTAGATTAAATTACCAATGGGATCTCATTTGCCTGTCTGAGAATTATAGATATTCCTTAGTTTTTAAGATAGTATGGCAGGTTTGAAATCCTGAGATACTAAAGGCATAACTTTTGTTGATAACAAATAGTATTAAAAAATTCATTAAAAAATAATTATGAACACACTTACAAATAATGTCGCTTACATCACTGGTGGAAGCAAAGGCATCGGATACGGAATTGCAAAAGCATTGATTGAACAGGGAATGAAAGTTGCCATTACCAGCCGCGATCTATCCTCAGCGAAAAAAGCTGCTGCTTCTCTGTCAAATGATCCTTCAATGGTATTGGCTTTGGAGTCGGACGTGAGTTCACTTGCTGGTGAGAAGGCGGCTGTGAAGAAAGTAATTGATCACTTCGGAAGGCTGGATGTGCTGGTAGCAAATGCAGGGGTAGGGCATTTTGCCCCGATAGAAAGCTTAACAGAAGAAGATTGGAACAGCATGATCAATACCAACCTCACCGGTGTTTTTCACAGTGTGAAAGCAAGTATAGACGCCTTGAAAGAATCGAAAGGATATATCATTACCATCGCAAGTCTTGCAGGAACTAATTTCTTTGAAAACGGAGCGGCTTACAACGCCAGCAAATTTGGCCTGGTGGGTTTTACGCAAGCCATCATGCTTGACCTGCGTAAATATGGCATAAAAGTTACTACCATTATGCCTGGTTCTGTGGCAACTCATTTTGATAACCATACTCCTGACGAGCATGATGCATGGAAGATACAGCCGGAAGATATTGGCCAGATGGTTGCCGATCTTTTAAAAATGCCCACACGCACTCTGCCAAGTAAGATAGAAGTGCGCCCTTCGATGCCGGGCAAAAAAGGGTAATGCAGCGACGAATCTTGCGCTGGTAGGAGGCTTTGTCGTTTATCAACGAGCATTGGCAACGCTTGTGCCGCATAATTCTTTGTGCAAGGCTCCGTTTGTGTTTTCAATCTCATCAAAATACAAATCATTAAAGCAATCTGCCTTTGCAGACAGGTTGCTTTGTTGTATTGTTAAACCTTATTAAACAAGTAAGTGCTGATTGAATTAATAATTAGTCAATAACACAATTGGGCGCTTCTGCCAACAAAGGATTAAACCATAAAAAATTCCAACTGAATATGATCCGGATCTTTGAAAGCTACATATAACTTTTGTAGTGTGGGTTCTAGTTTTACTCCGGTATTTTCAATGCCTGCATCACTTAAACCTTTTGCAAAGCGATTAAGTTCTTCTTCCGATTCACAGGCAATTGCTACATGGTCCGTCCCAATAGTGAATGGGTTAAATTTCATGTTATCACCTGCTTCTTTAAAAACAATAAATACACCTCCTACCGCGAATGCAAATAATTCATCGTTTTCAAGAGCAATGGGGAAGCCGATAATATCTCTGTAAAATTTCTTTGACCTATCAAGATCTGAACAACGGAAGTTGATATGATGAATGCCCGGAGTTTTTGGATTGATTGCCATAATTTATATTTTTTTATGTTTAGTAAAATTGGTTAAATATTCTATGATGCTATGTTAAATATAAATGTTTATTTCTAGCCCTTTTTTGCTTCCACTTTTATTTCCCGGCTATCCTGAGTTGACAATTCCGGATGAGTGAGTTTTATCATTTTCGTTTGCACCTTTCTGTTATAGTAAGATGAATAGGGATTTTGCTATTTGCCTGGCTGCCGATAGGTAGTTTTGTTCACAGTGGAAAATAAGTATTATTGACTCGATTTAAAAGAAACGAAGTCCTGGTTTATCCGTCTATTATGTCTATACTTTTCAAGG
This sequence comes from Ginsengibacter sp., assembly GCA_039937655.1. Taxonomy (GTDB): domain Bacteria; phylum Bacteroidota; class Bacteroidia; order Chitinophagales; family Chitinophagaceae; genus Ginsengibacter. Next base: position 6,088 of record JBDTGA010000072.1, read on the forward strand.
GGTAAATTAATTTTAGGAACAGGGTCGGAACGCGTTAGCGGTCTGAACCGTTGCATGCACTATCGTTCAGTCCGCCGAAGAAGGTGTGCCGACCGTATAAAATCATTCACTGTTTTGCCTCTTGCGCACTATCAGAATGGGTAGTGGCACCGGCGTTTGCAAATTCCGCAATATCCGCTTTCGTAAATTTTACCAATTCAATAATATGAGCGGTGTGTCTCAAAAATGGCGGAACAACCTGGAGCGCATCTTCTTTGCTGTTGAAATCATCTATGAGCCACGATTTATGCACCCCCGACTTGCAACCCCATTGTGCATTGGCCAGCAAATGTGATCCGGATTCTACAAACAATTTCACTACCTGCCTGCATTCAAATATATTTTCTGAATGAGGAATTTCAATTAAGTAGGTTGCCATTTTTTTATGATTTTGATTGATGAATAAAGAGATTATTATTTTAAAAAATATCTTTTTTATCTATACTTTTCAAGGGGTAAATTAATTTTTCGAAGCAGGGTCGGAACGCGTTAGCGGTCTGAACCGTTACAAGTATTATCGTTCAGGCCGCCGAAGAAAGCGTCACGAACGTATAAAATTATTCACTGTAATAAAACAAAGTAGTGAAAAAACACACCCATTTGCAAATGCAAATGCTTTTTTGAGTGTTGGCAATAATTGTAGCGGTATATTCGTATCAATACTATATCGTCCCAGACAATAATAATTTTAAATATAAAAAGAGTGGCTGATAAAAATATATTAATTCGAAGTTTTCATCTTGAAGACACTTCATATTTAGCAGAGCTTACAAATGAATTGGGTTATGGCACGACAGTTGAACAAATGGCTTTAAGAATGAAAACAATTATGCAGCTTGACAACTATTGGACGTTTGTTGCAGTAATAAATGAAAAAGTAGTTGGTTACATGGGACTGAATAAAAATTACTTTTGGGAACAGGACGGGTATTATTTAAGAATTCAAGCATTGGTTGTAAATAATCAATTTAGGAAACTTGGGGTGGGGAAAAAACTTATAGATACCGCAGAAGAATTAGCAAGACAAGTGAAAACAAATTCAATTCTCCTGAATTGTGGCAACCGGGACGAGAGGCAGGCTGCGCATAAGTTTTATACTAAAGCTGGTTTTGAAGCCAAATCAACAGGTTATATCAAACGGCTAAAAAATATTGATAAAACAAAGTGATAACAATAATTGATAACGTAGAGTGTGCGTTATACCATATAGTGTTAGAATAAAAGGATTCATTCCAAACTTGAAAAATAATATTTTCCTCCCGGAACAGCAGAATATTAAATAACACTCCTGTTTCCATTTTTTAAAATAATTTCGCATCTCTAAAAAAGTTATTAATTGGAAATTATAAATTTTATCCGCCAACCCTGGCCTTGGTATGTTGCCGGGCCAATCATAGGACTGATGGTTCCTTTGCTCTTGCTTGCAGGCAACAGGAGTCTGGGTATTTCAAGTTCATTGCGGCATTTGTGTGCTATGTGTGTTCCTGCAAAAATTCCATTTCTTACCTACAACTGGAGAGATCAGTTATGGAATATATTCTTTGCCATGGGCCTTTTGCTGGGAGGATTTATTGGTGGAGTATTATTACATCCCATAACTCCAATGCCACTGTCTGCGGCTACCCTGGCCAATTTACAGGAACTGGGAATTTCTCCGCAGTCGCGCATTTTGCCAATGGAAATATTTAGCTGGGTGCATTTACTTACCTGGAAACATTTAGTGATAGTAGTGGGTGGTGGATTCCTGGTAGGCTTCGGCACCCGTTATTCAGGAGGATGCACAAGCGGTCATGGTATAGCCGGCTTATCTATGATGCAATGGCCATCGCTTGTTGCAACTATTTTATTCTTCACAAGCGGTATTCTCACTGCTAATTTTATTTTACCCTTACTTCTTCGTTAAATGAAAAAAAGAAATTTTCTATACCTGTTATTGGGAACCATATTTGGAATTGCACTTATGAAATCAGATGCTGTATCATGGTTTCGGATGCAGGAAATGTTTCGCTTTCAAGGCTTTCAAATATTTGGAATATTCATTACTGCCGTAATTACGGCTACCCTGGGAGTCTTTATAATAAAGAGATTCAAAATAAAAACTCTGGATGGTGAGCAGGTGATCATAAAGAAAAAGGTATTCCACATGGGTTACGTGTATGGATCACTGTTATTTGGTGTTGGCTGGGGACTTACCGGCGCATGTCCCGGACCGATCTACGTGCAAATAGGAAGCGGACTGAGTATTGCCATTCTTACTTTGCTGAGCGCTATGGCGGGAACATGGGTGTATAGCTACCTGAGACCCCATTTGCCGCATTAAATGATATGGAGCATACGCCTGTGTTATTGAATAAATCATTCTATAAATCTTTGTAAACAGCGGCTGGAGAAACACAGGAAAATATTAAAAATATAGTTTCCGGAATTATTTTCTGTTTCAAAAAATCCCCGGAAAAGATTACTTCAATTTAATAATATTACATTCAGCCACCTTACTTTCCAATACATGATTTGTATTGATGAATACTTGCTGGTTGAATCACATTTTCCGGTTAATGTGAATTTATTGAAATGAAATTTCCTAAGGAGGAAGGTGTTTAAAGGAGATCCTAAAGTTTAGAAAAATATTTATTGTTATTAAAATACCGGCATGGTACCTTTGCAACTCAAATTTTAAATTTTATGAAAAAAATATTTACAATTTTCTTTCTTTGTTTTTTTAATACAGGTTTATTTGCGCAAACTATCACAGTGAGTGGTAAATGCATAGCTTCTCCCATAACACTTACTTATTATGGTATCCTAAATGGGAGAGTTGCTTATGTGGGTACCGGGACAGTTGCAGGCTTGGCAAACATTCAGGTGAGCATTCAATGGCTCTCCCAATTCAATCTTTGGGTTTTACAATTCAGCGGTGCTCCTTATTTTTCTAATCCTTGTAATACACAAACTCCTCCGGGCACCACTTACAGCTCATGTGCGTGGACGCCGGTAGATGGTCAAACTTGTGATGGAGGTAGTCCCTTAAGTATCACAGGGTCAGCAACGTTACCTGTAGGATTAAATAATTTCAATGCGATTCTGGAAAATGGTTCAGTGCATTTGAATTGGAAAACTTCGAGTGAAACCAATAATAAAGGGTTTGAAGTTGAAAGGAGTAGTGATGGGAGAAACTGGTCAAACATTGGTTTTATTCCAGGTCATCTTACTTCGGGCCTGGAAAATGAATACTCATTTAGTGACCGCCAACCACTTATTGGTATAAATTTATATCATTTAAAGCAAATAGACATAGATGGCAATTTTACTTATTCTGGTATTGTTAAGATCAACTTCTCAGATCTAAGAAAATATTCACTTTTAGGTAACAACGGCAACGGAATAGTTCAACTCAATATGCCGGCAAATAAGGAAAAGTTAGTATTGGAAATACTTGATTTAAGTGGTAAAATATTGTATTCTAAGACGACTACTAACGGTAATCAAACTTTGGATATTAGCCGATTCCCTTCGGGAATGTACTTGTTGCACATTAATAATGCCACACAATCCACTATAGAGAAGTTAATTAGGTTTTAATGAAAGATTGGGTGAAAAAGTATCGGCTCCTGTTGTCGTAGTATGTTTGTTATTGTGTTATCGTAATCGTTCGTTTGTGACACTAATTATTATCAATTAAAAATTACCCCAAGTTAGTGTTTCCCAAAAACTTTCAATCAAATATTAAAACCATACAACATTGTTATTGTGTGTTTTTGCAGATGGATTTGTGGCGGGCCATACACCAATAATGAGCAAAGAGACATGAATTAAATGCAGGTAAAACTTTCTGTTCTTTTAATTAACTTGTCAACGAGAGGAATTATCTGTATGACTGTTAAACCACACCCTGCGCAATCATGGCATCTGCCACCTTCACAAATCCTGCAATATTTGCACCGTTTTCATAATTGATATAGCCATCTTTTCCTTTTCCGTATTGCACACATTTTTGATGGATACCTTTCATGATGTGTTTCAATTTGGTATCTACTTCATTGCGGGACCAGGAGAGACGCAGAGAATTTTGCGACATCTCAAGGCCTGATACGGATACCCCGCCGGCGTTGGCTGCTTTGCCTGGACCATATAAAATCCCTGCACTAATAAATTCGCGAATAGCATCTGATGTAGATGGCATATTAGCGCCTTCGGCTACGCAAAAGCAACCATTTGCAATAAGAGAACGTGCGTCATCGCCATTCAGTTCATTTTGAGTTGCATTCGGAAATGCAATGTCACAAGGAATACTCCATGGCCGTTGGCCTTCAAAAAATTCCAATTCATATTCTTTGGCATATTCGCTTATCCTGCCCCTGCGTTGATTTTTCAATTCAAAAATAAAATTCAGTTTATTGCGGTCTATCCCTTGTGGATCATAGACAAAGCCTTCAGAATCGGATAGGGTAACTACTTTGGCACCTACTTCAATACATTTTTCAATGGTATGCAGGGATACATTACCTGATCCTGAAGTGGCAATCGTTTTCCCTTTTAATGACTGTCCCTGGGTTTGCAACATTTCTTCCGCGAAATAAACCAGGCCATAACCTGTTGCTTCCGGGCGAATGAGGCTGCCTCCAAATTCGCTTCCTTTTCCTGTAAGTACACCTGTGAAACGTCCGGTGAGGCGCTTGTACTGTCCGAAAAGATAGCCGATTTCCCTGCCGCCTACACCAATATCACCCGCGGGTACATCTACGTTTGAACCAATGTGACGGTATAACTCAATCATGAAACTTTGACAAAATTTCATCACTTCATTATCCGATTTTCCTTTGCTGTCAAAATCGGATCCTCCCTTGGCACCTCCCATCGGAAGCCCTGTAAGACTATTTTTAAATACTTGCTCAAAGGCCAGGAATTTAAGAATACTAAGTGTTACGCTATGATGAAATCGTAACCCTCCTTTGTATGGGCCAATAGCACTGCTCATTTGGATGCGGTAACCTCTGTTTATTTCTATCTCTCCTTTATCATTTAACCACGGCACCCCGAACATAATCACTCTTTCCGGCTCTGCAATCCTTTCTAATATTTTGTGTTTTTTATATGTAGGATGTGTTTCTATAAATGGAATGATGGACTCTGCCACATCATAAGCTGCCTGCAAAAATTCAGGTTCATGAGGATTTTTCCTGGTCAACTCTTTCATAAACGTTTGTACTTTGTTGTCATCTCTTACTATCTGGTCCATAAGTTCTTAATTTGTTGTGTTTATATTATACTGCAAAAGTGTCAAAGCCGTGAATTTTTGATTTGAAGAACTCATGGTTTCATTGTGAAAATACGGAACATTCTCCCTTTGTGCTCTGGGTGTTCTTTGTGGCCAATCCTTTCTTCTTTTGCGAAGCAAAAGTTTTTTTACCCCGTAGGATTAAAACGTTCACTGCTAATAACTAAATTCTAATCCATTTAATCCAACGGGGTAAACACAATTGCACCAAGAGCATAAACTTACCTGTCAGACAGGGAATTATTTCTACGAAATAATTTTATACCATGTCGGCTTTCTTGCAAGCTATAACATATTTAAGTTGGTTATTTTATTAATCGCTTGAAATTTATAAACACCTGATTTCTCACGAATAAAGTGTTGGAAATATTTTTAATTATTTTTTAATTTTTGTGTTTCTATTTAGCTCAGAAATAATTATTCTCTTTGATAAACACATTAACCGGATGTGGTTCAGAACTGGGATGATAAGCTACTTGTGCCGGCCCGATATTTTTGTAGCCCGATTTTTCAAATTGCCTGATGATAAGCTTATTGTTTATAAAAGCCTGTGACCATCTGATTCCTCTTTCTTCACAGAATCGCGTACGGCTGGTAAATAATTGCCTGCTTAATCCATTTTGCCTGTATTGAGGATGTACTACGAGGCGACTGAAGAAAGCAAAAGGCATGACATCCGGCAGCGGAAGATTTTTTACGGAAAGATGGTATGGGAATTCTTCAAAAGAATTAAATAGATTCAATCTTGCCGAGGCAATTATTTTATGTTGGTTGTTGAATACGATCCAGTGAAATGCCTTGCTGTCTATATGATCGTACCATCCATTTGGATAAAGTTTCCTGTTTACAAATTCGCTTTTCCCTGAGTGTTCCCATACGTTAAGCCTGAGATTGTATATTTCAGTTAACAGCGATGTATCCGCTAATAGTTCGGATTGTAATGCTTGATGGTTATTGAAGTTATTATTGAAGAAGTTGGAGTCGTGAATGGCGACAAAACTTTCCATATTTGGTTCAAAGGAAGTACTAATTTCCAGGAGTGAGGTCATTGTGTGTGTTGTAAAAAAATTGTAAGTAAATGTGAATTTCAGTTGTCCTTACCTAAGTGTAAGGAGCGATTGCTTAGATGCATCGCAGGAGTAGATAGCCATATCGGACTAAGAGAGATTGTTGTGATATGATTGCCATATTCATGCGACAAATATAAACATCTTTTTAATTCGCAATTAGGGAAGGTTATCTTTTTTGAATGTTTTCCTCTTCTCGTAACAACCATAGAACAGGGGAATTCCTATTGCTCGATAAGGTTTTCAATTAGGAATTATAGTTTAATAATGTTGCGGGTATTAATAGTGGTATCCAATCTTTCGTCCATGCATACAAAAGTTTTTGGCCAGAGGTGACACCTTTTTATAAGGTATCACCTCTTTTGTATGGAACCATGGTTTAATAATGTTGCGGGTATTGGTAATTGCCAGATTGATATGAAGATTGGCTTATTCAAAATACTCAACAGAAAATTTCACCGTCGCAGGTTTTTTATTTACTTTGATTATTCTTTTTTTTTTGTAAGAATTCACTTCTTTATGGGTACTAATAAAGAAAACAAATCATCGCTGTGACTAAAAATGAACAGAAGAAAATTTTTGAAAGTTGGCTTGATCAATATAGAGGCCTGGTCTTTAAAGTGGTGAGGGCTTATGCATTATCACATACAGATCAGAACGATCTTTTTCAGGAAATCACGATTCAATTATGGAATTCCATTCCAACTTTCAGGCAAGAGTCTTCCGTAAGTACATGGATATATCGCATATCGCTCAATACCGCCATCAAATGGGTAAGAAAAGAACAAAAGCATTCGCGTGCAGAATCAATTGAAAACGTAGAATTCATTTGGGAGGATGGAGGAACTAAAGTGGATGAGCGATTGGCATGGCTGTACGAAGAGATTCATCGGCTTGATGAAATTGACCGCTCTCTTATCTTGTTACTATTAGATGGTTTCAGCTACAAGGAAATGGCTGGCATATTGGGCATCACCGAATCAAATGTGGGTGTCAAGATTAACCGGGTAAAAAAGTATCTCATCACAAAATCAAAAAAATAAAACCACCATGGAATTTAATGAAATGAAGAAAATATGGGACTCACAAAATAATGAGCCGCTCTACGCTATTAATGAAGAAGCATTGCATAATCGTATTTTGTCAAAAAAGAAGACGGGGTATCACATTACCAATACCAGTGAGTTACTGTTAATCATTGTGAATGCCGCCGCCGGATTATTTGTTCTGAGTGTAAATTTTTCAAAGCCAGGCATGAACATCTACATGTACCTCCTGGCTGCATGGATGTTGTTCAGTGCGTTGTATATGTTAGTGAGCAGGATCCGCAGAATAAAAGGAAGCCAACAGTTCGATAGGTCTATGCTGGGAGATCTTTCTCATGCTATTTCTATGGCAACCTATCAGGTACAGCTATCACAAGTTGGGCGCTGGAATATGTTACCTATCGGAGTACTTTGCCTTCTGGGGCTTTGGGACAGTGGAAAACCGGCATGGTCAATGGTGGTTATTGCTATCTTCTTTGCTTTTGCTGCACGTGGTACAGTTTGGGAACATGGCATATACAAAAAAAGGAAACAGGAATTAGAAATATTGCAAAAGAAGCTGAAAGCGGAAGGGTAGGAATTCATTATTGTGATTTTTATTCTGCTCATTTATAACAGCTATGATTAAACGAAATGGAAAATACTGGATGTAGGGCGGAGTTGACACCTTTTTAAAAGGTATCACTTCGATTGTTCAATTATCAGATGGTGGCTTCTATCGCTTTCTCATTCTTCACCATCCTGTACCAGATACCGTTTAAATATAAGATCAAACCGATCAGTATTATCAGCACGATTAATAAACGAAACACTAAAGAAATTTCAATAGGAATACAGGTCAATGCAACCATCAATATCGCTGTGATAAGGAATGCTCTTTTTGCAACTTTTTTAAAGGGAAGGAAAGCCCTCTGGTAATTTAAAAAATACATCATAGCCCGGATACTCAGCAAAAAAAGACTAATAGAAAATCCAAAGGATTGAGTGATCCATATAGATTGTGTGCCTGTCTCAGTAAAATGTTTGAACAGGTCACTGAATGAGGCGCCCAACATTCCTAATCCAATTAGTGCAGGAATAAATAATAGTTCAAAAATACTACTGTTCAATAATCCGTCTTTGCATTCCTTATCGGATACGATGGTAAAAAATAACCACCATAGTGCAAATACAATACTGAGGGCCAGTACAAACTGAACCCATACTATCATACTCAGATCATGCTCCGCAATAATTCCATTGATTACCCCCAACACTACTTCTCCAAAAAGGATAATGGTAAGAAGCCCCAGCCTTTCAGTCATGCTTGAAGAGAGTGTGAGTGCGTTTGTTTTTCTTTCTAACAAAAAATGCGTTACAAATGGCGGTGAACAATTCAGTATCAGTGCCACATAAAATAGTATGCGGATGTAAGGCTGTTCTACAAATAACGTGGCAAATATCAGGACGAAAGAGATCAGGTAAATAATGGTATAAGGTTTATTAAGGCGCCTGTGTTCCTTGTCATACAGGCCCACACTCCACCAGAGGTAAGTGATATACAACTGCATAACTAAAAAAACGATCGTGGCATTGAACAATAAATGTTCTGTTTCGCTGTGAAGAGTGATTACCAATGCCGCTACGATCACCATTTGCCAAAGCGTCATTAATTTGGTACGCAGGCCATCTGTGCCATGCAGATCGTGATACATACTGCCATTGAGCCAGCCCCAGAAAATAATTACAAACAGGAAAAAATAATCGAGAAGCGCATTGATACTGAACTGCTGGGCTACATAATGGGTGATGGTAGAAATGGCAATCACATATACCAGGTCGTAGAACAGTTCCAGCCAACTGATCTTTCTATCTCCTTTTACATTGGAGAATTTTTTGGGAGCACCCCACCATTTTTTGGAACTAAAATTATTCTTCACGATTAATAAAAATAAACAAAATAAAATTCAGTTTTATACTCCGGAATATTTGGTCAGAGGTGATACCTTTTTAAAAGGTGTCACCTCTTTCGTTCACTAAACTGCCGGGCTGCATAATCGGTACTTGAAAATCTTCTGTTGTCATTTGGGAATACATAAAGTTATGAAGGCATAGCCTTTTTCGGTTAGGCATGTGTGTTACCATATTGCACTTTTAGATTTGATTTCCTCAATAGTAAACCAATCTTCCTGCCGGCAGACAAACAAATCCCTTACCTTCTTTTCATTATATTGAAAAAGCGGTATTTAGAATTTCGGCTTGTTCTTCGGCGTGTACTTTTGAATATCCGGTAGCAGTGGATGCGCTTGGCTGCCTGCTGATGATCCCAAAATTAATGGTAGTGAGGTTCATCCTTAAAAAAGAAGCAGCTCCCATATTAAGCGGCTCTTCCTGTACCCAATACCAGATGGCTTTGTTGTATTTTTTATAAAGAGAATTCAACTGGTTCAATGGTAATGGATACAATTGTTCCATTCTGATGATCACAAGGTCTTTTCTGCTTTCTTTCACTCTTTTTTCATTGAGGTCAAAGTATATTTTGCCTGAACATAATAATACTTTAGTGATCGTTGCAGGAACGACGGCTGTAGTGTCGTCAATAACTTCTTTAAAGCCACCTGAGGTAAACTCTTCTATTTTACTATAAGCATCGGGATGACGAAGATTGGCTTTGGGAGAAAAATTGATCAATGGCTTTCTGAAAGGCCATGCAAGTTGTCTCCTCAAAAGATGGAAGAAATTAGCAGCAGTAGAAACATTGGTTATTACCAGATTAAATTCGGCACACATCTGTAAGAATCGTTCTATTCTTCCACTGCTGTGGTCGGGTCCCTGGCCTTCATAACCATGTGGAAGTAACATTACTAACCCGGTCATTCTATTCCACTTCTGCTCGGAGCTGGAGATAAACTCGTCTATCAGTGTCTGACAGCCATTTGCAAAATCTCCAAACTGGGCTTCCCATATAACCAGGTTATTTGGATTGGCCATAGCATAACCATATTCAAAACCCAGTACGGCCAATTCGCTCAAAAGAGAATCCCATATTCTCATTTTCCCCTGTTTGTCAGAGATGTTGCTTAAGCGATTATAATATTTGTCATTCTTTTCATCTCTTAAAACGGCGTGTCGGTGGCTGAAAGTGCCACGCCTTACATCCTGTCCGCTCATGCGCACATCTTTACCTTCCGCTAAAATGCTTGCATACGCTAATAATTCGCCGGTAGCCCAGTCAAATTTTTGTTCATTTTCGTATAAGGTAATTTTATCCTGAAGTATTTTTTTTATTTTTCTCAGAGGCGTAAAATCATCTGGCCATTTCATGATAGAATGAAATAATTTCTCTACTTCAACTTTAGGAATAGCTGTTACCGGTGAGGTTTCAAAATCGGCAGGAGTAGCTCTTCTCAGACTCTGCCACCATTGTTCAGGTTTTTGATAACTGTAAGGCAGAGGATTTTGTTTTAATTCATCGAGTCTTTCCTGCAAGTCGCTCCAGAACTTTTGTTCCATTTCTTTGGCAATACCTGTGGCTCCTTCTTCTCCGTGAATTTTTAGCCATTCTACATATACTTCCCGTGGATTAGGTTGTTTATCAATAAGAGCGTATAATCCGGGTTGGGTAAATTTAGGATCATCTCCTTCGTTATGCCCATGTCGGCGGTAGCATACCATATCTATGAAAATATCTGTATTGAATTTCTGACGATACATCATGGCTATCTGCGAAACTTTCACCACTGCCTCAGCATCATCTCCATTTACATGAAAAACAGGTGCGTTGATCGTAGAGGCTAAAGAAGTACAATAATCAGAAGTTCGGGCGTCTTCGAAATCGGTGGTAAACCCAATTTGATTATTAATGACAAAATGCAGCGTGCCACCTGTACGGAATCCCTTCAAGCCACTCATTTGAAGTACTTCATAAACAATGCCCTGCCCTGCCAGTGCAGAATCTCCATGGATGAGAATGGGCAATATTTTATCATAGTCGCTATTGTAGATCACATCGGCTTTACTTCTTGCAAAGCCCATTACCACCGGGTCCACTGCTTCGAGATGTGAAGGATTGGGTGTAAGTTTTAAATGAAGAGTCTTTCCATTAAAAGTTTTTACATCACTGCTATAACCTTTATGGTATTTTACATCTCCACTTCCCATAGTTGAATCTACCTTAGCATTCCCTTCGAATTCTGTAAATATCTGTTCGTAAGTTTTACCAAGTATATTGGCAAGTACATTTAATCTGCCTCTGTGAGCCATGCCTATCACTACTTCCTGAACATCGTTGTCGGCGGCCACATTTATAATGGCGTCTAATGCAGCGATGGTACTTTCGCCGCCTTCCAGAGAAAATCTTTTTTGTCCGATGTATTTGGTTTGAAGGAATTTTTCAAACATGACTCCTTCATTCAGTTTCTGAAGGATCCTTTTTTTCTGATTAAGAGGTACCGGCTCCTGCAGAGTTTTTTCTACCTGGTTGATGATCCATTCTATCTTTGTCTGATCGTTGAGCGAATTGAATTCAACACCTACCGATTCAGTATAGCATTTTTTTAGATGATCAATAATTGCCTGCAATGTTGCTGTACCTATACCGGCAAGTTTTCCCGATTCAAATTGTGTTTGCAAATCACTATCGTCCAGGCCAAAATAGGAGAGGTCAAGGTTTGCACGGCGATCTTTCCTTTGCCGGATAGGGTTGGTTTTTGAAATGAGGTGGCCCTTTTTACGGTAGGCCAGTATGAGTTGATAAACTCCAAATTCTTTGTTTAAATTGGTAACGGATACTCCGCTTGCGGCAGAAGTAGTACTGCTTGTTGAATGGCCGTTTTGGTTGGAAACAGCAAAGTCGAACCCTTCGAAGAACTTACGGAGGTCAACATCTATACTTTGGGGATCTTTTTTAAAATCGGTGTACAGGTTCTCAATGTAAGCTGGATGCGAATTGGTTATATACGAGAAATCTTTCATGGTCAAGAGAAAATTTTACAGTTTTTCCCAAATAAGTTTCAAGGGAGAAATTTTTCTTGCAAATATCGTGAGTTTTCTCAAGATAAGGTTAACGTACGGGGAAGTTTGCCAGTTTTTTAAAAGAAATCTTTGATTTTATGGGTAGATTCATTGTCTTGAGCAATATGGGGGTTGACACGATCAGGAAATAGCAGGAAGCTATGAAAAGATCAATTTTTAGAAGGCTTTAATGTGCCGGATTTTTTACATTTTATCATCTATAATGAAGCTATCTTCGCTCTCCTGCAAATAAATTTTGAAACAGGCATTTTTTCTTCAGGAATATTATTATCTTTGCAGCCCAAAAATTTTATTTAATGGCAAACCATTCAGCAACTAAGAAAAGTGTACGTAAAACTGCTAGACGTAATGAGCGTAATCGTTATCAGGGTAAAACAACCCGTAATGCGATCCGTGATTTCAAAGTGATAGATACAAAAGCAACAGCTTTGGAAGGATTGCCTAAATTATCTTCAAAAATTGATAAACTGGCAAAGAGAGGTATTATTCACAGAAATAAAGCTGCGAATCTTAAAAGTAAATTGACAAGATCTGTTCAGTCTCTGGAAAAATAGAAATCCCATAACGGTTATAAAATAAATTATTGACCCGTCAATTTGGTTTGACGGGTTTTTTTTGTGTGGAGCAAGTGCATTTCAAATCGGATAACTATTGGGTATCGCACCACTTTCCTTCTACCCAAAAGGATAGGGATAGGGAGGTAATAAAAAAATAGCGATAATTTGAAATGCATCCTGTGAACTACCTCCTGAGAAATGATTATTTTTACTGCTCTTTACCGCAAAGGTTCTTGGTTTATTAAAGTAATTTTTTTATTCATTAGTTGAAAAGGGATGAATTCTTTTATTTGGAAGATGTAATACTATTTTATTTTTTTTATGAAAAGATCCCTCTTTTTGCTATTAATACTGTTATCAATCATGGCTCAATCCCAACAGACGGTTTTTGAAAAAAGCAAAGGAAAAGAAACCGCTACTTATTTTGAAGTAATTCAATATTATAAAGAGCTGGCACTTCACTCCCGAATGATAAAATTTGAGGCCAAAGGTCAAACAGATGCCGGATATCCTCTTGATGTGATACTGATAAGCTCTGACAAAGATTTTGATCCTGTATCATGGCACAAAAAACATAAAGTGGTTATTATGATTAATAACGGCATTCATCCCGGCGAGCCGGATGGTATGGATGCAAGTATGATGCTGGCAAGGGATATTATTAATACAAAAATTAAGTTACCCGTAAATGTAGCCATTGGGATTATTCCGGTTTATAATATTGGCGGAGCATTGAACAGAAATAGTTTTAGTCGTGTAAATCAGGACGGGCCTGCTTCTTATGGATTTCGGGGAAATGCACAGAACCTTGATCTCAACCGGGATTTTATTAAATGTGATTCTAAAAATGCAAAGTCTTTTTCTCAAATATTTCATTTTCTCAATCCTGATATTTTGGTAGATACCCATGTAAGTGATGGAGCAGATTATCAGCATACCATGACATTGATTACCACTCAGTATGATAAACTCGGTAAAGATTTGGGAGGCTGGGTGAGAAGTGTTTTTGAGCCTTCTTTATTCAAAGGAATGAAAGAAAAAAAATGGGATATGGTTCCGTATGTAAATGTAGAAGACACAGACCCATCGAAGGGATTCAGTATGTTTTATGATTCGCCCAGGTATTCATCAGGCTATGCTGCTTTGTTCAATACGATCAGCTTTATGCCCGAAACTCACATGCTGAAACCTTATAAGCAAAGAGTGAAGTCAATGTATGACCTGCTGGTAACGATGATACAGCAGGCAGGCATAAACGGGAAAGAATTACTTGCCATACGAAAGGCGGCTGTTGCAGGTACCATCCGGCAGGAGAGTTTTCCCCTGAGCTGGAAACTGGATACTACTCAATTCAGGATGATTCCGTTTGAGGGGTTTGAGGCCGGCTACAAAAAGAGTGAAGCCACCGGATTGCCGGTGTTATTTTATGATCATGATAAACCTTTTTCAAAAGAGGTAAAATACAAAGATGTTTTTTTGCCTCAACAAATTATTACTAAAGCCAAAACTTATATAGTTCCTCAAGGCTGGTGGGCGGTCATTGATTTGCTGAAAATAAATGGTGTGAAGATGGAACGATTGAAAAAAGATAGTATCATAGAAGTGAATGCATATCATATTGAAAATTTGAAATCTTTGCCCCGAGCTTATGAAAAGCATCACAGGAATTATGAGGTAAGTGTTGTGTCCAAAAAAGAGAAGATTCAATTTTTAAAAGGAGATTATCTTATCAGCCTTAATCAACCGGCTAACAGGTATATAACTGAAGCACTTGAACCCACAGGGGACGATGGCTTTTTCTCCTGGAATTTCTTTGATGCTATTCTACAAGAGAAAGAAGGGTACAGTGAATACCGGTGGAATGGTATTGCGGAACAATATTTAAAAGATCATCCTGAATTGAAAAAAGAATTGGAGTCTAAAAAGCAATCATACAGTACTTTTGCAAAAAATGCTTCTGCCCAGTTTGAGTTCATTTATAAAAAATCTCCGTGGTATGAACCGGCACATTTAAGATATCCGGTTTATAGAGTGGAAGAAGGGGCACTTCCTCCATCTTTGTAGGATACATTGGTGAGTTATTAGGTATTTTTGGTTGTTTGAGCAAAATCTTATGACCCTATTTCTCAATCTGCCGAACTTTGAAATATTAAATGTTCGGATTATTTTCTTTTTCCTCCAAAAAGATTAAATCCTTACCTTTGCCGCCCAAATTAAAATTTTTATTCACCCGTTGTTGAAAAACAACTAAAAAACACGATTAATGCCCAATTACGAATTGATGGTGATTTTTACCCCTGTACTTTCTGAAGAGGAGTATAAAGCTGCTCAGAAGAAATTCACTTCGTTACTTACTGAAAACGGAGGAGTGGAAGTACGCGAGAATATCTGGGGACTAAAATCACTGGCGTACCCGATCCAGAAAAAAACAACCGGTTTATACTGGGTTCTGGAATACACGGCGCCAACCGACTTCAATGAGAAGCTAAAAACACAGCTTCTTCGCGACGAATCAGTACTTCGCCACATGATTACCGTACTCGATAAATACGCCGTCGAGTACAATTCTAAAAGAAAAAGAGGTGTAACATCAGGAAATGAAAAAGCGGAGGTAACCAATGCCTAAACCAAATGAAATAAAATATCTTACAGCTATAAAAGCTGAGAAGAGGCCCAAGAAATATTGCCGTTTTAAAAAGATGGGCATCAAATACATTGATTATAAAGATGGCGACTTTTTGAAAAAGTTTCTGAACGAACAAGGGAAATTGCTTCCCCGCCGTATTACCGGTAATTCGTTGAAATATCAGCGTAAGGTGAGTGAGGCAGTGAAGAAAGCCCGTCAAATGGCTATTCTGCCTTATGTAACCGATTTAATGAAATAAGATTTTTCACCACCCTAATCCTACAAAAGGAGGAGAAAGACTGCCTATAGGTGGTTTGGGTAAAAATGCAAAAAAATGCAGGTAATATTAATACAAGATGTAAATAATCTGGGCGGCGCTCATGAACTGGTAACCGTGAAAGACGGCTACGGGCGTAACTATCTGATTCCTCACAAATTTGCTGTGGAAGCAAATCCGTCTAATTTGAAGCAATTGGAAGAACGCAGAAAGCAGCTGGCTAAGAAAGAAGAAAAACTTCTTGCGGAGATCAATAGCGTTATCAGTGTTCTACAGTCTTCTCCATTGAAGATTGGCGCCAAGACAGGTACCAGCGGAAAGATTTTTGGTAGTGTAACCTCTGTTCAGATAGCAAGAGCTATCCGCGAACAGAAGGGCTATGAAATTGACCGCCGTAAGATTACTATTCTTGATGAAGTAAAGGAATTAGGAAGTTATAAAGCGAAGATTGATTTTGGCAAAGGCCACGAAACAGAAGTGGAATTTGAGGTAGTTGCTGAATAAATTTTTCTGAATGATATTTATACGAAAACCCTGCTTAAAAAAGTGGGGTTTTTTGATGTCTTATTCTAAGGTTAATAAAGAGTCTTTCGGAAAATTTATTACAGGATGAATTTCGTACAGTAGAGTGCCCTCTTCTATTGCGGAATCTCCGTCAAATATAGTTTTTGTTTCTTCTTTGTCCGCATTGAAGAAGCTGGTATCTGCTGCATAAATTGATCCGGGATAGTGGCTATTTTGTATGAATTGATGGTTTAATACATAAAGGGACAATTATTTTTTAAAATCTGTCGATGATTTTATTTCCCTTTCCCCAATAAAATGATCCTGATCGTGTGAATCATTATTTTAAAATCCAAAGCCAGCGAAATATTTTCTATATAGATAATATCATATTTCATTCGCTCGGTCATTTCTTCTACATTTTCAGCATAGCCAAATTTTACCATCCCCCAACTCGTTACTCCGGGTTTTACTTTCAGCAGGATTTTATATTCAGGATGATGTAGTGTAATTAAATCTATATAATATTTTCTTTCAGGTCGTGGGCCTACAAGGCTCATTTCTCCTTTTATTACGTTCCATAATTGCGGTAATTCATCAAGCCGCCAGCGGCGCATTATTTTCCCCCAAGGAGTGATTCTTTCATCATCATCGCTGCTCAGCATAGGCCCGTTTTTTTCTGCATTCATGATCATGGACCTGAATTTATGAATGAAAAATGGTTTGCCTTTATGTCCTACTCTCTCCTGAGAATAAAAAACACTTCCTTTCGATGACAACTTTGTCCGGACAGCTGTATAAAGTATCAGGGGAGAGAGAATAATGATTCCTGAAACAGATAATGCCACATCTACAAGGCGTTTTATATTTTGTTGCCAGGGGTTCATTAGTCCTGTGTGGATTTCAATGAGCGGGGTTCCCATAATATTGGTAGTGCGCACATTCCCGCTTAAAATATCCACTTTGTTGGGCATCATTTTTACATTCACTTCTTTTTCTGCAAGTGCTTGTAATATCTTTTCAAGTCCCTCTCTTTCGTCATTTTGTAAAGCAATGATTACTTCATGAATGGCATAGTCATCTATTATTTTTTTAGCGGAAGTAATATTGCCGAGAAATGGAATTTCGCTATTCAATTTTCCATCATTATTGATTTCGTAGGAGATAAAACCGCGAACCCTGTAACCGGTTTTTTCATGATTGTTATTGATGGAATCATATAGTTCTGTTGCTTTTTGCCGGCTGCCGATAATCAATGTATTGAACCAGACTTCTTCTTTCTGCAACTGTTTGTGTGCCTTACTTAAAATTAAATACCGTGTCAGGTAAGTAATAAAAAACTGTAGCCCAAAGAGAATAAAGAACTGGCTGTAAAAAGTAGAGAGGTACTGATTTCTTTTGTACAGAAGAAAAATAAAGAATAAAATAATGCTGCCTGAAAGGGTACTTAAGAAAGTAGATAATAATTCGAGTAGCCTCGATTTATAGTAAATGCTTTTGTATGTTCCGAAAAGATAATAGAGGAGAAAATATCCCATGGGATACAAAACCAGGCCTGTAAGAAATTTATGATTAAGGTCAAAATCTTCGGCACCTATATTTCTATGTACCCAGAAAAAAAGTATCCATACAATGACAGAAACAATAAAATCGCCCAGTGCATACAGACCTATATGTAACCGTTTTTGCAAGTTGAAAAATATTAAGATTATAAGATCTGGTTACGGCCAATTTTATCCAGGATCAAATGAGCTACTTCCATGGCGCGATAGCCGTCAATTTCTGTAACCGCAGTCGTTTTGTTATTCTTGATCGCGTTTACAAAGCTTTGCAATTCTGTTTTTATCGCGTTGGTTTCTTTAATAACCGGTGATGCTATGGCAATCGTTTTTGTACCGTGATTGGTTTCTATATCGAAAGTGAAAACATTCTTATCGTCAGGTGATTTGTACTTTATAATCTCGGTTTTTTTATCAAGGAAATCTATGCCGATGTAGGAGTCTTTCTGAAACAGTCGCATCTTACGCATTTTTTTCATGCTGATTCGCGAGGAGGTAAGATTGGCCACACAACCGTTGTCAAACTCGAGCCTCACATTGGCAATATCGGGTGTATCGCTCAAGACATTTACCCCGTTTGCATATACATTTTTTACATTGCTCTTTACGAGCGATAAGATGATGTCTATGTCATGTATCATCAGGTCGAGGATAACACTTACATCGGTACCTCGGGGATTGAATTGAGAAAGACGGTGAACCTCTATAAACATCGGTTCAAGATGGTACTCTTTTGCAGCGAGCAACGCAGGATTAAAACGTTCCACATGACCTACCTGAAATTTTATGTTTGCCTCCTTAGAAAGTTTTACAATTTCTTTCGCTTCATTCATGGTATGAGCGAGCGGTTTTTCTACAAAAACATGTTTGCTTTTTAAGATAGCTTTTTTGCACAATTCAAAATGCTCTGTAGTAGGAGCTACGATATCAACAATATCGCAGATATCCATTAATTCTTCCGGCTTTTTAAATCTTTTAAGCCCGTATTCCTTTTTTACTGCTGCTGCAATGGAATCTGATGGGTCATAGAATCCTGATAATTGTACCTCTTCAATTTCTTTCCAGTTGTTAAGATGAAATCTTCCCAGATGGCCAACGCCGAATACACCTACTTTTAGCATACACTTTATTTGAATGCGATAAAGGTAACGACAGATGGACAACCTGAGTAGAACAAAATTTTATTTTGAAAAAAGCCTCTACTCAGGAGGCGCCGGTTTTAGGAAGCTTGCTTTAGTAATGATGACTGGGATTTGTATTTTTCGCTTGGGCTATATACGAAAAAGCAAGACCCGTCTTTTATAGTCTGAATGATAGGCTTTGCGTATTTTTTTGACAATGCCGGGCATCCCAGGCTTCTACCGATGTATCCCAGTGTTTTTGCCATTTTTTCATTTACGTAATCTGCGCAATGTACCACGATGGCTCTGCTCGCTGCATTATCATTGATTCCCTTTTCTTCTCCTTCCAACCTGAGTGAGAGGCCGTGTTCGCCAAAATAAGTTCCCTGCGTGATGAAAAATCCGATACTGCTCATATTGCTTTTGGGTGAATTGGAAAAATGCCGGGCATATTCCCTTCCTGAATTACGCCCGTGAGCTACGTACGTATTATAAAGAACTTTTAAATTGGCCATATCTATTACGAATAGTCTTTTTTCGCTGGAAGGCAAACTGAAATCAACGATGGATAATACTTCGTCATTATTTAATTTCCCTTCAGAACGTAAATATTGATATCCCTTAGAGGCCTCTATAAAAGCTTGTTTTGATAATCCAAGTGTATCTAGCTGTAAGCTGTCGTAAATAACCTCGTTTCTCATTTCCGTATTCATTGGTGTCCCGGTGGAAATAGGAACCGAAGGCTTTGCCTCTGCTATGTTCTCAGGTAATGATTTTGCAAAACCAAAAGGGAGATGTAGCAGAAACAGGAAAAGTACTGACAGGGGTAAATGCGATTTTCTAATGATTTTTTTCATCGGTGGTTTATAGGTTTTCTCAGAATATTGACCAAAGGGTATGAACTTAAATGTTTCATATCCATTTCATACTTTAGTTAGCAGAGGCAGGATGTGCAAGAAAACGGATCTTAATTTTTTTGCATCGCAAATATAAATTAAGAGCGGGTGTTTTAGTTATTATTTAGGGTAATAACACCTCTTTTTAGCCATGTTTTAACAGCCATATAGATTAAATGGTAAAAAGAGTACTTATAGAAACTGATTTTTAACAGTTTTATTGTACTGTTATCTCTCTTCTTTTTACGAAATGTATCCTTCGTATGTTTGCTTGCTACTACTTATTATATTTGTGAATAACGGTAATACTCACAAAACGATAGATCATCAGCGCCATAGCCTCCATATTAAGCAGCCCTATTGAATATTTAAAAGGTGTCGGCCCTTTTCGGGGTGATGTTTTGAAAAAAGAAGCCGGTATTTTTACCTTTAATGATCTCTTGCATTATTTCCCTTTCAGGCATATTGACCGTACTCAAATAACACCTATTAGCCGTATAGATGCTGAAACAGACTATATACAGGTAAAAGGGAGAATAACTTCTGTGGAAACATTAGGGGAAAAGCGGGGAAGAAGGTTGGTGGCAACATTGTACGATGGCACCGGCGAGCTTGAGCTGGTTTGGTTTCAGGGTATTAGCTGGGTAGAGAAAAGCCTTCATATTGGTGCACACTATCTTGTTTTTGGTAAGACAGGCTTTTTTATGAATTCACCGCAGATCACCCATCCTGAAATAGAATTGCTCAACGAAGAAAATAAAAATGCGAAACCCTTTCTGGAACCTGTTTATCCGGGCACCGAGAAGCTGAAGGCAAAAGCGATGGGCGGCAGGCAAATGGGTAAATTAACTTTTGCTCTTCTGGAGATGCTTTCTGAAAAGGATGTCCCTGAAAATATTCCTTCCTCTATTTTAGAAAAATTTCGTCTTGTAAAGAGATTTGATGCGCTGAAAAATATCCATTTCCCCGGTACCCAGAGGGATTACGAGAATGCGGTAAAAAGAATAAAGTTTGAAGAGCTTTTTATATCGCAACTGCGCATGGGTTTTCTGCGGTTCAAAAGACATACATCATCCAGAGGCCTTGTATTTTCAAAAGTGGGCGAGTTCTTCAATGATTTTTATGAACATCATCTTCCGTTTGAATTGACGGGCGCTCAAAAAAGAGTATTGAAAGAGATACGTAAAGATCTCGGAAGCGGCAAACAAATGAATCGTCTTTTACAGGGTGACGTAGGAAGTGGTAAAACAATGGTAGCACTGATGTCCATGCTTATTGCAGCAGATAATGGATATCAAAGTTGTTTTATGGCTCCTACCGAGATACTGGCCCGCCAGCATTTTGAGAACCTGAAAACCCTGCTGCACGATATTCCGGTGAGGATAGGAATTCTTACCGGTTCTTCTACTGCAAAAGAAAAAAGGGAAACCTTACAGGCAACCAGGGAGGGGAAAATTACGATACTAACAGGTACTCATGCCCTTATTGAAGACACGGTCCAGTTCAAGAACCTTGGCCTTGCAATTGTAGATGAGCAACATCGTTTTGGAGTGGCACAAAGAGCGAAACTATGGGAGAAGAATGAGATTAATCCACATATACTTGTGATGACTGCAACGCCTATTCCCCGTACACTGGCACTTACGGCGTATGGAGACCTGGATTATAGTATTATGGATGAAATGCCACCGGGGAGAATACCGATTGTCACGGTTCACAGGATGGAGTATGCCCGCCCCCAGGTGATGAATTTTATAAAGTCGGAAATCAAAAAAGGCCGGCAGGCATATATTATTTATCCTTTGATTGAAGAATCAGCCAAACTGGACTTTGAAAATTTAATGAAAGGATATGAGGAAGTAAAAGCCTATTTCCCCGAGCCTCAATATTATATTAGTATGGTGCATGGAAGGCAAAAATCGGCTCAAAAGCAAACCAATATGAATCGTTTTGTAAGTGGAGATACTCAGATAATGGTTTCTACAACCGTAATAGAAGTAGGCGTAAACGTTCCCAATGCCAGCGTAATGGTAATAGAAAGTGCCGAAAAATTTGGACTTACGCAATTGCATCAGTTACGGGGTAGAGTAGGCCGGGGAAATGAAAAGAGCTATTGTATCCTTTCTACTAAAGTAAAGTTAAGTACTGATGCCAGGCGGCGTCTTAAGATCATGTGCGAAACGAATGATGGGTTTAAAATTGCAGAAAAGGATCTGGAGATTCGTGGCCCCGGGGATATAGAGGGAACCAGACAGAGCGGGCTACTGAATTTCAAACTTGCCAATATTATTGAAGATCGGAGAATATTGGAAGCAGCACGCCTCTCGGCTGAAAAAATAATAGAGGAAGATGCTACCTTATCTTCTATTGAAAATAGTGGCCTTAGAGATTATTTTGAAAGCCAAAAGGGTAAAACCGTATGGAGCAAAATATCGTAAATTTATCTTTTAAGTGTTCTGTTAATTCCCTATTAAATCAAATAGTAAAAATTTAATTTCCTTCTTATGAAATAATTGTTTCGTAAATTTATACCTCGATTTGCGGGTTTTATTTTTGATTTATTGTTAAATGTTTTATGCTTGTTTTAGTTCACCATAAAAGAAAATCCTTGAAAGCACCGAAGCAATTTTTATATTCTTTTTCTCTTCTCCTGATGACGCTTTTTGTGGTCGAAAGTCTTTTTGCTCAAATAGAATTTATTGAGAACAGGGGGCAGTGGGATTCGCGTGTAAAGTTTATGAGTGATGCGGGTAGTGGTTCTTTTTTCCTGACTCAGAACGGATTTACAGTGTCACAATATGATCCGGATGATATGGAAAGTGTAAAGGAGAGGAGGCACGAGTCGGTTGAGGAAAGGAAAAGTGTCACAAGAGAAGTTGCTAATAATAAAATTCGTGCTCATTCGTATTCTGTAGAATTCCTCAATTCCGGGAAAGCAGAGATAGTACCTGATAAACCGCTTCCTACTTACAATAACTATTTTATCGGAAATGATAAAAGTAAATGGGCATCCAATTGTAAAATATATCTGGGAGTAACCTATAAAAATATGTATCCCGGTATAGATTTAAGGTATTATGTAGATGGAAGCAATAATTTGAAATATGACCTGATTGTGCATCCCGGGGCAAAAGTGGATGACATAGCCATGAGATATACAGGAGCTGAAAAACTAGCCGTGAAAAAGAGGGAATTGAACATCACTACTCCTATGGGGGTTGCCAGAGAATTGCATCCTTACACGTATCAGATCATCAATAATGAAAAGAAGGAACTGGATTGCCGATATGTGGTAAATGGGAATGTGGTAAAGTTTAAAGTAAAAGGATACTCACCCGACCAGACTTTGATCATTGATCCTGTAGAAATATTTTTCAGTTATTCAGGAAGTACAATAGATAATTGGGGCTTTACCGCAACGTATGGGCCTGATGGTTCTTTTTATGGTGGCGGTATTGCATGGGGCAGTGGCTTCCCGGCTTCTCCAGGGGCTTATGATGAAACATTTAACGGAACTTATGATATTGGCATCATCAAGCTTTCTCCAGACGGCAGGAACAGAATTTATGGAACTTACATAGGCGGTAGTAATGACGATCAACCTCATAGCCTGATTGTGGACGCACAGGGGAATCTCGTCCTGGCCGGGAGATCTAATTCTGATAATTATCCTACTACGTCAACTTTAGGAGTCAGGGGCGGATGGGATATTGTCGTAACAAAATTGAATGCCAGTGGCGGGGGTATTATCGGTTCTATGAAGATAGGAGGTGGGGGTGTTGACGGAGTGAATATAGCAGATGAGAATTCCGGCGGGGGAACTAAATCTTTAAAAAGGAATTACGGTGATGATTCAAGGAGTGAAGTTTTGCTGGATGCTTCTAATAATATCTATGTAGCTTCCTGCACACAGTCGGATGATTTCCCAACTACTCCCGGTGCCTATCAGACAAAAGCTGCCGGTATGCAGGATGCAGTTGTCTTGAAGCTGGATCCAAGTTGTAATTCGGTTTTATTCAGTTCTTTATTAGGGGGTACTAAAAATGATGCCGCTTATGTATTGGCACTCGGGGGGAATAATAGTGTTTATGTAGCAGGTGGTACCGCAAGTAATGACCTTAAAGGCATTTCTGCATCAGGTGTATTAAACCCTGCTTTTCAAGGTGGAGATTGTGATGGCTTTATTATTGAGATGAATAATACCGGTACTGCAGTATTAAGAGGAACTTATATTGGAACTCCCCAGGCCGATCAGATATATGGGATTGAAACCGATAAGTCAGGAAATGTATATGTAATGGGAACATCAGAGGGGAGTATGCCGGTTATCAATGCAAATTATTTTAATCCCGGATCCAAGCAATTTATTTCTAAGATCAATCCCGATCTGAGTAGTTATGTTTATTCTACGGTTTTTGGTTCGAATAATGCGTTATTCCCTAATATTTCACCCACGGCTTTTTTGGTGGACCGCTGCGAAAATGTGTATGTGTCAGGATGGGGAGGAAAATCAAATTTACTCACAGGTTTCCAAAGCGCTACTACTAAAGGAATGCCGGTGACACCCGATGCGATTAAACGTACTACAGATGCATCAGGAAGTGATTTCTATTTTTTTGTTTTGGAAAAGAATGCCGCTTCCATATTATATGGCAGCTTCTTCGGGCAAGAGGACCCTCCTATGTCTGTTAAAAACCCGAATACATTTGGCGACCATGTAGATGGGGGTACCAGCAGATTTGACCGAAATGGTGTTATTTATCAGGCGATCTGCGCCAACTGTTATAAAACGGTCGCTTTCCCCGGTACACCAGGAGCATGGTCTCTCACTAATAGATCTGTTGGTGGTAATGCTAATTGTAACCTGGGGATGGTGAAGATAGAGATGGACTTCTCAGGTGTGAGATCAGGGGTACGATCATCAATTGATGGTGTGCCCAACGATACAGTAGGATGTATTCCTCTGCGGGTAGATTTTTCGGATACCCTCAGAAAAGGGAAATTATACTACTGGTATTTTGGAGACGGCACCGGGGATACCACCACTGTGCCAACCAGTTCACATATTTATCAGAATGTGGGTGTTTATAATGTGATGCTGGTAAGTATAGACAGTGCTACCTGCAATGTTTCGGATACCTCTTATACCAGTATTAAAGCAGGAAGTAATAAAGTGTTTCTGGATTTTATTTCACAAAAAATTCCACCTTGTACTAATCTTGCTTATAACTTTACTAATACTTCCACTTCTTCATCAGGAAATTTCAATCCCAATACATTCACGTGGAATTTTGGCGATGGCACACCTCCGGAAACTCATAGTGCCACGCCTCCTGTAATGCATACTTATGCCGGCCAGGGTACCTACCAGGTAATGCTTAGCATTGATGACAGTGATTTTTGTAATTCCCCTAAGGATACCTTGAAAACAGTAAGGCTTTCTCCACAGGTAACGGCATTATTTGATACACCTGCAAATGGATGCGTACCTTATAACGCAATATTTACCAATAATTCTTTGGGAGGCCTTAATTTTTTATGGGATTTTGGTGACGGCACTACCTCCACCGAAGAAAATCCTACACATCTCTATCCAAATGTGGGAAATTATGTAATAAAGTTGACCGCTTTTGATTCTACCTCTTGTAATAAACTTGATTCCAAGAGCTTCAACATTTCTGTGAGTCCGATACCCGGTGCTTCTTTCAGATACACCCCTATTCCTCCCCAGGAAAATATGGCTACCAGTTTCACCAACCAATCTATAGGTGCTACTCATTATATCTGGCAATTTGGTGATGGGGACAGTTCTCTTGAAAAAAATCCTCAGCATATATTCAATGCTACAGGAACTTTTAATGTTTGCCTTACCGCCATTAATGATGCTGGGTGTAGTGATGATACTTGTATGCAGGTACAGGCTTTAATCAGGCCGCTGGTAGATGTTCCTTCGGCCTTTACTCCTGGCAAGTTTGGGGTAAATGGAAGTATCAGGGTAGCAGGGTTTGGTATTAAGGAAATGCATTGGTCTATTTATAATCGCTGGGGGCAGAAGATTTTTGAAACGAATAGTTTTAAAAGTTCATGGGATGGAACATTTAAGGGAAAGTTGCAACCTATGGATGCGTATGCTTATACTCTGGACGTAGTCTTTTCGGATGGAACGAAGGCAAGAAAGACGGGGGATATTACCTTAATACGTTAATGAATTATGATTATGGCAAAGCGTTTTGAAATATTTCTCTTCATGTTTGCAATCATTGCAGTTGCAGGACGGGAGGGCCATGCGCAGGATTTACATTTTTCTCAGTTCTTTAATAATCCTTTACTTACCAATCCTGCCAATACAGGATTTATTCCTGATGCGGATTACAGGTTAGGTGCCTCTTATCGTAATCAGTATTCCAATATCATGTCGGTACCCTATAAAACGATGAGTATATATGGCGATGCACAAGTGTTTAGAAATAAGATTGAGACGGGATGGATGGGATTGGGCGGTGTGATTCTTCGGGATGTAGCAGGTAGCGGAAGCCTTACCTCTACCAAGATTTATGCTTCTGTTGCGTATCATCAAATGCTGGGATTGAGTAGCCTGCTTACTGCCGGCTTTAATATAGGATGGGCCAATAAGAGAATTGATCAAAGCAAGCTTACTTTTCCTGATCAGTTTGATGGCAGGTTTTTCGATGCTACTTTACCTACCTCGGTGCAGCTTCTTAATAACAGTACCAGCTATTTTGATATGCAGGCTGGCCTTAATTATGCTTATTTTCCTACCGAAGATGTTTACATCAATGCAGGGTATTCTATTCAACATGTGAACAGACCCAAAGAAACTTTCTTCGCAGATGATAACACCAGTAAGCTCGACATGAGGCATATCGGATTTCTCAATGGTATTTTTAAAATGAGCAATAATGTGATCATTAATCCGGCTGCTTACTTTACCACCATGGCAAAATCGACTGAATTGATGTTTGGAATGAATGCTGCTTACAATCTTTCAGGAGATGGTACCAAGCAAATAGTGGCAGGATTGTATTACCGGTACGGTGATGCCATCATCCCCATGATAGCGTTGCAGGTGAATAATATCCGGTTTACTTTCACCTATGATGTAACAATGTCCTCTCTTAAAAATTATAACCACTCTTTGGGAGCAGAAGAATTTAATATTCTCAATAAAGGCTTTTACAGCCAGTTCAATGGTGATAAGAAACAAGCAATGTGCCCTGTTTTTTAAAACTCCTCTGTTTTTAAAATACAATACAATCCTGAAATGGGAATGGGTAGAAGAGAATGTATTTTTGCAAAAAAAATATTATTGAATATCTTCAACAACTCAACAAAAAAATATGAGTAAAAAAATCGCCGTCATTGGCGGCGGAAATTTAGGGAGTGCCATAGCAGAAGGGCTATTGAAAAGCAAATTCTGCAAGCCTGCAGATATTACGATTACTAAAAGGAAAATAGAAACTCTTCAGAAATTAAAAGAAAGAGGGGTAAAGGTAACTTCGGATAATAGTGAGGCGGTACGCAATAGTGAATTGATTATTCTTGCCGTGAAGCCTTACCAGGTAAGTGAAGTGTTGAATAGTTTTCAGGCGGAGCTTTCGGCAAAACACATTCTGGTATCTGTTGTCACCGGGGTATTGATGTCGGATATTAAAGGAGGCATTCATAAAAAGATACCTGTTTTCAGGGCTATGCCCAATACCGCCATTGCCATTCAGGAAAGTATGACCTGTGTAAGTTTTACCGATGCCACCACTGCACAAATCAATTTTGTGAAAAAAGTTTTTTCTGTTTTGGGAAAGGTAGTGGTGATTGATGAGAAACTGATGGAAGCAGCCACCGTACTGGGCGCTTGTGGTACCGCTTTTGCCATGAGATTTATCCGCGCCAGTATTCAGGGCGGAATAGAGATAGGGTTTGATGTGGTAACTGCCAATCTTATTGTGGAGCAAACTGTAAAAGGGGCGGCAGAATTGTTATTGCAAAAAGTTACTCATCCTGAACAGGAGATTGATAAGGTAACCACTCCCAAAGGCTGTACCATTGTGGGATTAAATGAAATGGAACATCAGGGTTTTAGCTCTTCGTTGATAAGAGGGATTGCAGCGAGCTATCACAAAATTGCTAAAGATTGAAGATGGTTAGAGATGTAAAGTTTGTATTTTCTATATTCAAAAGAAGGGTAAACAGGAGTGGTATTTCGTTTATACATTAGTTGCCCGGTTCACTCACTACCGGGTATTGTGTTGACTTGTTTATAGTGAAACAGTAGAATCGTATATGCCTGGCAGTTAGGGCAAAGCTGATAGCTTACAGTTGACGTATTGCTCTTCTAAGAAATTAATTTTAAAAATTCCTCTTTCTTTCTCCTTGCTACGTCAATGATTTCATCATTTTGCAGGATTACATGCCCTCCGTCGCCGCGTACGTATTTTTTAATATAGCTTAGATTAATAAGGTGTGAATGATGAATACGGTAAAAACGGTAGGGGGTTAGTATTTCTTCAAAATCTTTTAGAAGCCTGGTAACCAAAAGAGACTTTCCGCTTTTAAAAAAGATTTTGCTGTAATTGGAACTGGATTCTATTCTTATAATCTGACTGATCTCATAAAAATCCACTCCTTCATTGGTTACAATAGTTATTTTATCATTTTGTGACCTTGAGTCGGAAAGGTTTTGCCGCAGTACATCCAGTTTTTCAGGGGTTCGCTTGCATTGGGTTTTGATGAGGCGATCTACACAACTCTGCAGATCCCGCACCGCAATAGGCTTTACGAGATAATCAAATGCACTGATACGAATTGCGTCTATAGCATAATGGTTATAGGCGGTTGTGAAAACAATATCAAAATCTATTTCTTTTATTTCTTCCAGCATTTTAAAACCATTAATCCTTGGCATTTCAATATCCAGAAAAATTACATCCGGATGGTGAAATTCAATGAGTTGAATTGCTTCTTCTGGTTTTTGAGAAGTGGCGATCACCTCAATGTCCGGGCAGAACTCTGTTAATTTCAGATGCAGGTTCTGGAGGCTCGGAAGCTCATCATCTATTAAAATTGTTTTTAATTTTTCCATGATTTCTACTTGATTTATTAAGAACTGAAACTGCTAGATCGCTTTTATTTTTAACTCTACTCTTGTTCCTGCCGGGGCATTATTTTTATCATAAAGATCGGTGATAACTATGTTGCCTTGGGTGTTTTGTTGCTGGTTGAAGATGTCCATTCTTTCCTGTGTTAATTTAATACCCAGGCTTTCGTGATAAGGCTTATTGGAGTTTTTATATTTTGCCGATTGTTCACGGCCTATTCCATTATCTTCTATTACGTAAATAATAAAATCATCTTCCTTACGGACCGATACAATTAGTTGTAAAAATTCATGTTCACTTTGTGATATGCCATGCAGGATAGCATTTTCGATGTAGGGTTGTGTTAATAAAGGAGGCACCTTGTAATCACCGTTCAACAGTTCTGGATCTATATTCATTTTAAGTGAAAATTTATTATTGAAACGGAGCTGTTCCAGTTCTATGTATAGTTTGATGGCTTCAAGAGATTTTGAAAAAGGAATTACCTCATTCCGGCTACTTTCCAGCATGATACGTATCAGCTCTGAAAATTTATTGAGGTACTCACTGGCTTCCATTTTCTCATTCCTTATAATAAAGTTATCAATGCTGTTGAGGCAATTGAAAATAAAGTGTGGATTCATTTGTGCCCGTATGGATCGTACCTGTATATCAGCGATCTTTTGTTTAAGTGAAGATTCGGACCGTTTCTTTTTCGATTGTAGATTTTTATAAATAAAAAATGAAATGGCAATTATTAATAAGAGTAAAATACCGCTTCCCACCAATAATATGTTTTTGAAAATGATATCTCTTTTTTGTATTGCTGATATCTCTTTTAAGTGTGTATTTTCAAGCTCCTTTCGTTTTATCATCCAGTCAGCTTCTTTTATAATGACATTCCGCCGGTTATTTTCTGAGAATAAGGAGTCGTATGTTCCTCGGTAGATGCGATAATATGCCAGTGATGAATCTCTGTTGCTTTGCAGGTCATATAGGTTAGATAATTGTTCCGCTGTCTTTGCGATGCCCTCAAGAAATCTGGTTCGTTTAGCCAGTGAGTAAGCACTGTCGAGAAGCGCTAATTTTTTGTAGGGAGATAGATGAAGATATTCAACTTCTGCAATGTACACATTATATACGTTTCTCAGGTCATTTTGATGCCTGGCCTGGTTCATGGCCATCTCAAAATAGAATTGAGCGGAGTCCATGTCTTTGGCAATGGCCTTTAGTTTTCCGTAGCCGAGATAGAATTGTGAAAGAATGTATTTTTCATTGGCGAGTAGCGCATAAGGCATTCCCATATCCAGGTCTAACCTGGCACGGGCGTAAGAATTTTCTTCGAGGTCACATCGTTGCAACAGTTCATAATTAATGGCCACGCCACGCCATGCCTTGATCTGCTTATTAATGATGACGGCTTTTCTCGTGTATTCCCGGCATTTTTCATAGTTCTTTAGGGTGCTGAAATTGTCGCCTATATTGTTGAGTGAAACGGCTTTGAGGCGAAGTGCCCCGCATGCTTCAGCATAATCTATTGCTTTGAAGTAGGCGGAGTTACTGCCTTCAAAGTTGCCCGAACTGCTCAACAATAATCCGAGGTTTATTTGTGCAAGCGATTTGCCATAGGTAAAATTCATGCTGTCGCTGAGGGTAGATACTTTTTCGTAGTATTGAAATGCTTTCTGAATATTACTCTCACTGTAGCGATAGCTTAGCCTGTGAATGGAAATGATATATTGAGAATCAATTTTAGGATGATTTTGTACCCAGTTTAAAATACTGTCGGTATAATTTGTCTGGGCAAAAACTTTTCCATTACAGTAAACTGTTAACACAAAAACAATCAAACAACAATAATATTTTTTAAAAATTACAGGAATTAATTTTTGCATTTTTAAATTTTGAGAAACAAAAATATCTTGGCTTTTCTCTGTTTTATTTTCTTTTATAGAGAGCGATATTAACTCAATCTCTCTTTCTTATTTTTTACCAAAAAAGAACCCTTTCCAAATCTATTTATAAATTAACCGGGGAAAGCGCAGAATACATATAAGGCCGCTTTAAATGAGTAAGCGGAGAGTTTTTAGTAGTAAACGGCGGGAATAAATATATGCAAAAATATAGATAGCGGGAGTGTGGTTCAAATAAAGCCCATGTATTCAGTTGTCTTTTACCAGCTTATGTTTTAGATAGTTACCTACATTGAAGGGGCCTTGTTAAAAAGGCGTTTATACATTATGATTTCTTTCAATTTTTGTGGTATTCTATTTAGTCTTTAAGCGGCATAAACCCGACTATCTTACATTACAACCGTCAGTTGCATGAATACCAAACAGGTAAATTCTCCTTAGATTTATCTATCCCGGCCCCGGACAAATCATTGAATGGGAAAAGCTACAAGGGAGTTGCCGCAGATCAATGAACAGGTGCTTTAAGTACAAGTCTATGGTTGGATGTTCAATAATAGTTGAACAAAATTATTTTTGATTAAATTGTAACCCTATTTATGCAAAAAGATGAGATGATGAAGAAAATAAAAGTGTTTTTTAGTAAATGTGCAACAATGACTTGTTTTATGTTAGTTGCATTGGTCTCAGTTTGCTGGTCGCAAAATCCTGTTGAATTGAAAAATGGTTTTTGGAGAGCAACGATTCAGCGGTCGGACGGGCAACAGATTGTTTTTAATTTCCAATCGAAAGATAGTGCTGGAAAAAAAATTATTTATGTGATCAATGGTAAAGAGCATTTGCTGATTGATAGTATGGTAACTCTTGGTGATTCGGTGTTTATCCAGATGCCGTTTTTTGAATCGGGATTTAGCGCAAAAATCACCGCCGATGGAAACCTGCAAGGTGTATGGATCAAAAAAAATGGAGCAGTTGTACTGGTTCTGCCTTTTAATGCAGTATATAACCATAAAGAAAGATTTGCAGTTTCTGCTTCACCAGTTACTGATATTACAGGAAGCTGGTCGGCTGATTTTATAGGCAAGAACAATAAGATCTCTGCATTAGTAGGGGAGTTTAAGCAAGACGGGGCTTATCTTTCAGGTACCTTTCGCGATCCTACAGGCGACTATCGTTTTTTACAGGGAGTGGTAGATGGTGACAGTTTGAAACTTTCAGCTTTTGATGGCAGCAATGCTTTTTTATTTACTGCAAAAATTGATAATAAGAATAAAATTTCCGGAGGAAGATTGTATTCCGGCGCGCTCAGAACGGAAGAGTGGAGTGCAGTGAGAAATGATAAAGCAACGTTGCCCGATGTGTTCAGCGAAACTAAATTGAGGCCCGGAGCCGGTAAATTGAATTTTAGTTTTCCTGAAATGAGTGATGGCAGTAAAGTTTCTATCAATGATAAAAGATTTAAAAATAAAGTAGTGGTCATTAGCATTCTTGGTTCATGGTGCCCTAATTGTATGGATGAAACAAAATTTTTAAGTGATTACTACAATAAAAATCACCAGAAGGATATTGAATTTATTGGCCTTGCTTATGAGCGTGATACCGATTTTAAAACCTGCCAGCGATTATTGCAACCGTTTAAAAAGAGATTTAATGTGCAATATCCTATATTGATTACCGGCGTTGCTTTGTCGGATTCGTTACTTACCGAAAAAACATTGCCACAGTTGGAAAAGATACATGCATTTCCTACCACTATTTTTGTGGATAAGAAGGGAAATATAAGAAAAATACACAGTGGATTTGACGGGCCTGCTACCGGAAAATATTACATTCAGTTCAAAAAAGAATTCAATGAAATTATTAATCAGTTGTTAGGAGAGGAATAACAATAACAATAACAAAAGTTATTGTTAAGTAGAAGAAAAAAGTAGCCACTATCTAAGACCGGATGATTTTTTCGAAATTATTTTCTGCCAGATTTTTGGATGTAATATTCGATCGTTTCTGGATTGAAATGCACCTAAATCCTGTATGCGAACTCCGATTAAATTAGTACCTTAGCCTACCCGTGAATGAGATGCCCCTGATAATGCGGGCACTCCATCTGATACTCCTTATAGCCTTCCGGACTACATCGTACAATCGGGATTATAAACTTCATCTGAATAAATTTTAAATGATACATAATGAAATCAACAACAAACGCTGCACCTCATGCGGCTACAACACAGACGGACGCCAGAAAGAACGACGCCGATAAAGTTAGGTACAAAACTATAAAAATTGAAGGGCAGCATATCTTTTACCGCGAAGCAGGACCTGTCAATAAACCGTCAATTCTATTATTGCATGGCTTTCCCTCTTCCTCTCACATGTTCAGGAATGTGATTGCTTTATTAGGAAATAAATATCATCTCGTGGCGCCCGATTATCCTGGTTTTGGAAATAGCTCGATGCCATCCGTCAAGGAATTTGAATACAGTTTCGATCATCTTGCCCATATTATTGACTTATTTGTTACGGCCATTCATTTAAAAAAGTACAGTCTTTATATGATGGACTATGGCGCTCCGGTAGGATTTAGAATTGCCTGCAAACATCCTGAGAAAGTACAGGCTTTATTGATACAGAACGGGAATGCTTATGTAGAAGGATTATCCCCTTTTTGGGATAACATGAAGGCATACTGGGCAGAACCCCAAAAGGAATCCAATATTAATTTTATTAAAAGTTTACTTACTCTGGAAGGTACTCAATCGCAATACCTTGATGGCGTGCAGGATGTCACCTCTATAAGCCCTGATAACTGGATTGTTGATCAGCGTGGATTAGACAGGCCGGGTAATCAGGACATACAAATGGAGTTATTTTATTCCTATAGAACCAATCCTCCGCTGTATCCACTATGGCAGGAATACATGCGTAAGAATCAACCGCCTGCCCTGATAACCTGGGGAAAGAATGACGGTATTTTCCCTGAATCGGGTGCTCATCCATTTAAGAGAGATTTAAAAAATGTGGAAATGCATATTTTAGATACAGGGCATTTTGCATTGGAGGAAGAAGGCGAATTAATTTGTACTTTGATAGATCGGTTCCTGGCTAAAAATAATATTAATTAAGATAGATTTGTTTTAGCCCCCTATTAAAAAAAATCCGTGTAGCGGGAAGAAGAGTTTGGGCTTTCTTCTGATTTGTGCCATACGGATTTTTTTTATTCTTTTCTTTTTTCTAATGTGCTGCCGGTTCAAAGATCTGTTTAGTAGAGATGGCCAGCCTGTTCCATGAATTGATGGCTACGAGTACCATCATGATTTGTACAAAAGTTTTTTCTCCATAGAATTTAACCACATTGTTGTAAGTCTCATCAGAAACTCCGTCTTTTGAAATGAAAGTGACTTCGTCTGTGAGTTGCAGGAGCGCTCTTTCTTCTTCTGTAAAAAGAGGGGACTCTTTCCAGGTGGCTATAGCAAAAATTCTCCTCTGACTTTCTCCATCTGCCAATGCTTCCTGGGTATGCATATCCACACAATAAGCACAGCCATTAAGTTCTGAAGCCCTTATTTTAATGAGGTGTTTTAACTTGGGCGAAAATCCTGATTCTTTGATATAATTTTCCAGAGCAAACATTCCTGTATATGCTTCTGGATCTACATCGTGGATTATGATTCTTTTCATGATTCTTTATTTTTGTTGATTTTATTTAGGGGAACAAAGTTAGTAATTTATGAAGTGTGGAATGGGCGGAAACCGGAGTTCATTTACGAAAAGAGGAAATCAACCAGACCAGCTAAACTGGTAATTTGCTTTACCTGTGTTATTTTAAAAGAAGTGCCACTGACAGGATTTTCCCGCAAACGGATTCTATTTTTTGTTGATGATTTGAGCTGAAGTACCATCCTCTTTTTCTTGAAAATAAATTAAGGAAAAAAAAATATGGGTTACTTACTGATATAAGCAATTATTCTTTGCGTAGCTCCGGCATTTTGATATACATATTCTTTTGCAGCATTGCTTCGCGTCAGTAGCTCTTTTTCATCGTTCAAAAGATTTCCCAATATTTTCTCTAATTCCAAAGCACTCTCAATGCTGATGGCGCCTGAGCAATCTATCATTTCTTTTGCTTCAAAATTCTTATCATATTCGGGTCCGAAGAGTACTGGTTTACCATATACGGCTGCTTCTAAAATATTATGAAGTCCGTCATCGCCAAAACCTCCGCCAACATAAGTGATCGTAGCATAGTGATATAATCTTGAGAGAGTGCCAATGTTATCAATAATGAGGCAATTGGGGTCCTCAGATCTTTCTAAAAGAAAAGATTTCGACCTCTCTGCTTCATCAGGAATTTGATTGCTTTTTATTAAGTCGGAATAAAAAACAGAGTGTGGAAATTCTTTTTTCACATCCGAAAGGTTTTCTGCATCTATTTCATGGGGTGCAATAATGAATTTTATTTCAGGATGTTTTTTTACAAAATGGATCCACACCGCTTCATCATCCTCCCAGGTGCTTCCCAGCACGATGACTCTGTAGCTACCACAAAAATCTTTGATGTAAGGAACTTCTGTAAAATTTTCGGCAATGTTGATTACACGGTCACATCTGGTATCTCCTGAAACCGTAATTTTTTCTTCGGCAATCATTTTTTGTAATTGCTCTTTCGAATTTTCATTTTGTACAAAAAAATGAGTAAAACAGTTCAGCATATTTCTATAAAAACTTCCGTACCATTTGAAGAAAATACTGTTGCTGCGATATACTCCGGAAATCATTAATAAAGGAATATGGCGATTTTTGATCTCCTGAAGGTAATAATGCCAGTATTCATATTTTACCCATAAAACCAGATCAGGTTTTAATATATTCATCCATTTTTTTGCATGGAAAAAAGAATCCATGGGTAGATAAAAAATGTTTTCGAAATTTTTCTTATTCTTCACAATTTCATAACCTGAAGGGGAAAAAAAGGTAATTACTATACTGGTATCAGGATTTTCTTCTTTTATTTTTTGCAATACGGGGCGCCCCTGTTCAAATTCACCGAGGCTGGCACAATGCATCCAGATGGTTCTTTTGCCCACATTGTGCTGCACGGTGTCCCGTAGTTTTTCGAAAATATTCCTTCTTCCGGTGATCCATAGCCTTGCTTTGGGGTTCCAGAACGAAACAAAGTAGATGCCCGCTTTATATAGGAATAAGAAGATTTGGTAAAATAGGATCAAGAGTACATAGTTTAGGTACAAATCTAAAGGGTAAATTCTAAATTTCTTTTATACCACCAAAAAACCTTTAACACTCTTTTTAATCCCCGATGTAATAATTTTACGTAGGTAGATGGTGAATTGAGTTTATTCAATTTTTAAAATGTATCAATTATGTTGAAAAAGATTATTCCTTATCTGGTTTTGTCCCTCCTGATTGCGGTTGTATTTGCTTTTAATAATGCGGGTGAGAATAGTAAATCAGATAAAAATATCAAGGCATTACCGGTATCATTCAAGGGGCAACTTGATAAACCGGGAAAGATAGATACGGCTACTTTTGCAGCCGGATGTTTTTGGTGTGTGGAGGCTCAGTTCAGCCAGTTGAAAGGAGTAAAAACGGTAGCAGATGGCTTTATGGGAGGGTATGTGAAAAATCCAACTTATGAAGAAGTATGTGCCGGTAATACAGGCCACGCGGAGACCTGCAACATTCTGTACGATCCTTCTGTGATAACTTATGATGAATTGTTGGCAGCATTTTTTACCGCGCATGATCCTACTCAGCTCAACAGACAGGGAAATGATGTAGGTACACAATACCGCTCTGCTATTTTTTACCACAATGCAGCTCAAAAAGAAAAAGCGGATTATTATATCAAAAAATTGAATGAAGCGAAAGCCTATAAAAATAATATTGTAACCGTAGTATCGCCCTACACGATTTTTTATAAAGCAGAAGGGTATCATCAGGATTATTATAATAAAAACCCGGAACAGAGTTACTGTAAATATGTGATACAACCTGAAGTAGAAAGGTTCCGGAAGGTGTTTAAGGATAAATTGAAGAATCCTTGATGGATGTATTTAATTCTCTAGGATCTCTTCTTTCAGGTAGTTTTGGATAATACTAATCTTAAGTGCGATTTGATGGCTATGTCAGTCTGAGTTTGTCAAAGACGGGTTGGTAAATTAAAAAGTTCTTTTTAAATGGCAACACATTAGACGAAATCAGGTTGTCATTCTTTCGGTTTAATAATACAAAAACAAAAAATATTTTCAAATGAAAAGAGTTATTTTTCTTTCCGGCCTTTTATTAATGTCTTTAGCTTATGCCGGATTCAGAGAACAAGAAGTAAAGCCAGGCCACGAAAAAAATCCGTATTATTCCAATACAGATACCACCCGCCTGAATGTATCGAATAAGGAATGGAAGAAAATCCTCTCTCCCGAGTTGTATGCCGTCGCAAGAGAAGCGGCTACCCAGCAGGCTTTTACAGGCAAATACTGGAATAAGAATCCCAAAGGGACCTATTATTGTGCTGTTTGTGGTAATAAACTTTTCCGGTCAGATGCTAAGTTTGCCAGTACCTGTGGATGGCCCAGTTTTTTTGAGTCAGCCCGCGCCACCAGTGTTATTTACCGGCCCGATAATTCATTTGGTATGGAACGTACAGAAGTGATCTGCGGCAGGTGTGGCTCTCATCTCGGGCATATTTTTGATGACGGTCCTGCACCCACTTACAAAAGATTTTGTATGAATACGATCTCTCTGGATTTTAAACCTGATGGCGGGGGTTTGGTAAATAGATAGAGACAGGATTGAGATGTGGTAAGTCTTAATTATTCTCCTGCTGTTCTTTGGTTTATATGCGAACATTAACCCGAGAGAGAAAGACTGGTGTTTTATCATTGTCGGACTGGTTACTTATCAAATTATCTTTCGATTATTTGCTTGCAGTTTTGTTTGAAAGCCATTCCTCTTTAGTTACACTATATACGAAATTTAACTTGGGTTGCTCTCCGAAATAGGTGACTTGCTGCTCTCCACTTTTTGTGATGCCTAACCGGCTAATAGATACCTGGGAACGGATATTATCGGCGCCCACATGAAAATGAACCATTGAAACGTATTGGAAAATATAATCCAACATCATAGTCTTCACTAAATGATTGATACCCTTTCCCCAGAATTGGGTGGCATAAAAAGTATATCCAATCAGTATGCTGTTTTCCTGATCATTATAGTCGTAAAAACGAGTGCTTCCTATAGTATTGCTTGTAGCCTTATCCACAATTTTAAAGGCACCTCCGCTTTTAATTGCTCCCTCAAAGAAGTTTTTAAATACTCCTCTTTGCCAACGCTCTTTGTTAGGATGTTGTTCCCAGATTTTAGGATTTGAAGCAGTCAGATACAATTCTTCAAAATCTTGATCCTTTAGTGGATAAAGTATCACTTTGTCGTTTTCTAATGTGGGTTGAATATTAATACTCATTGTATGTTAGATTACTATGTTTTAGATTGCTCGGATATATTTATCCTCTTTGCGCTTAACGCCAACCTTTGTATATATTTTACAATATACAATAATACCAAAAAAATAAGATTGATTACTAACTTTACTATTAATCTTTTCGTACCGCCTACAGGCACAAAATAGGGTTTCTTTGAGCCGTCCTGAATGACTTTTCCATTTATTATTGAAAAGCGATTTTCATTTTAATAGAAGGATACTTTTTGCTCTCCCTGTGACGCTCTTTTTTTTACATGTTGTGGTAATAAAAATATTTCATTGTACTTTCAAACAAAAATACAAATGAACCAAACATGATGGCAGGTAAAAGATGGGATTATAAAAAAATAATAACAATGATTGAGCTACATTACCTCTTAAAAAATAAATAAAAAATCAAATGAAAATATTCTCCCGATTTCTATTTGCCGCTGTCATTTCATTTTCTTTTTTTGGTTCCTATGGCCAAATAATTATTTCAAACCCCGGAAAGAAAGATGCTTCTGTAGATTATAAAAAACTTTCCAATATTGATACACTCATCAATGGATATGTTAATCGAAAATGGATCAATGGCGTGGTAACTATTATTGTAAAAGATGGGAAAGTTATTCAAAATAAAGGATATGGATACAGCGATGTTGCAACAAAAAAAATAATGCAACCCAATAGTATTTTTCGTATCGCTTCACAAACGAAAGCAATTGTGAGCGCAGGGATTTTGGTATTGTATGATGAAGGAAAAATTTCACTTTCTGATCCTGTATCCAAATACCTTCCAGGTTTTGCCAATGCGAAAGTGCTTGATAAATTTAATCCGAATGATACTACTTACACCACCGTTCCTGCCAAACGTAGTGTTACTATTAAAGATCTGCTAACCCATACATCAGGGATAGATTACGCTGTAATAGGAACCAGTGAAATGAAAGCCATTTATGCGAAAGCAGATATTCCTTCAGGTATCGGTGTCGTAGATCAGAATCTTATTGAGACAATGAATAATCTTGGAAAACTTCCTTTGGCCTTTCAGCCCGGAACCCAATGGCGTTATGGATTGAGTATAGATGTATTGGGTGCTGTTATAGAAGTCATTAGCGGACAAGATCTTGAAACCTTTTTAAGAAAAAATATTTTGGATCCTTTGGGTATGAATGATACCAGGTTTAATATTCCTGCTAATAAAGCAAGCCGTCTTACTACTGTCTATACGGAAGATTCCTTACATCAAATTATTCCATGGTATAAGGAATATCGTGGTGTAAACCCGGATTACCCCATCATCAGCAAAAAATACTTTTCAGGGGGAGCGGGTCTTTCTTCCACGGCAATGGATTATGCTGTTTTTCTCCAAATGATCATGAACGGAGGGAGATATAATGGAAAACAAATATTGTCTAAAAGAGTAGTTGCTATGATGCTCCATAACCAATTGGATTTTACTTTTAATGGGGTCAATTATTTTGGTTTGGGTTTTGGAATTATAAGTGATAAAGGGAGTGCAGACCAACCCAGAAACGAAGGAAGTTTTGATTGGGGCGGTTATTTTGGTACCACTTATTGGGCAGATCCCAAAGAGCATTTGATTTGTTTATTCATGACACAGCAACTACCCAATTCACACGGAGACCTGGAAAAAAGGTTTGAACAGATATTGTATTCAAGCTTAAGATGATTTGGAGAATATGGCTACGGCCTGATAACCGGATTACATCAATTAATACGAATTATTTATTTTCTTTTATGAAAGTTATCACTTATTGCATCACCTTTTGGCAGGCATTGCGGTAAATTATCAGATTGGGTTACCATGAATCTTGAAATTGTGAAATAAGTTTCCTCTTGGTTCGTTTTAGTATTCATATTTCTCTGCTAACTTCCGATCAGTTCCAAGGTCAAAATCGCTCCTATGAAAAAAAATAAATTATTAATCAGTGGGATTTTTATCATTTGTAGTATGATGATAATTTGTTGCAAAAAAGATACTTCCAATTCGGAAAAGCCATCTACGCAAAATCCTCCGACTCCACCATCACAACCAAGTCCTTGCTCTGCAAAAATTGCTGATGCAGAAAACATAGCAATCTTTCCATCTGATAATGCATGGAATAAGGATGTTTCTTCATTACCTGTAGATCCATATAGTGACCAGATTATTGCAAGATTTGCTTCTTCTCCTATAAAAGCTGATTTTGGAAGTGGACTTTGGGACAATTCTCCGATAGGAATCCCTTATGTGGTTGTTTGTGGTAACCAGACTAAGATCAGTGTCACTTTTCGTGCTAATAATAACGATGGAAATTATGGTGATGAAAGTGATAAAGGGCCGTATGCCATTCCGCTTACTGCTCCGGTTGAGGGAAATGGAACGGGCGATTCACATGTTATTGCAGTAGATAAAGAGAATGGTATTTTATACGAACTATACAATGCAAGTGTAAATGGCAATCACTGGGAAGCTTCATCCGGTGCAATTTTCGATTTGAAATCAAATACCCTGCGCACAGAAGGGTGGACATCTGCTGATGCAGCGGGATTGCCCATATTTCCCGGTTTGGTTAGATATGAAGAAGTGTTGAAAGGGAGTATAGATCATGCCATACGTTTTACCCTCACTAAATCAAATGTAAAGCCAGCCTACATTTCGCCGGCACGTCATAAGGTAAATAGTTCAGGCGGTCAATACTCACTCCCTTTCGGTGCTAAAATAAGATTGAAAAAGAATGTAGATATTTCCGGTTACCCGGCCAGACTGCAGGTTATTTTAAATGCCATGAAAAAATACGGATTAATACTTGCCGATATTGGAAGCAATATGTACATCAGCGGCGCACCGGACCAAAGATGGAATAATGATGAATTGCAGCAGTTGGGGAAAATAAAAGCGTCTTCATTTGAAGTAGTAAAATTTAATTGAACTAAGACATAAAGCGAAGGCTTATTCAATACGTGAAGTTCATTTCTATTTGCCATAATTCTCCTCTCTTCATTTAATAAGAATGAGTTGTAATTTCTTATTGAGTCAAAAATATTTCGATAGTTTTTCTCAAAACTTTTATTGACCTTTAGTAAAACTTAGTATAAAGTGAAAGTAAAATTTTACGGAGTACGCGGCTCAGTTCCTGTTTGTGGAAGGGAATTTGAAAAATATGGAGGTAATACTACCTGCATAAAAATACTACGTGAAAGTGTGAACCGGATTGCCATACTGGATGCCGGTACCGGTATCAGGAGATTAGGAAAAGAAATAATAGAAGATGGCGTAAACCAGCATATAATAAATATTGTTTTCTCCCACTTTCATTGGGATCACATACAGGGATTCCCTTTTTTCTTACCGGCCTATAATCCTAATCAAAAAATTGGCATACTGGCTATGGGCAGGCAGGGGATGGTGCATGATCTGAAAGGTATTTTTTCTCAGCAAATGCAGG
Source organism: Ginsengibacter sp. (assembly GCA_039937655.1). Taxonomy (GTDB): domain Bacteria; phylum Bacteroidota; class Bacteroidia; order Chitinophagales; family Chitinophagaceae; genus Ginsengibacter. Next base: position 48,002 of record JBDTGA010000072.1, read on the forward strand.
AAGAATATTTTCCGATTCAAATGGAAAAGATGGGTGCCCAATTTGATTTTTTATCTTACAGTGATAAAGAAGTGATCCAGGGTGCCTTCGTAAAATCAATACCACAATTTCATAAACGTTTTGGAGGCTCTTATGGTTTCAGGTTAGAAGATGAGGGGGTTTCATTGGTCGTATGCACCGACCTAGAGTATGTAAATGGAATAGATCCCCGTATAGTAGAATTTGCCAGAGATGCGGATCTGTTGGTCCACGATGGGCAGTTTACAACAGAGGAATATCAAAGCAAATACAAAGGGTGGGGGCACTGTACCTGGGAACAAGCCGTAGAAGTTGCGTTGCAGGCCAATGTGAAAAAACTTATTATCACTCATCATGATCCCGATCACAATGATGACTTTTTGGATGATCTTGAAAAAAAGTGTCAGAAAATTTTCCCTAACTCGTTATTCGCTAAAGAAGGAATGGAACTTATAGTTTGACCCAGGATATTGTTGCCGGATGGAGAGGAGAACTGATATGCAAAAAAATAAATCCATCTGTATTCTATAAGATTTTCATGGTTCAACCACTTTAATTTTCAACGGCGGTTACGGTGGATCTTTTGATACCATCAGTACCTAAAATTAATTGCTTATCATTTCCTTCAGCACTACAACTATATAAACTAAACGGTGGAGGGTTAAATAATCCGAGCACATGAAATACCAGTCTTTTGCCATCGGGTGTCCAGGTGGGAACACCATTTACTTTTCCGTCATGCAAAACCAATACATCTTCAGAACCATCTGGCCGGCATTTGTAAATATCATGGTCAACCGTTATAAAAAGATTGACAAATGCGCCTTTACTGTAAGCTATCCATTTACCATCCGGTGACCATGAAGGGTCATAACAGTATTTATCATCAAAAGTAAGCCGCACAGGATTTTCAAGTCTCATCGTTGAATAATTAAGGGTGGCCTGGTAAATTTCAGCCTTCTCAGGATTGGCCTCATCATTTAAATCGGAGGGCCCCACATAAGTTATCCGCTTGCCATCGGGTGACCAGGCAGGATCTGCAACTTCATGCTTGAATTTGGAAATTATAATTGGATTGCTTCCATCTGTATTAAACACTACAATTCTTCCCCTTGATACCATATCGTTAATTGCAGGATCCTTGCATTTTGCAATCCCTAAAATCTTTTTACCATCAGGCGACCATTTGGCATGTGCCTGTATTTCCCAACCATACGTATGAAGTGGTACTATCACTTTACCATTGCTGCCATCAATATTAAACATCATCAATTCACAAGTTGTATATGAATTGACGCCGGCACTTTTAGGAGAGCGATAGCATAGAAATTTTGTTTTATCCGGACTTACTTTTATCCACCAGTAGTCGTGTGAATTGTCCTTGACTAAATTGGTTTCTTTTTTACCATCATAAGAATACACCTGTAAATTACCATTTTCTATCCTATCATAATAATACCTCAAATTAGAATCAGTATTAGTGGGTGGATTTGAAGATATCGTTTTAAAACAGGATACTAACCCAAGGATAACTATGAATGCCGGGATATAATTTTTCATAAACGAATTTATTTTTTATTCGATTTATAAGAGAGTTTCTCAGATTATTAATAGCTGTTCAATAAAGTTTCATTTGCGTATTGGTATTTGGTCAAATTACCTTTAAAACGTATTTTATCCTTTCAGTATTATTTATAGGATTAGGTATTTTAAGCTCAAACTCTTACTAGCATTTGCTCAGTTTTTATTTACTTTTTTGTCTTGATACAAAAAGTAATCCCGAAGGTAATCGGGGCAGGCTAAAAAAAATCAATCCCGATAACTATCGGGAATAAAAAAAGCTCCCGAAATCACGATGCTCATCGGGACAAGTAAAAATTTGAATGATTGACTAAAATGAAATTAGCTCAAGCGATAGAATACATCCCAGCTATAGTGCGACTTACCAACTGTGTGCATCCCCAGACTACAGTAACATTAATTTCATTTCTTAATCCCGATAAAAATCGGGACAGGCTGTCATTCATTCAAATTTTCTTGACGCTTTTTTTATAAGGCCAAAGTCAAGGCACTTA
>JBDTGA010000073.1:0-76097 GCA_039937655.1 Ginsengibacter sp.
ATACGTTATCTAAAAAATTATTTTTTTATGAACGAATAGAAAATGTAATTTTTTTGATCATAATTGTTCTGATGGTTCTGAAGCCATTTTAAAACAGGCGCCGCAGAATTTAAGTAGAATCAATATGCTATAATATTGGTCGGTAAAATAATTACACTTTTAAAAAAACAATTATTAAAACAAAATAATAAATACCATGAACCAGGAAATCAAATCGAATGATGAATTAGATGTAAGGGTGCTTATTCCCATCGAACGGCATAAAAAGCTGGTAAAACTCTTTGGAGATTTACCTGCAACTGGAAGCTTTATTTTTATAAATGACCATGATCCTATTCCGCTATACTATGAATTTAAATCCATTTATGGTGATGTAGTCGGTTGGGAATACCTGAATCGTGGAGGAAGAGAATGGAAAGTAAAGGTTACCCGAACCGAAGCTTCCCTCGCACGCGACTTAACAGGTATTGCAACGCTGTTAGACCTTCGCAAAGCAGATAAGAAAACGTGGAAACAAATTGTATTTCATCGATATGGTATGATGGAAGAAGACACTGTTATGGAACTTATTTTGGACCAAAACCCAAAAGAGATTAGGGATATTTTCGAAAATAAATTCAAAGGACAACATACCTGGACTTACAAAAAGGAAGTTCCGGATGAATTTATAATTCATATCAAAAAAGTAGTAAAAAGTGGATTAGGAGATGATGGATTTTCAGTAGTGAATGAATTTGACATTCGCCCTTTTCCACCAACCGAGCGCCATGAAATGTTTTACAAAGCTTTTGCAGATATAAAACCCGGAGAAGCATTTGAATTTATTAATGACCATGATCCCAAACCCCTTTATTACCAGATGGAAGCAGAGAGTAAAGAGCCATTTAGGTGGGAATACCTCGAAAAAGGACCGGAAGAATGGAAAGTTAGAGTTATTAAAGTAAAGGCCGAAAACTGATAGTATGTTCTCCTTATTTATTTTATGCAAAGTGTAAATGAGTGAATTTTTTGCAGGAGGGTCGGAACGCTTGAATGGTCTGAACCGTTACGTGGGCAATTATTCAGGTCGCTGAAGAAAACGCCCCGCTGTATAAAATCAGTCACTGTTTTATCCCTTACGATGTATAATAGGACAATTGATTTTAACCTTCGTAGAAGAATGAGTTGATCAAAGTCCATCCTATTACCTTATTGTAAAGCAACGAAAATTTTATATTAATAAAATAAGGTAATAAGGTTGGATGTAAAACGAATGATCGTTTCTACTAAGGTTTAGTAACGTACCGAGATTAAATCAGAGGTTTTCTTTAATGTTTAAAAAAACTTATTTCTCCCTGTGGAGTATAAATAATAGCCACAACCTGTTAAGGGTTGTGGCTATTTTATTTTCAATGCAATGTAAAAGAATACCTGCAATTTCATCAAACCAATAATCTCAGAGAGGCAACATCATATCATCAGATATTTTCAACACTGGGATGATATCGTTTAACACGGTGCAAAGTATTGGTATCAGTATGATGCATTTCTTGTCCGGTAGCAGCAAGTTTCAATACAATATCAGAAGTGTGTGTGAAAGTTCCATCTTCATTGAAAGTGAATACGTGTTCATAACTCATCAACTGAGCACGCCCCATCAGATACTTGTTTTGAAGGATACCATAACTTGGATCGCCGGGGGTAGCCTTAAAGCGTATTACTTTGTCACGTGCATTGGCATCACATCCGGCAAGGATAGCAATTCCACGGCCAAAAACTACAGATTGCATAACCTGTCCGTTTTTCTTGTCCCACAGTAAATATCCTGACTCATCGTGAAAAGGATCCATCCCTTCTTCTCCGTGACGCCAGTTGGTCATTTTATAAGCTAATCCTTCCATTGTTTGCTGACCATTCTCTTGAATAGGTATGGGCTTGAACCAGGCGCGTTCGAAACTTGAAGTTTTTGTAGTTACGTCATCATTATTGTGATAAGAAAGGTCAACACCCACATTACCTTCCCATTCGCCAACTAATGGAGTTAATGGCCCTAATTTTTGAGGGCCTAAAATAATTTCTTCTGCCATAATCTTTATTATTATGAAATGTTTATGTGTATAAACATATATCTTGAACTGCCAACATCAGCATTAGTGCAAAGTTGCTGCATATTACCTGAATTGACAAATCAGGGTGTATTTCATAAAGACATGAACCAGGATCAGAAAAAATGAAACTGAATAGAAACATCCATTAAATGTTGCCATACAGTTCCTGCTTTCCAGGACAATTCTTTAGTTCCTTTTATTTCCGACTAAACTTTGATGGAAGAGTAAGCGAGGAAGCTTTAACACACGCCTCTCACAGAAACTTATGTGAGTCTCTCAATTCATACATAGAAAGTAATAGCAGATCAATATGTTACTGGGCTAACATAATTATAAATTAGCTTAACCCTTTAGCCAATTCAACTGCTTTGGGAAAAAGAATATTATTCTCCAGATGAATGTGACGCGCTAAATTTTCATCCAATTCATGCATTAATTGAATAATCTTATTATAATCATCCTTTCCCTCTCTAAATATATAACCATTTAATACCTCTCTTATTTTTCTTAAGGCTTTATACTGCATATCGTGTTCATCAATCATAGTCTCAACTGATTTGTCTATTGGGTTGAATTTTGGGGTATCCCCGCCGGCATGCTTAACAGACATCCTTTTGATGGCAGGAAATAGCATTAATTCTTCTTTTTTCATGTGCGTTGCCAATCCACCGGACAGAAGTTCAAATGTGGGATTAAATTCGCCTATAATTTTAGCCTCTTCCGACTCATTTCCCAAAATAATTTTTATACAATCTTTGATTTTCAATAAGGCCTGTTCTGTATAAGGATGATGCGTCTTTTGCACATAATCAGCCAGTAAATCCAATGGCCATTTTTCCACATCAACAGCATATAGTTGTGGCTTGCAGGAACGAATTTCTTTTAATTCTTTCAGAAATTTTTCTTTTTCTGTACCAGATTCAGCAAGGGCTTCTTTCAAACTTTTAGTGCCCTTACAGAAAAAATCAATATTATTTTTATTGAACAATTGAATGATCGCATAATTTTCTCTTGCTAACTTTCCCACTTCGATATCTAATAATTCCATAGGTTTTTATTTAAAAATTAATTTTATTTGTTACGCTCTTTTTACAGGGATTTACAAACCTCTTTATCTATTGAATTAGAAAAAAGTTCCTGATTCCCTTACGTTTTGAGACAACAAATATAAAAAGACTTTTAGGTCTTTTTATGTTTTATATCAGAATGTAATTAACCTTTTATTCATTTCGCCTCCAATAATGAGATCTTATGATCTTATTTTCTTCAAGGTAGTAAGGGGTACTATTGAAAATCAGATATTATATATTGAAGATAAAAATCAGACACAAAAAGGATCACTAACATAGATGCACAGACGAATAAGATTATTTTCGTTTACGTTATTTTAGAATATAGAATTTTTTTTAAAACAAACCTATAAGGGTTCGGAAACCTTATAGGTTTTTCTATTAAATACAACCCCCAACTGGCGCAAACCTCCTGGTCAGTCACTGTTCGTTACTATTTCGTATCTAATACTCCAATGATTGGTCGCTCTCCTATTTTCCACACATTGTCTTTCTCATTTGCATCTGCCAAAAGACCTGTATCAATGATGAGAGACTGAATCGTCCTTTTGGTTTTAATATTGATAGTAGTTTGCTTTAAATCATTCCTCCATACAACAGGAGTCTCATGCAGACTATCTTCGCTGCCATCCGTATAATTTATTTTTACATCAAATGGAATATCAAATCCACCTATATTTTTAACCGTTACGGCATAACCATCTTTCCTCTTAAGAACTTTTTTTACGCCGATGTCGGTATATCCATGCGAAAAGAACCAACTGTTCCAAAACCAGTTCAAATCTTTTCCTGAAACAGAGTTGAAAGCATTAAAGAAATCCCAGGGAATAGGATGATGTCCATGCCAGCGGGCGATATATCCTTGCAGGCACTGCTTAAACAATTTTTCCCCCAATAAATCTTTCACAGCCATATAAGCAATCATAGGCTTGAAGTAGGCATTATTCCCATAAGCTTCATCCGTCTGGAAATTAGAAGCAGTAATAGGTACCTGCTCCTCCTGGGATGGATCCTTTATAAAAAATTTCTCATACCCTTCATTGATCATTGCAGAACCGTATTCTGCCGCACCTATCAATCCATTAAAAGTTTGTGCCCATCCTTCATCCATAAATGCATAACGGCTTTCATTAGTTCCCATGTAAAAGGGAAAATAGGTGTGTGCGATCTCATGATTTTCTTCATATACTGTTTCGATCTGGCTATTGGTTCTATCTGATCCATCATTAGCCATCATCGGATATTCCATACCTGCAAAACCTTCTACCACGGTCATTTTAGGATAAGGGTAAGGGACACCCGGCAAATTCTGTGAATACCAACTCAATGCTTTTTGCCCGATAGCCACCGCCTGATGAAATTCAGCAGAGGTATCATAATAAGCAGCCTGCACAGATGCGCGGCGATTGGTAGCGCTATCAACTAACACACTTGCCGCATCCCAATTATCATGATCACTGAGAAATAAAGCTACTTCGGTTACATCGCTTGCTTTCCATATCCATGTATTAATTTTATTCTGTGAAGTAATATTTTTACTTTCTAAATCGGGTGGTGTTGCAATATGAATAACAGAATCTGAAGTCATTGACTCTTTTAATAATTGAGCATAATGCAGTTGCAAAACCTCCTCTGGATTTTGTAACGTCCCGGTGGCCCATACAATAAAGTTCTCAGGCACATTTACTTTTAATGTATAATTACTGAAATCGTTATAAAATTCCTGTGCCCCGGTAAATTGCAATCTGTCCCAGCCGTTATAATCATCATACACGGATACACATGGGTAAAAGTAAGCCACGCAATAAGTCGTCGAATCTATCATACCCTGCCTCAGCGCTCTTCCATTTCTTACGAATGCAGGCGCCATTTCATAATGCCATTGTACAGAAAAATGAATGGAATCTCCAGGCAATAAAGCCTTGGATAGATTTATATCCTGTCTTGTATAATGATCCAGAAGAACGGGCCACGATGTTTCTTCTCCATTGATTTCAAAATGATCAATATGAATACCTGAAGTTAATTGAGTAGCATCCATGTTGATCAACCGTTCGGCTTCCGGTTTTTGGAAATTCATAATGAGACTAAATACGATTGTGTTGAGCGTATCCGGACTGTCATTAAAATAAGTGATCTGTTCTGATCCTTTAATGGTGCGGCTGGGCGGCATCACGGTCAGGTCAATATTGTAATTACTATGATTTTGCCAATAGTGCGGGCCTGGATTTCCGTCCATAGCACGTGTCCCTTTTTCGAAAGCCGTTTTTACATTCCGCGGCATGTATAAAGATTGGGCTTTTGCCTGAAAGAGAGTGAAACTTGTTAAGACTAATAATATGAATCTTGTTTTCATAATAACAATTTCAAAGTTTGTTGAAAAACTATAATTGATTTCCGGAACTGAACTTGCTTCCGAATTATCAAAGGCATTAGAATTACCGTAAATAATTGAATTGCGGATTTTGGGGGAGGATTTAAAATTATAAATTCCACCGGCTGTGACACTAATAACAGCACTGAGTTACACTCATTAATGAGATGGATAAATATCAACAGGATTTGCTCCTTTAGTAAACATTTCATTCTGCAACATAACAACAAGTAGGTGTACTATGAAAGTAAGAAATGCTATCACCGAAACAATTACACAAACAGAAATAATCAATTCACCGACTTCATCCAACTTTTTGATAAAATTCATTCCTCCCGTAGTAAAGTCGCGTTGTTTCCTTATAAGGTATATCCACATCAGCCTGAGAAATATATAAATCGCAAAACCTATAACCAGCATATCCGAGGTGGTGATCAGCCAGCCGACATCCATCGTTGTGCCATATCTATCCAATATCAAATGAGTAGCCATAAGGATCCAATCGGGTAATTGAAGCAAAAACAAGATGGCCACAAAAGCAGATAATAACTCCAGTTCCCACCTGAGATAGAAGACATCGGGAAGCAATCTCTTTTTATTCTTTTTTGTATGAGAGGCTGCCACTCTGCGCGATGCAAATACTCCTTTTCCCTGTACAGTATTTATCTCATTCATTTTAAAATTATTTAAACAAGACACCTTCTTTTTACCAAATATGCACTCTCACACTATCTGCACGATACATTTTATCTCCGGGCTTTACATTAAAAGCTTTATAAAATGCAGGTGTATTGGACAGTGGCCCGTTGACCCGATATACTGCCGGTGAATGCGGATCTGTATTAACCATTCTCAACTGAGCCTGAGGACGGGTTTTACTCCGCCATACCTGTGCGGCAGCCATAAAAAACCGCTGATCGGGAGTAAGGCCGTCAATGAGCGTATCCTTATGTGCTTCGGCTGTTTTTTGGAAAGCTGTATAAGCAATCGCAATGCCTCCATTGTCTGCAATATTTTCTCCTTCAGTCAACCTTCCGTTTACATGCACGGTATCCAATACAGTAAAGTCATCATATTGTTTTATGATCCGGGCAGCATTGTCTTCAAACTTTTTGTGGTCCTCTTTTGTCCACCAGTTTCTGAGATTTCCTTCTTTATCAAACTGGCTTCCCTGATCGTCGAAACCATGTGTCATTTCATGGCCGATAACCCAGCCAATAGCGCCGTAGTTAATGGCGTCATCTCCATTTTGAAAATAAAATGGCGGTTGCAAAATACCTGCGGGAAAGTTAATATCATTCACGGTGGGATTGTAGTAGGCATTCACGGTGGGTGAAGTCATGAACCATTCTGACCTGTCAACGGGTTTACCCAGCTTATCAATGTTGTATTGATATATCCACATATCTGCCTGCCGTATATTATCAATCACCGAAGCACGGTTGATATGGATAGAAGAATAGTCTTTCCACTTATCAGGATAACCGATTTTTTTTACGATGGCAGTTAGCTTATCCACCGCTTTTGCTTTGGTAGAATCGCTCATCCAATCCAGGTTTTCGATGTGCTCTTTGAATGCCGCTTTCAGATTATCCACCATCTTTTCCATATAAGCTTTTGCGGATGGGGGGAAATATCGTTCTACATATATTTTACCCAGGGCATCGCCTAATTTACTATCTACCAGGCGACTGGCTCTTTGCCACCGGGGTGTGGGAACTTTTGCACCCGACATTGCCTGGCTGAAAACAAAACTGGCATTAAAAAACGGAGAACTTAACCAACTGGCATTCTCTCTTATCTGGTGGTATTTCAAATATTCTTTCCATACCGGAATGGGTGTAGTATTCAACAGGCCTGATAATACTTTATAAAATTCAGGCTGTCCCACTACGAATGTATCTACTTTCACTTTTAAAGCAGTCAACAATGGGCGCCAATGGAGTTCAGGAGCCATTTTATCCATATCACCCACTGTAAGTAGATGGTAATTTGACTGTGGATCGCGCAATTCTACCGGGGTCCTGGAAGCGGCGGCCATTTTGGTTTCCAATGCTATAATAGCATCCGCATTTTTAAAAGCGACACTGCTATCTTCACCGCTAAGCGTAAGTAATTTTGTGATCACTATATGATACGCGTTCATGACCGCTTTCCCCGCTGAATCTGTTTTAAAATAATAGGTTTTATTAGGTAACCCAAGGCCGCCCTGATAAAAATATACTCGTTCCGCATTACTATTTTTCATATCTACATTCACGCCAAATCCAAATGGTGATGGTGCGCCATATCCATCCACATTGTCGGTAGAGATCACTTTGAGCAGGTCTTCTACATTTTGGATGGATGCTATCTGGTCCAGCGATGTTTTCAAAGGAGAGAGGCCGGCTTTTTCAATAGCATTGCTATCCATAGCGCTGGCATAAAAATCACCTATCTGTTGTTCCGGAGAACCGATTGCGGGATTTTTTAAGGACGCACAGGAATCCAGAATACTTTTTTCCTGACTGATTACTTTTTCTGCCAAAATTGCAAATCCTCCCCAGCTCATCTTGTCGGCCGGTATTTCAGTTTTCTTTATCCAGGTTCCATTAGCATATTGAAAGAAATTCTGAGCCGGGCTTACCGTAGTGTCGCGTGCTGAAAGGTTTAGAAAGTCGTTGCCGGAAGAAGCAGATTCGTTGGTCGTATGGCAACTGTACAATATACCCGCACCAATTACCGAGATGATAGCCATGTAAACTATCCTTACGCTATTCCTTTTCATGATATTTTATTTTGATTAATAAGTAAAAGTATGGTTAAAAATGGATGCGCACTTATACTTTTTACACAAACAATTGGATAAATCACGCATTTGGGTGGATAAAATAACTTTCGGGAAAAAAGGAAACGGATCAAAAAATTCAGGACTCTTTTTTATCTTGAAAAAGAATAGGCGGAATGTTCTTACACCAACCATTTACAGCATCATCAAACTGTTGATCACCAGGTCGGGAATGTGTTGCTCCGCCTTGCCAGATTCCTTTCTCCCGTTTATAGCCGCTGTTATCATATAGTTTTAGACCAGCCTTCTCCCGATTTTCGTACACTTTGCCGGATCCTCCACGATCAGCACGTTAAACCACTCGTTGTCAGTGATGTTCTCTTCCCGTTCAATATGTTTGTTAGAGATGTTTTTGGGAGAAGAAGATTCAGGAATGGTGAACACTTTCGTATATATTTGAGCCATACTGCAAACACCCGAACGTAAGCTACCATTAAAAACGAAATACTTTGCAAATCAGAAAAAGGCCATATAATCTACTTTTACTGACCGGACTCATTTTGATTCTGACATGCTTCTTTTTCTTCAATCAAAATACTACCATTGACATACACCTGCACGATACTTACTTTGTAATTGCACACTCACATTTTTTCTGGTTATTAGCAATCCCGGCTTTGATGATATGGACAATTTATTTATTAACAAATAAAATACTGTATTCAAAGGCTCTTACATGGGTACATGTAATCATTACGATCTCTACACTTGTTCTTCTTGCATCAACACTATTCATGGGAGAGAGTCTTTTTAATCCGGCACCGAAACATTATTATGACTATAGCAGTTGGAATTCATCAGTTACGACACCCGCAAGAATAATTGCGGACACGATTTTCATATTGCTATCAGGACAAATCATATTCATCATTAATTTTATTGCAGGAATATTCAAACGTAAGACTTAAATGAAGCCTTATAGTGGACTTAGGGCAACACGCAAACAATAAGAATTGGCGAGAAACTACCCCCCGGGGTTTATGAATTCACCATATATTCCCTTACCCTCAAACCCATCTCTTCCATCGCATTTATCCAGTTTTCATCATTCATACTGCCGGAGGCGATCCAGTCTTCATCACTTAAAGAAGCACGCCAGTTGATTGCCGGAACATTATCAGGGCCGGAAGGATTCCTGAATTTTGCGCTATCACCATTTCTCTTCATCACTTTCACGACTCTTATCTCTTCCCCGACTGAAAAATTTCCGGCTTTCTATCTTTTGTAATTGCCGCTCAATGATGAGGTCGGCGATCACCGGGGAAGAATCTTCTTCTCTTTGCTGATCCAGGCAATGTTTGATCTTTCTCTCATCTACATCTATCCGGTAGAGCAATTGTACCAACGCATGAAAATCTTTATTGATCAATTCATTGATCAGGGCAATCAATTGTGCCCGAACTTCTTTTACGGACGTTTCCTCCATGGAGCCGGACACGGAAATAATCTCATCGGGAATAGAAAAGGGATCGTCTGTTTTCATTTTGTAGTACAAATATAGCACAGGCTACTATACTGCAAAAGGGGTGAAACCGTGAGTCTTCAATCTGAAAAACTCACGGTTTTATTATAAAAATGCGAAGCATTTTTCCTTCGCGCTCTTTGTGCCTTTGTGGTAAAAAACTTTTGCGAAGCAATAGAAGAAAGAAATGACCACCAGGATCTTGACTCTAATTGCCTGTATGGAAAAGAGTCCTTTTCATCTACCAAATCCAATTCACTAATTGGCCCCTTGCCAACTATAATTCACTAACCCTGCTTCGACCACTTGTTCCGATCTTTTCAGGAAGCTCAATCTGACAAACCATCAAAGATTAAACCGATCACGAATATTTTTCCAAAACTCCTAAACCAAATAAAGCAAAATCATATTTCACCGGATCATTTTCATCCAGCTTTCTCAGCTCTTCGGTTAATTCAACCGCTGCCTGCCAATCGGTTTGTTTTCTTTTCAATAAATTAAAATGCTTTGCGACCCTTGCTACATGCACATCTACAGGGCATATCAATTGCGAAGGAGAAATCTTTTTCCAGATTCCAAAATCAACTCCTTTATGATCATCGCGCACCATCCATCTCAAATACATATTGAGCCGCTTGCAACTTGAATTTCTTTGTGGCGATGCAATATGCTTTTTGGTCCTTTGCGGTACATCTTCCAATGAGAAAAAATACCGGTAAAAATGATTTAGTGAGTCTTCAATAACATGGTCAGATTGCATAATAGTTTTACCCGCTTTTCCTGCAGATAAGTTACCGAAGAAAGCAGACTCTAATGATTTGTGTTTTGAATAATGAAATTGAAAGAAGGAAATAAAATACAAAAGATCCGTGTCATTAAAAGTACGATGGCTGAACCTTTCCAATCTCTTTAAATCATCATCGGTGTGGTTAACACAAAAATCATACGGTGCATTATCCATCAATTGTAAAAGTAATTTGCTTTTATTGATAATGGTTTTACGAATGCCCCAGGCAAATATGGCAGCAAAAAAGCCCGCAATTTCTATGTCTTGTTTTTTAGAAAATAAATGTGGAATGCAGACGGGATCGTCTTTAATAAATGAAGGATTATTGAATTCAATTACTTTGCGATCAAGGAAAGATTTCAGGTCATTTATTGATTTTGCTTTCGCCACTTAATGTGTGTTTATCTCTTCGGGATTGATTAGTTTTTAACGCTCTTCTTAAATAAAGATGTATATGGCCTAACGGAGACTGTCAGGCCATATACATCTTCAAAAGCCATTATTTCCCCGTATTTTTCTTCTTAATTCTTCTCAGGTTATTCCTTCTGAAGGATTTTGATTGTCTCGTTCTAATCGCTCTTTTGCAAATGTTACTTTATCCATTTTTGCTTTTACATCTTCCCGGGTAATAAGTGTTTCAGGATACTTTGTAATCCCCTCAATTCTTCTGTCTATCTAATGTCTTTCTTCTTTGGATAAACGTAACCGATTCTTCATTTTCATTTTAAATACGATTTATCATGCAAAACACTAAAATATAATCAGACGGAGACCGACAGACCAGGCTAACCAATGGCATTATTTAAATCCTCAATTAAATCATCGGCATCCTCTATTCCCACACTCAATCTAATTAATGAATCTACCAGGCCATTTTTCAATCTTTCTTCTCTCGGGATACTTGCATGAGTCATGGTAGCCGGATGCCCGATAAGGCTTTCCACACCGCCGAGGCTTTCTGCCAATGAAAAAAGTTTGGTAGAAGAAAGTACCTTTTTAGCTGCTTCCACACTATCATCTTTCAAAGTAAAACTCATCATTCCGCCATAACCGCGCATTTGTTTTTTAGCAATTGCATGATTGGGATGATCTTCAAATCCACACCAAAATACTTTGTCCACTTTTGGATTGTTCCTGAGCCAGTACGCAATTTTTTCTCCGTTTTCGCAATGCCTTTTCATACGCACATGCAGTGTTTTCAATCCTCTTAAAATTAAAAAACAATCCTGCGGGCCCGGTATCGCACCACAACTATTTTGAATAAATGCCAATTGATCTCTCAGTTTTTCATCATTTACAATGATACATCCGTGTACCGAATCACTATGGCCACCGATATATTTGGTAGCGGAATGTACCACGATATCCGCGCCAAGGTCTAAAGGATTTTGAAGGTAAGGAGATGCAAAAGTATTGTCCACACAAAGCAGTACCTGATTCTTTTTGGCAATGGCAGCTACCGCAGCAATATCCGTAATATTCATCATCGGATTAGTGGGAGTTTCTGTCCAGATGAGTTTCGTGTTCTTATTAATATGTTTTGAAACTTCATTGGCATCCAGCATATTGATAAAGTGGAATTTTAACCCGTATTTTTCAAATATTTTTGTAAAAAGCCGGTACGTACCGCCATACATATCGTTGGCAGCGATTACCTCATCGCCGGGATTCAAAAGCTTGATGACCGCATCGGCAGCCGCAGATCCGCTGGCAAAGCACAAGGCATATTTACCATTTTCTATCGCAGCCAAAGCATTCTGTAAAGCATGCCTGGTGGGGTTATCCGTTCTTGCATATTCATATCCTTTATGTACTCCCGGGCTCTCCTGAACGAAAGTAGAGGTCTGATAAATAGGAGTCATAATAGCTCCTGTAGTAGGATCCGGTTCTGAACCGGCATGGATAAATTTCGTTTCCTGTTTCAAGATATCTTAATTTTTGATTTAATTTTTAAAATAGAATTACAAGAATTCTATGAAGTGACTGGTATGCAAAGATAGATGGATTTACTCAGCCAGAAGATGGCTTAACCTTTCAAACGTATAGGCTTTCAATTCGGGAAAAAAATCAGCGTAGCAACTCCCAAGTTCTGAATAACGTTCATTGAAAATCTTAAATGCAATGTCCGATTCATCCAGATAAGCTGCCCTTCGTACCAAACCACCGAAGCCACTTTTAATCCCATCTCTTAACCTGTAATTGTACAGCCAGTCCTGCATTTTCATGTAAGGAAACATTTTATCAAAAGGAGGAGGGAAGTAAGAAATTTCTGTGTCGAGCAAGTGATAGGCTTGATGGGTAAATTTTTCAAGGCCACCATATTTTTCAAATTGTGGCTGATCCAGGGCGAGAAAATGATCATACACGATATCCATAAAAGCACCGGAATACAGCCTGTATTGCGGCCTGAAAAACTCTTTGGCCCTGGCTGTTACCGGATGAAAATCTGTAAAATTATCAATCAGACGGTGAAGATGAATCCCTTTTTGAATCGGTAAAGGGTATGCCAGTTTCTTCTTCCCTTTTACAAAATCACTGATCATGTTTCCTGTCAAAATATCAGCATTATCAAACGATAGAAATGCATGTGCCAGATAATTCATCTGTAAAATAACATCATTATTATGAGAACCGCTTTCGCAGTCCCTGTAAACTTCAAAAAATAACCACAAAAAAATTAAAATCTATTGAAAGAAAGTTCTGTAAATTCGATGCTATGTTTTCCATTCAAAAAAAATCAGAAGCCGGCTTTCAGAAGGTCATTTTACAAAATGATCTTTCCGGCAATTATGCAACTGTTCTTCCCGCATGCAGCGCTATGCTCCACGAGTTCGTTGTAAATAATAACGGCGATTCCATTAACGTGATCGATAGTTTTTCTTCTTTTGAAGAATTTAAAACTCAGTTAATTGAAAAGGGATTCCAGGGCTGTAAGCTTTCCCCATTCGTGTGCAGGGTGAATCATGCAAAATATACTTTCGGCGGAAAGGAATACTTTATCCAAAAATCATTGCCCGCCAAACATGCACTACACGGAGAATTGTATGACAAGTCCTTTACTGTAATTACTGAGAAGGCAAATGAAACAGAAGCCTTTGTTACTATGAAATATGAATACAGGGCAGAAGATCCGGGTTATCCTTTCAACTATGATTGCATCGTAACCTGGAAACTGGAATCTGAAAATAAATTGACCGTAACTACGGAATGTATCAATAAAGATAAAGGATTGATTCCCATGCAGGATGGATGGCATCCATATTTCACTTTAAGCGATTCGATTAATGATCTTCAGCTGGAATTTCAGGTAAAAAAGATGGTGGAGTTTAACAGTGACCTGGTTCCTACCAAAAAATTAATTGATTACACAAAATTCACTACCATAGAAAAGATCGGAGATACCTCTCTGGACAACTGCTTTACCCTGGACACACAGGAATGTCAGCCACTTTGTGTATTAAGAAACCCGGAAAAAAATATTGAAGTTCAGTTTTTCCCCGATGAATCTTACCCTTATCTGCAGGTATATACACCGCCTCATCGCCGGAGTATTGCGATAGAAAATGTGAGCGGCACACCTGACGCATTTAATAATGGAATGGGGGTTATCACCCTTGAACCGGGGGAATCTACCGTATTCAAAACTTCTTACAAGATCCAGCTCTTAAATAAAATGTAATGAATGAAACTGCACTGAAAGTAAAAAACACTTTCAAAGAGAAATTTAGTGAAGAACCTCGCCTGTTCTATTCTCCCGGAAGGATCAACCTTATTGGCGAGCACATAGATTACAACGATGGTTTTGTAATGCCTGCGGCAATTGATAAAGGAATTTATTTTGCGATGGCATTCAATAATTCTGAAAAAATAAATTGCTATTCCATTGATTTTGATGAAAGCATTTCATTAAAATTTTCCGAAGTAAAAAAAATGGATGGATGGAAAAATTATGTACTTGGCATAATAAATGAATTCCAAAAACTGAATTTTCAGATGAAGGGATTTAATTGTGTTTTTGGCGGTGATATCCCCATTGGGGGTGGCATTTCCTCTTCGGCAGCTCTGGAAGGTGGCATTTCTTACGGATTGAATGAGCTTTGTAATTTTCAATTGAGCCGCAAAGAACTTGCCTTACTCGGTCAGCGTGCAGAGCATAACTTTCCTAATGTAAAATGTGGCATCATGGATCAGTATGCCAATATGATGGGTAAAAAGAATACTGTTATTTTATTGGATTGTAAAAATGTAACCCACGAATATCTTCCGTTAAATATTGAAGGCTATCAAATTGTTTTAATCAATACAAAAGTTCATCACTCCCTCGCATCATCAGCATATAACCAGCGAAGGAAAGAATGTGAAAAAGGATTAAAGATTTTGCAACAGGAATCCGATATTCAATCTTTCAGAGATATTGAAAATCCTACTGATCTTTTTGGCTTTGAAAAAATAATGGGAGAGATCGTTTACAAACGGTGTTCGTTTGTAGTTGAAGAAATTTATCGCACAAAAAAAGCTGCCAACCTTTTAAAAGAAAATGATATTATTGGTTTTGGAAAGCTCATGTTTGAAACACATGAAGGATTGAAAAATAAATACGAGGTAAGCTGTGAAGAACTGGACTTTTTAGTAGATGCCGCCAAAGAAAATAAAGACGTAATCGGATCAAGGCTTATGGGTGGTGGATTTGGAGGTTGCACTATCAACATTGTAAAAGAAGAAAGCATATCCTCTTTTTTATCAGAAATACTACCTGCTTATAAAAAACAATTTGATATTGATGCAGAAAGTTATAATATGAAAGTAGTGGATGGGACAGGAGAAATAAAATGACCCCCATCGCCTGAAGGGACAAAAAATAAAAGACAGAAATCTGTGTATTATTTGCCTATGCTTAAAACTGATTTTTAAAATCCTCTCCTGATACCCATCAGGATGGAGATAGTACCTCTACACCTTCACATAAATCTTCTTCTTATCCATCCAATAAACGATCAGCCAATAAAAAGTAATCATGCAAAGTGCATACAATAATGAACCGTTGTTCAAGTTATCAGGAAAAATGGGCTTACAAATGTGTTCATAAAACCATGCAAACGGAGTGAGATACAGTTGATTCCCCTGTGTATCTAATGAAGAAGGAATTCTTATCAATCCTAACAACCGGGGTAAGAAACCACTCAGGAAAAATATGAAGAGAGGATTTTTTCCAAATACATCAAAGAATTTACTCAGCCAGCCTTTGTGTTTTTTCAATTCGATAAGATAGATCATCACCGCAATTATTACCATCGCTAATCCTGTTGTATAAACCACATAAGAGCTTGTCCATATTTTTTTATTGATCGGGAAAACCATATCCCACATATATCCGGCAAAAAGAAAAACAGCACCTGCAACAAATAATCCGTTGATCATCTCTGGAGTTTTCCCTTTTTTAACAATATAATCGCCTACAAAATATCCAAAAATCACCTGCACAATAGGTCCAAATGTGCTCATCAATCCTTCCGGGTCAAAAACCACCGGGCGTCCATTTCTCCATTCACCATGATACATGTGGCTTTCGCCCAGGATGGAAGTATCAACATGAGTACCGAACCACCCATACAAACTAAATGGATCGGAAGGATTGGCAGCAACACAAAGGAACCAGTAGCCCAAAAGTAAAATACACGAGAACAAAAATGCACCACGGATTTTTAAATAATAAATGATTACCGATCCAAAAAAATAAGCCAGCGCGATCCGTTGTAAAACTCCCATGATCCTTATTCCCTGCGGATATCCGTCTGCATCAAAATAGCTCCACGGTTTAAAAACAAGGCTGTCACCACTCCACTTTATAAAAGGCATCCAGTTGAGAAAGAGTCCGATCAAAAAGATCAGTAAGGTTCTTTTAATTACTTTTTTCCAGAAGGCAGATGGGCCACCAGCCTGCAGGCGTGGCATTACAAAAGCCAGCGCATTGCCTACGGCAAAAAGAAAGAACGGAAAAACAAGGTCGGTAGGCGTAACACCGTGCCACTCCGAATGATCCAGCGGCGCATAAATGTGCGACCAACTTCCCGGATTATTCACCATGATCATGAGGCACACGGTAGCACCGCGAAATACATCGAGGGAATAAAAACGTTCTCTCATAAGACTAGGTTTCGACATCAGGATCTAAAAATTAAATTCTTGAATAAAATATTTGGTGTAACGAATGTAACCATGTTTGAACGTAATTTTGCAAAAGTTTTATAATAAAGATTTAGTTTTTTAGCTAAACAAATTAAATAATTAATCCGAAGTTCTAGATCAAGCCTGATTTCTTTTTTTATCCTTGTATTTTCGGTTTACATTTAAGTAAAATACAAAAAATACATTTCTATGAGTTTCAAAAATAAAACAGTTTTTATCACCGGTGCTTCCCGCGGTATCGGTAAAGCAATAGCGCTGCGGCTTGCAAAGGAAGGGGCCAACATCGTGGTAGTGGCAAAATCAACGGTAGAAAATCCCAAACTGGGCGGCACCATTTTCAGCGCAGCCAAAGAAATAGAAGAAGCTGGAGGAAAAGCTCTGGCTGTTCAATGCGATATCCGTTTTGAAGAGCAAATAAAAACTGCAGTGGAAAAAGCAGTAGAAACTTTTGGCGGAATTGATATTCTGATCAACAATGCTTCTGCCATTTCACTTACTCCGGTGGAGCAAACCGAAACAAAAGCATTTGGGCTGATGCACGACATTAATGTAAAAGGGACTTTTTTTGTAAGCAAAGCCTGTATCCCCTATTTGAAAAAAGGGACCAACGCCCATATTCTGAATCTCTCACCGCCAATAAACCTGGATCAGAAATGGTTTAGTGATCATGTTGCCTATACAATGAGCAAATACAATATGACAATGATTGCTCTGGGCCTATCGGGTGAATTAAAAAAATACCATATTGCTGCCAATACTTTGTGGCCAAGAACTACCATCGCCACGGCCGCGGTACGTAATTTACTTGGCGGAGAAACCCTTATAAATATGAGCCGTATTCCTGAGATACTCGCCGACTGCGCATTTTACATCTTACAAAAGCCTTCATCAGAATGTACAGGAAACTCTTTTATTGATGAAGAGGTATTGGCAAAAGAAGGAATCACTGATCTGGAAAAATATGCAGTGAAGCCGGGAGGTAAGCTTTTTACTGATTTGTTTTTATAACCAACAAGGGAAAGCTGTGAATAAAATTTAGGTACCATGCCTTGCGAAACAGGTGGGTAAAATTAATTGCATGACTTATCTCTATTTTTTACTAAGTAAATTCCGTCTTACCGGAATGAATTCGGAACAGGCTATCGTCTCTGGAATCAAGAAAAATGATGACTCTAATTTAGCTCTTTGCATCGGCGAAATTCCTGAACCTCTCTTCGGCACAATCTCAGGCCACTAAGGCATTCTGGCCCGTTCAATTTGCGGTATTACCTTTCGTGTTATGTAACAGATACAAGCCATGAGTAATTCCCAAATATGAAAACCATAAAAACAATTTGGCGTATCTTCGTGAATGAAATCACTGCGTATGAAATTTCAAAAAATTCATAACAAGGGTCAGGCACAAATATTCAAAAATCAATATCTTGAATACCTCACAAAGACCCACCCTCTGGTAATATGGGGAATGTATTTACCCGTTATTATTTTGTTACCTTTTTACTCAAATCATTCTTTATCGTTCTCAGTAATAAGGATTCTATTGTTATTTGCAGGAGGTATGTTTTTCTGGACATTTTTCGAATACCTGATGCATCGTTTTATTTTCCATTGGATAAGTGATAACCCCCGCGCCCAAAAAGTGATTTACATAATGCATGGAAACCATCACGAGTTCCCGCGCGATAAGCAACGTTTATTTATGCCTCCGGTACCAAGCCTTCTCATAGCCTCTCTACTTTTCTTATTGATGTATGCCCTGATGAGAGAAAATGTAATGGCATTTTTTCCGGGATTCATGCTGGGGTATCTTCTTTATGGTACCATGCATTATGCCATTCATGCATGGAACCCACCTTTCAAATGGATGAAACCCGTTTGGCGCAATCATCATCTTCATCATTATAAGGATGAACAAAAAGGATTCGGAGTAAGTACCCATATCTGGGATGTGGTATTTGGAACTTCTTTCGATTTAAAAAAAGAAAAAGAAGATAAAGAGGAGGTACAAAAATTAATGTACACAAAAAGAAATTCTACCCCTTCTCTCTCCTCCAAAGTAGGGGTTTAAAAAATTTCACTTCAAAAAACATGAAAGATTCTGTTGCGCCGGACACACAGCAAATTAACAATGGCATAGGTACATGTTTTTTACAGCCGGGCTCTTTATTTTAAAAATGGTCATTTACTTCCGTCTTTTCTAATCTGAGAAGGAGGATACCCAAAATAATTTTTAAAACTACGTGAAAAATAAGCCGGCTCATTAAATCCCGTGAGATAAGCGACCTCAGCGATGGTAGCCGAATCATTCTTCAGCAATTCCATAGCACGTTGCATACGGATGGAACGGATAAATTGTACAGCAGACTGGTTGATGATGGCTTTTAGTTTCCTGTTAATTTGTGAAGGGCTCATCCCAAATTCACTGCCCAATTGCTCCACAGAAAAACGCTCATCATCCAGGTGTTGCTCGACCGTTTCAAGCAGGCGTTGCATAAAACTACTATCTTGTGAAGTAACCGTGATCTCACTTGGCTTAACAACTAGTTTATCACTGAATTTTGCCCTTAGTTTATTTCTCAGTTCAATTAAATTATGTACCCTTATCAACAACTCCTTTGAATTGAAGGGCTTAATGAGGTATGCATCCGCACGACTTTCTAGGCCGGCGATTTTATCTGTATCCTCGGCGCGTGCAGTAAGCAATATTACGGGTATATGACTGGTACGATGATCTTTTTTCAAAAAACCACACAATTCAAATCCATCCATTTCAGGCATCATCACATCAGAAATCACCAGGTCGGGAATATGATCAGTAGCTACATCAAAACCTTCCTTTCCATTTTCGGCTTCTAAAACATTATAATAATCTACTAATTTCTCAAGAATATATTTCCGTACATCCTTCTGGTCTTCTACAATCAATACTACCGGCAAATCTTTTCTATCAGCAATCAGGCTTATCACTTTATTTTCATTTATTTTTTCTCCAAAATCCTTCTCAAAAGAAGGGGCTTCCATCTTATGCTGGCCCGTAAATATTTTTTTGTAAAATGGAAAATAACATTGAAACGAAGTGCCCTGCCCCGGCTGACTGGCTACCGTAATTTTGCCCCCGTGCATCTCTACCAATTCTTTCACCAGCGCCAGCCCGATACCACTTCCTTCATAATGCCGGTTTAGCGAATTATTCACCCTGTAGAATCTGTTGAAAACGTAAGAGAAATCCCCTGACTCAATGCCGGCTCCACTATCCTTCACTTTTAATTCTAAAAAGCCGGACTGCTCTTCCGATACAGAAAGGCTTACCGTAACTTGACCACCCTCAGGTGTAAACTTAATCGCATTAGTTATCAGATTACTCAATACTTTTTCTATAATATCCCCATCAAAATAAAAGCGTACCGATTGATCCATGAGGTCGTGTCGAAGATATTTGTCGGATACCGTTTCAAGAACTATCTTTTTCCTTTCGGCCCAGGAAGAAAATGAATGTACAATATGAGTAACAAACAAAATAATATCTTCTTTATCAGTAGCCACCGGATAATTTCCCGAATCAAGCCGCGAAAGATCCAGGAGCTGATTAATGAGTCCCAGTAATCTTTTTGAATTGTGATACATTTCAGGAAGAATATCCTTGAACTTTTTAAAATTCCCCGTTTGCAACAGATCTTCCAGCGGGCCTATAATCAGCGTGAGGGGCGTACGGAATTCATGAGAAATGTTTGCAAAAAATCTCGATTTCATGTGGTCAAGCTCCATTAATTTTTTTGAGTGTAAAGACTCAAATTCCAGTTTGTGTTTCAGCTCTACTCTTTTGTTATTGTATTGCCACCAATAATATAAGATCGCTAAAGCCGCGAGCACATAGAGCGAATAGGCCCACCACGTTTTCCACCATGGTGGTGAAATAATAACAGTGAGTGTAGTGGGGGTCTCACTCCAATCGCCCCGGCCCATACTGGTGCGTGCCTGAATAATATATTTACCAGGAGCCAGATTTGTAAAAACTACCTGATGGTTACTACCCAGAGGTATCCAACTGGTATCTTTATTATAAATACGATAGGCAAACTTATTTTTTTCGGGTGAAGAAAAATCCAATGATGCAAGGGAAACAGTAAAATTGTTTTGCAAATAATTCAACTGCACAGAAGATCTCTCCATTATATTCCTCTCAATCAGAGAATCACTTCCAGACAAACTACCCAATAAACCAAACCCTGAAATAATCACCGGCGGAGCTGCCCCGGATAATAAAATGTTTTCTCCGTAAAAACTATTGAACCCTTTTATCCCTCCAAAAAAAAGTTCTCCCGAAGGAGATTTGTAAAAAGCCCCGGTATTAAATTCATTGCTTTGCAATCCATTTTCCACATCATAATTAGTGAAAACCTGTGAGGAAGGGTCAAATTCTGATAACCCTCTGTTGGTACTCATCCATAAATTGCCATTTTTATCATTCAATATTCCATACACCATATTATTGGCCAATCCGTCTTTTTCGGAGAAATGAAGAAACTGTCCGGACTGTTTATCGAAACGGTTGAGACCGCCACCGGCAGTTCCAATCCAAAGATAGCGTCGTGGCTGCTGTGGGTCGGGCAAAATCGAATTCACCACATTAAAGCTGAGGCTATTTCTATTGCCGGAATTATTTTGATAGCGTGCAACAAACTTCTTTTGCTGAGGATTAAAATGAAAAAGTCCCTCGAGTGTACCCACCCATATTGAGCCATCCATGTCACCGTAAATAACCGAATAGGGAGGTGCTGCATTAGAACCTGTTAATTGACGGGAACGATAATCATAGCACACCGCTTTTTTTGTATCCAAATCCAGTATTCCGAGTGAAAATGCGGTAGTAAACCACACTTTTCCATCAGCACCGACATATATTTTATAGATACTTCTATCCGGTTGATAGCCGGAAGTAAAAGTGTCCACCAAATCTATCTTTCCTGAGTTGATCGAATAAATAAAAAACCCTGCCCCACAGCCAATCAATAAATGGCCTTGATTGTCAGATGCTAATGAATAGGTCATCTCAATCATTTCCTGCCCATCTATAATTTTACTGATGCGCCTGAGTGATTCGGTAACAAAATTATACTCGTACAGTCCATTTTGAGCTCCCAGGTATAGATGCTTTTTCCCTTTAGCATCCGTCATTTCACAAAAGGCCCGCATACTGGTTTCTTTGACAGAAGCCGACCCCGTCTTTATACTCCCTCCATCTCCGGCGGGCGTAAATAAATCGAGATGGGGTGCAAAAGCAGAAATCCCTTCTCCATTGGTCCCCAGCCATATCATCCCTTCTCTGTCAATGAGCGAGCTAATCACCGCCCCTCCCGAAATACTGCTTTTATCATTGGGATCATTGGAAAAATAATGATAGCAGGAATCAGACATATCCAGGATACCAAGCCCTCCAAATAACCCGGCCCATACTTGCAAAGGCTGGCCTTTTATGTCACGGATGGAAATCGTCTGCGTCATTGAATTCTTTATGTGGATATTGCCCCCTTCAAAAAGGACAAAATGTTTCTCTTTTCTATCATAAAGATAAATACCCTCCGGAGAGGCCATCCATAAATTACCGCTGCTGTCCTGCAAAATTTTTGGGATTGCTTTATGAACAGGGGACATGGATGGGTTGGTAATTACCCTACGGCCATTCTTCATTTGTGAGGGAGCATACACAACTCTGGTAGGAATATCCGGCATATATATATGGGCATCTTTACGGCTCATATCCAGGCAACGTAATCCATTATTGGTCCCAATCCACAATACCTGCCCATCACCGGCAAACAAAGATTGGATCTGCATAGGCAGTTCATTGCTGTGGGGAGGTTCCTCATACACCTGATCCACCCGTAAAGTATTGGTAACTACATCGTGTATGGTTATACGAAGTATCTTACCGTTATTCAGCCCAATCCACAACCTTCCTTTCTTATCAATGGTAATCGCCCTTATATAATTGCTCAATATGGTGGATGTTGCATGATACTGAAAGTGAATACGTACGAACTGCCCATATTTTATTCTATAATAATTCAGGCCACCGATGCGGGTACCTATCCACAAATTTTTTCGGCTGTCCTCATACATACAGGTAATAAAATTATCGCTCAGCAAAGTGGTATCATAGTTATCGTTCCGAAATGTTTTGAACGTATAGCCATCATAACGGTTTAACCCATCTTTGGTTCCAAACCACATAAAACCCCTGCTATCCTGCAATATAGAAGAAACAAAATTTTGTGAAAGCCCGTTATCAATTGTATAATGGTGAAAATTGATGTGCAAAGGCTGGCCATACAGTCCGTCACACCTGCCTTGCAGCAGTACCAAAATAAAAATTATTTTCAGCGATTTCAAAACAATGACTTTTATCCTGCTCTGCCACCAAAACAGAGCCATAGTACACAACATTTTTTACGATGTATTTCTAAATAGGAAGCAGACACAAGGTTGACATTAGAGTTACGATGCGGTATGTAAAATTATATTTTTTCCGCTATATACAAGAAGATACCTTTCGCTGGATATTATCCTGAGATGATTTCTCAATCATTATTTTACATTTTCTTCTCAGAAAATAAAACAGGCAATGATTTTGTTAAGAGAAAGTACCCTCTTCGGCGGCCGCAAGGATGGTTCCTTATAGCTTCAACCGATGTTAGCGTTATACTTCACTTTCAATCATTATTGATTTCTAAATATCAATTAATCTATCATCTAAAAAGAAAAGAGGCTGACTCAAATTTTACTTTGGATACAGCCTCTCTTGTAATATTTAAAAGAAATGTCTATTGTACAGTATAAGTGTATTTTGGAGAATTTTTTAGATCCAACGTAATTACTTTGTTTCCACTTCCCGGTGTATTGATATTGTCACCGCCAAAATTAAGTCCAGTGGCGTTTCCTCCAAGATTAATATCCCATCCGTTATTTGCCCTGAATTTGAATTGTCCGGTACCATTCATCATAATAGTTCCTTTCCATACTTTATTTGTCCAATCAAAAGTAAGAGGGGTGGAGTTATCCCATCCTCCGGGTGTGGCATCTCCTATAACTCCCCAGGTGGTTATTTCTGTCGCAGACCATGTCATTGTAGAAATATTCACACTTACCATATAATGTGTGCCGAGTGCCGGCCATACCAGATTACCCCCTGATGGGCTTATAGTTGTGCCTGTTCCTCCATAAGCTGTGTGGTCCCAATCCGGAGCATTGGTGAATTTAAACTGGCCGGTACCTCCTGCAGGTACATCTACAAATCCCTGGTAGTTAATACCATCTGTTGATGCCAGAAATGGAGCTACACCAGGAGACCATCCCTGGTAGTCACCGGGTACCCACAAATAAACTATCATGTTTTGCGGTGTAACAGTAAAAGTAACCGGAGTGCTATATGACACCTGGTTAGTACCATTAATCACCGATTTGATTCTGGCATCTACTTTACCACTTACTCCAATATCAATCCCTGCACTTTGTGCCATTGTATTTAATTGAAGAGCCGTAATATCTTGTTTATAAACATCACTACCTACCATAATCTCATTTACTGAAGCAAAATTTGTCCCTGCCTTTGCAGACTGAATTGTGTAGGTTGCCAAAGAAGATCCATAATCGGCCTTGGTCCATGTTGCTGTTGCAAGTACGTTATCTTTTGTTTGAATAGTAGGAGCAAAAGGGCCTGCTGAACTGGAGCTCAAAGTAAAAGCAACCGCATAAGGCCTTGCAGTAACCTTTACAGTATTAGAGATTTGCTGATCATTATTATTGGCATAAGAAGCAACAACACGGGTATCTATTGTACCAGCACTATCGAATTTAATTCCCCAGCTAACCAGTAAATTATTTAACTGGCTTCCTGTTATTGACCATGATTTAGCACTGCCTGCATTGAAGGTGGCAAATTTGCTGAAATTAGTTCCCGATGGAGCTAATTCTACCAGAAACTTATAATTAGAAGTATCTGTTGCAAATTTAGGATCACCCCAGCTAAAACTCATTACCCCGGCTTCGTTACCAGTTGCGCTTAATGTTATATCGGAAGGGGATACTGCGAGAGTGGGAGCAGAGCCGTTTGGATAATGTGGAAGATCTTTTACTTTATTACAAGATCCAATTGCCAATAATACCAGTAAGCAGGGCAAAATTATATTTACGATTTTTTTCATTTTTTTCTTTTTGTAATTATTGCTAATTATTGAGAAATAGTTACTTTTTTATTAATAAGATCAACAACAAGCGTGTAAGTACCATTAGAGGGTACCTTTATAGCATTCGGATCTGACGCATTTCCGGGATTTACAGCAAGAGCAAAAGTCCCCAGAGTTCCAGGTGATACAGAAGTGTTGGGTACTCCCCATTGAGGCTGCCACGCTCCACTGGTAGTAAGGAATTTAAATCCTTCAATACTACTACCACCTGAAAGAGCCATTGTAATAGAGAAAGTCTTGGAGGCCCGGTCATAGGCAAGCTTCTGAGAAGCAGGAGGTGTATTTGTCCATCCTGCGGTTGTAGCATCCCCCACAACCCACAAATCCGGATCTATATTATAAGGTTTATCAAAAGTAACAGTGAAAGGGGCAGAAGAAAGATTCGTTGCGTTTAATGCAGTTTGTGAACCCAAAAACGAGGTAACCCTTATGTCCACTACTACCGGCTTATCTGAAGGAACATTAAGTCCACCACTTGGAAGGTCCTTAGTTAGAAAGCCATTGATATCACCCTGGTTAAATGTTTTTTGCAAACCTGAATTTACTACGGCGAAGCTCACATAAGAATTGTCACCATGCTTCCTCATTTCAATATTGTAACTTACACCTTGAGAAGAAATGCCCGTATTGAGGACATACTCCGGATTAGTCCAGAATAAAGTAAGGGCATCATTTGCGCTGTTAACTTTAGCAAGGCTTACTGTGCCTGTGTTGTCAGTAGTAAGTACCGGATTGATCCCTTTCTCATAAATTAGTTGTTTTTCATCTTTCTTGCAGGAAATTACAAGTATGGATAAAAAAATAATCGTCAAAAAAGATTTAATAAATGGTTTCATTTTTTATATTTTATTTCACTTAAATTAATAGCCGGGGTTTTGAACCAAATTAGGATTGGCAGTTACATCTGCTGATGGCAAAGGATAAAGTGCCCGGAAACTCTGTACTCCGGTTCCTGATTTTGAACCACCTTTCCATGGCCACAAATAACTTCCGGAAGTAAATTCACCAAAACGGATCAAATCAGTTCTCCTGTATCCTTCCCAATAAAATTCCCTTCCTCTTTCATCCAGAATAAAGTTAAGCGTAAGATCACTACTGCTTATATCTCCGGTAACGCCTTTGTAGGCACGCTCCCTTATTTTGTTTACATATTGTAATGCCAGCCCTGCGTCGCCATTGCCTCCCCTGAGAGTAGCTTCAGCATACGTTAGATACATTTCAGACAAACGGAAAATCGGCATATCAATATCTGAATAATCCAGACTGCTCCCATTAGCGCCGGTACTGGTTACATTCCGGTATTTAGTAACACCAAGTCCATCTGTAAATACGGTAAGGTCATTAATATCCAGATTCTGCCCATTAGTATAAAATTGCGCACGGCTATCTACCGTATTGGTTGTATAATCAGGAAATAAAAGAGGAAGGTTTTTGGTAGTTCTTGCACCGGCCCATCCACCGCTAATTCCAAATTTAGAGGGATCCATTGATCCTCCTACCGGAGCATGAGTCAGGAAGGTAGTGCCTCCAAATCCCTGAGTGCGAAGGCCGTCATAATTAATAGTAAGGATAAATTCACTTGTATTATTATTATTATCGGCAAGCATCAGGTTATCATAGTTAGGAATCAAAGAATATCCCGCATCTATCACCTTCTTTGAATAAGTTACCGCATCATTATATCTGGGTGTACCGATATAAACTTCCGCATTCAAATAAATACGGGCCAGCAATGCCCAATCGGCTGCCTGGTCTGCACGGCCATATTCGTTGGTTTTGGGTGCCATAAGTTCCGGTTCGATCGCTTTAAGTTCTGATTCAACATAATTAAAAAGATCTTTCCTTTTGATTTGAGGTGGAACATTACCAATAATGCTTGAATCGGTAACAAAAGGTGGATTTCCGTATAGGTCCATTAAAACAGAGTACTGATAAGCTCTTAAAAACCGTGCCTCTGCTTTAAAAGTACGAATCACGGACGCATCATTCCCTGTAATACCACGGGCAGAGAGGTTTCCATCGGAAGCCTGCCTGATAAAATCATTGGCAAGAGTGATCTGATACATACACCTATAATACAATCCTGTAAGGAAAGGGTTGTTAGAAGACCAGTTCATGTTGTGGAAATCCTGAATACCAGCATCGCCCCAACTGATAACAGCCTCATCAGTAGGAAACTCCTGCGCATACCAGTATAAACGGAAGAAATCGGAAGTACCAGGATCAATTCCCTGAATATCCCCACTTCCGGACCCCTTGTTTCCCGTTTGGGCATAACTACCGTAAACTTTGGCAAACGCCAGCTTATAGCCCAACGGGGTACTGTAAACCTCGGTGGCGGTTTTATCATTTGTCGGAAGCTGGTTAAGGTCTTTATTGCAGGACACAAAAGCTCCCGAAAAAAAGATCGAAATAATTATTAAATATGATAGCTTATTTTTCATTATGATTATTTTAATTTTTTAGAATCGCATTCTTAATCCAAGACTATATACACGTGGACGGGGATAAAAATTATTATCCACCCCATTCGCAATTTCCGGATCAAGACCTTTATATTTTGTGATTACAAAAACATTCTGAACGTTTGCACTTACAGAAAGGTCAGCAGTATTGTTAAATACCCTGCCCAAATTATAGCTTACATACGCATTATCCATTCTTATGAAGGAAGCATTCTCAATATAATAATCAGATAAAAAATATTTATCATTGTTTCCCGAAAAGCCGGACTCAAGTACATTGACAGATCCATTATTCAACACATTAATAGGATTCAGAATGTTTCTTGCTGTACCTGTACTGGAATATGTATTATTATATACATAGTTTTCAAGGCTGGCACGAAGTACAAAACCTACATTGAATTCCTTAATTCTCAAATTGGTACTGGCCCCAAATAGATAAGCAGGGTCTATATTTTTATATTGGTATTTATCTTTTTCATTGATAACACCATCTCTGTTCAGGTCATCAAGCAATCCATCAATAGGTTTCCCTTTTTGATCATACACCTGCTTGTAAACATAAAAAGAACCACGAGGCAAATCAACTGTATTGATCAGTATGGTATTACCGGTACCTCCTGAGATACCCTGGTATTGGTTTCCGGGGTAATTAGGACTGGGAACGGTTGTAAGTTTGGTAATCTTATTCTCATTATAAGTGGCATTCAGATTTAAATCCCATACTACATTTTTATTCTTAACAGGCTGCAGGTTAATACTAAATTCCACTCCTTTATTTTCCATATCGCCTACATTGGCCACAATCTGGTTAGAGAAATTACTTCCCGCAGGTTGAGAGATATTGTTCAAAAGATTGGTTGTCTTCTTATAATAAACATCTACACTTCCATTGATACGATTATCGAAAAAGCCATAGTCAACACCTGCATTGTAAGTAGCTGTTTGCTCCCATGTTCTTTGAGGATAATATCCTCCGGGTGCATACATGTGGTAAAAAGTATTTCCTAACTGATACTGTGATGTTCCGTCGCTAAATCCGTAAAAAGAATTATAGTCATAATAACCAATACCGCTCTGTTGTCCTGTTAATCCATACCCCAGTCTTAATTTCAACTGAGAAATGGTTTTTGAGTTTCGTAAAAATCCTTCATTCTTCATATTCCATGCAAAGGCACCGGCGGGGAAAACACCCCAGCGTTCGTCTTCGGCAAACCTGGAGGAACCATCTGTACGTACAGAACCTGTAAATAAGTAGCGGTCATTGAACGATACATTTACACGACCCCAGTAAGACATCAACACATATCGGGGCCTGTCAAATGGGAAACTCGGAGTGGTAATGGCAGTGCCATCTGTGGTAAGGTCAGGAAACCCAAACTTGGTAGTAGTAAAATCATAATATCCATAACCGGCTACTGCATTAATATTGGTAGTACCTATGTCTTTGATATAATTAAGATAGGCTTCAAGCGTTTTATTATTTCTTTTCTCAAGATATCTGTCATAAACGCCACCATGTTTCGCATCAGGCGAACGTAAATAAGCCTGAGCAGCATTCGGATCTACAGTAATAGTGCCGACACTGGTAGCTACATCATACCCCAGATTAACTATTGCATGCAGATCGGGGAAGAAATGAATTTTATAATCAATCAAAGCATTTCCTACACTCCTTCGTACTTCGCCTATATCATGCTTGTCCATTAATAACCCTACCGGATTCTTAGGGGCTAAAGCTTTAAGGCCGGTCGCTGTTAATGGATCAAGCCATTCCCAATATCCGTTGTAATCGCTATTGCCTGAGTAAACAGGTTTTGACGGGTCAAAAGAAACTGCCGCGCCAATAGCATCCTGGTTGGCAAATCTTACTTCTTCTATTGAATTCTTTACACTAATATCAACCTTTAAGTGGTTGTCAAAGAAGCGTGGATTCACATTGACCCCAAAAGAATACCTGTCCAGTTTGTCTGTTTTTAAAATTCCCTGCTGGTTCAAATAGCCTACGGAAATCCTGTAAGGCATATTTTTGTAACCACCGGTTACACTCAAATTATTATCGGAAGTTATTGCAGTCTGATAAATTTGTTTTTGCCAGTCGGTACTTGCTTTCCCTAACAGGCCCACGAGTTGTGAATTACCATTATTTAAAACAAAATTCAGGAATTTAAAAGTACTTAATACATCTACATCTTTCGTGATTTTGGAAAGAGAAAGGTTTGTACCAAAGTCAATGACCGGTTTAGCACCCACACGCCCTCTCTTTGTAGTAATGATAATAACACCATTGGAAGCTCTGGAACCATAAATAGCCGTTGCAGAGGCATCTTTTAAAATACTGAAAGATTCAATGTCGTTTGGATCTATAAGAGATAATGGATTAGCTGCTCCTGCAATACCATTATCATCCAAAGGAACTCCATCAATAACGATTAACGGGTTATTGCTTGCACTCAATGAAGCGCCTCCCCTGATGCGTATGGTACTTCCTGCTCCCGGAGCGCCGCCGCCCGAAATAATAGAGACCCCGGGAACTTTACCGGCAATCAATCCTTCGGGAGAGGTAATTTGCCCTGATTGAAAATCTTTGGCGTTGACCTGAGATACAGAACCTGTAAGATCTTTTTTCTTTACAGTACCATACCCGATAATCACTACTTCCCCTAATTTTTCAGCAGATACCACCAGCTGTACCTGGATAGCAGATTGATGATTGACAGCTACTTCCTGATCGGTGTAGCCTACAGAACTAATCACCAATGTCGCATTAGGAGCAGCAACAATAGAAAAATCGCCATTGACATCTGTTTGGGTCGCTTTTTTGGTACCTTTCACCGTTACCGTTACTCCCTGTATGCCATTGCCGGCCTTCGAGTCTGTCACTTTTCCTGTAACCGTATTCTGGGCATTTGCACCAAAAGCTACAAGGACAAAAAACATCAAAACACCTATCTGCTTTGATATTTTAGAAATGCTTCTTCTCATGAGCAAAATTTGAATTTTAAAATGTGTAATTATAATTTGTTCTCTTAAATCTTTATAAAATAATGTGTGTTCCATACACAGGAATGTGTATTTCGTACACAATCTAAACCATTTTTTTGAATTTAACGTTTTTTTCTCAAGAATTTTTCAATTAATCAAACCAGCCAGAATCGGCTTCTGTCTTTCTTTATTACAAGTCAAGGAAATCTTACCCAGGAAGCAAGACAAGAGTTTCTCTGTTATTGCTGCATCTCAAAAAAAATTCACACTTGTAAACTATACTACTTACCTGCACTTCCTACTTCTATCAGAAATCAATCCCTGACCAGGTTTTCTTATTCCTCTCGTACTTTTCATAATCAAATTTGTACAACCTTCCGGGGCGGTGTGGCACATTCTGTTCATCCTCGCCCATATCAATCAGAAAATCCATGGAGAAAAACTTTTTTCTGAAATTCCTTCTATCAAGCTTCTTACTCAGGATTGATTCATACAAATTTTGCAATTCGCGCAGTGAAAACTTGCTGGGAAGTAAACTAAATCCCAATGGATGTTCCTGCACCCTTTTTTGAAGCCATGCATAGCATTGGTCAAATATTTTTTTATGGTCAAAAAGTAATTCCGTAATACTATCCACCTCATGCCAGGCAAGCTCATTCTCTAGTATCTTAAGACGATGGTGCTGCACATTGACCAAAGAACAGTATGCAACAGAAACCACTCTGCCAGCAGGATGCCGGCCAACTTCGCCAAAAGTATGTACCTGTTCCAGATAAAGATCACTTAATCCGGTACGCTGTTTTAGAATACGGTAGGCACTTGCTTCCAGATCCTCTTCCGGTTTCACAAGGTCGCCTAGAAGAGAAAATTTATTATGGTACTTTTTTAGATCTGAACGTATCAACAGTACTTTCAACTTGTTTTCATCAAACCCAAAAATGACGCAATCCACTGATAAGGCGACTCGGTTGATGCTCTGCACTTCCGATTGCAGACCTTTTAAGGTCTTTACATTTTTAGATGGTTCCGTTTTGGCTGAAGTCATAATGAATATTTCTCTTATTTTTCTAAGGGTTTCAATAATCCGATCCGGACCACCGGATTGGGTGAATTTACTATGAACAAAAAACTTCCTGATAAAACTTATTCACTCTTCACTACTTTGATACTTTGGGTTTGTTGTGAAGCTAAAACAGAAAGTAAATAAGTTCCTTTTGCGAAAGAGGCTACCTTATTAATTTCATACGAATTGTCTCCTGCTGCGATGGAAATAGCTTGTTGATACAATCTCCTTCCGCTCAGGTCAGTAATAACCACCACCGCTTTATCCTGCACAGGGGATTCAATCTTCAGTTGTACATTCTTCACCACCGGATTGGGATTTACCTGTGCACGCCAGGCAGAAATACCCGATCTTATCTTAATAATCCCACTAAAATTGAACTTACCATCCACATCCACACTTTTTAATCTATAATATTCTACAGGAGCCGAATTACTCAGATCGTTATCAGTATAACTATAATTCTTACTACCATTTGCTTTTACATCGGCCACCAAAGAAAAATGCTGACCGTCAGTACTCTTTTCCAATTCATAATAATTCAAGTTCAATTCATCGGCTACTTCCCACGCAAGTATATTTACATTATTCACTTTTCTACCCGAAAATTTTACTAGTGTTACCGGCAAGGCGGCACTTGTTCGCGTATATACATGGTATTCGCCGGGTTGCAACGTAAATGAATAGGGCGTGGTACCCACAGATATAGTAGTTCCGTTCAGATAATCATACCAGGTAGTATTGGCCGGGCCGGGGAATGTTACAGACCCGGATGCTGTAACCACATCAAAATTTCCTACCACCACAATCTTATCCAGCACCAGCCACTTGAAAGGCCCGCTAAAATCCTGTTGGGTCGTATTGGAAATGAACTGATCAGAAAATGCAGGATTAAATCTCAACTTTATTAACGCACTATATACATCATATAATTTCTTACGATTGGGCTGTTGCAGATAATCCCATCGGATGGGTTTGGCATCTGTACGGCAATTATCCTGCGGGTAAGGCTGTGGAATGGTATTTCCCGGATTGCACGAAGTGATAGAATAATCATATCCTATTTCTCCAAACTGCCAGATCATTTTTGGTCCCGGAATAGTGAAGAAAAATGCTGCATTCAATTCCTCTCTCTTCAAGGCAGTAGCGGTATCTTTTATATTATAGCTTAAGTCTGTCGAAGAATTTCCGAAAGTAATATTCTTATACATCAGCCTTTCTTCATCATGACTTTCCATATAGGTGTCTAAAAAAGGATTGCTCCATCCTCTTTGATTGGCAATCCCACTCTTGAAATCCCAGTCAGTACTATATCCCATAGAAGCCTGGTTATAATTATAATTTTCATTCCCCCAAAGCAACATCCCATAATTGGATAATTCTGTTTCTTCTGAATTGGCAGCAAAATGTTCCAGGATACAATAGGATCCGGGTGATTTCAACTGAAGCGTATCATAATATTTTTTCCAAATAGCTATCCTGCTCGCATCATAGGCACCCCATGCGGCTACATCACAATTGTTGCCATTATTGTCACAGGTTTGCTTTTGTGTAAACCCTTTGGAAAGATCAAAACGGAAACCGTCTAACTTATAGTCATTGAGCCAGTGATTGACCACCCTGCTCACAAAATATTGGGTAGCGGCACTTTCGTGATTAAAATCGTAGCCCACATTAAAGGCATGTTTTGCTACGGGATTAAACCATGGGTTATTGGCTGCAGGCCTGTTATTGGCTGCATCCCAATATAACTGCACCATCGGTGAAGAGCCAAAAGAATGATTGAGAACAATATCCATAATTACGGCAATACCGTTTTGATGGCACTTATCTATAAATGCTTTCAAGGTACTCTCAGGCCCATAATATTTATCGGGAGCAAAATAAAAATTAGGATTATATCCCCAGCTCAGGTTTCCTTCAAATTCATTGAAAGGCATTACCTCTATGGCATTCACTCCTAATTTCTTCAAATAATTTAAAGTATCGCTCAATGTTTTCCAATCATGGTTGGCAACAAAATCACGAACGAGCAATTCATAAATAACCAGGTTTCTTTTATCAGGCCTTGTAAAATTATTTACCTGCCAGTTGTAAGGAGCCTGCCCGGTTTGTAATACACTTACAATTCCTGTGGTAAGTCCGGTAGGATAGGCTTTCAATCCCGGATAGGTAGCAGAAGTTATATAGGGATCATTTGCAGGGTCGAGGACTTTCTCTGTATATGGATCGGCAATCTTTAAAGTACCATCTACCAGAAACTGATAGCTATATTCTGTGCCCTGAGTCAATCCGTTAATAGTGATCCACCAATAATTTCCATCAGGTGTTTTATTCATCTCGTACAACGATTGTTCTGACCAGTTGCTTCCCGGAAACTCACCAATTACACTCACCCTTCCTTTTCCAGGCGCATACAACACAAGTGTTACCGATGTTTTATTGGCATCATAATTAATTCCGGTTTGTGTACCCGCCGGCAAGGGTGCAATATTTACCGTACTGTTTACAAAAAAGACCAAAGAATCTTTGGATACAGTAGTACCATCATCTGCAGTCACCAGAATTTTCTGGCTTCCCGGCACAATGATAGTAGGTGAAGCAGAAATGGATTGTGCATTAGTAGCAGTCTGAACTACCATCCCGTTGAGAGAAATAGTCAACGTTGCATTCTTATTACTTTTTGCGGTTACGCTTATATTATCTCCCAGGCCTTTCATGATTGTTTCCGGTGCCGGGGCAAATAAAGGTTGAAAAAACGGATCCGTAATTCGTACTGCTAAAGCACTTGTATAAACAGGAATATACATATCGCTTAAATCCGCATTACGTTGCACTGTACTTCCATTTCCATTCCTAAAAAGGATGGCTATCTTTTGAATAACTTCTGTTGGATCTGTTAAGCCATAATAAGCTCTTATACCGCCGGTAATAGTGAATTGCCATTTATTATTTCCCAGGTAAGTTGCCTGCAACGCGGCATTGGGTGTGTTAAAATTTTGATTAAATTTTACATGTTGCCAATTAGTCGGACCAGTACTTTTGTTGGTGATAACGCCTGTGTGCACATACACATCAGAGGTTGGGGTATAATTCAGCAACCCTTTATTTCCGTAACTTGCATCTACCGTAATGGTAACAGGAGTTGAGCCCTCAGTTACGAAATCAGGTGTCCACGATAATAATTGAGAAAAAGTCTGGAAAGAGAAAAAAAGAATAGTTATTGAAAGTAGATATTTTTTCATGGCAAACTATTTTATTTAATGTGTAAATTAAACACATTATTTGGAAAAACGGTTTTTTTTAACAATTTTTTTTAATGGCTCTCAAAAAATTAAAGAATAAAAACAGGGATTAGCTTCATTTGTTTCTATTCTGTAAACCACTATTCTAATAAACCACTGTCTTTCAATTCGTGGGAATCAGTATAATTAGTGGCAAAAAAATATTCATTAAAAGTCTGTTTACTGTTAAAAAGATTAGCCGATAATTTCAAACTATCCGGAACAATAAAGTAATAAAACAAATCAACGTCATAACGGATACCTCCTTTTTTTGTAGTTTTATTTTTTTGAAATTACCTTATGTACACAAAAGACCGGATACAGGATTTACAAAATCTTACCAACACCCTTCTCAAAAATGAAGGCAGTGTAGATCAATTGAGAGAAGCACTTCGTTTCCATGAATACAGATACTACATATTAAACGATCCGCTGATCTCAGATACAGAATACGATCAGCTTTTTAAAAAGCTGGAGAAACTTGAAAAGGAGAATCCTGCTATTATTACTCCTGACTCCCCTACACAAAGGGTGGGCAGCAGCCTCAATGCCGATTTTGTAACCGTTCCGCACCTGGTTTCTATGCTCAGCCTCGAGAATAGCTATAATCCTGAAGACCTGATTGCCTGGGATAACCGGCTTAACACACTTGCTGATCACCAAAAAATCTCTTTCAGTACCGAGCCAAAATACGACGGAGCCAGCATCTCACTCATTTATGAAAACGATCTTCTGGTACGTGGTGCCACACGGGGTGATGGATCTGCAGGAGATGATATCACCACCAATATCCGGCAAATAGGCTCTATTCCCTTGTCGGCAAAATTTTCTGAATACGGAATTGAAAAAATTGAGATCCGCGGAGAAGTCTTATTAAACAAAGTAAATTTCAAGAAATACAACGAATCACTTGCAGAAGAAGGGCTTTCGCCACTCGCTAATCCAAGAAATGCCGCAGCGGGTTCTTTGAGAATGAAAGATCCGGCAGCCGTAAGGAAACGAAAGCTCGAAGCAATCCTATATCATGTGAGCTTTATTAAACTTAATAAAAAAGGATTGGAAAAATATCCGGAATTGCTCAACACTCATTCAGGAATTTTGCAAATGCTTTCTGAATGTGGGTTTCGTACCCCTATAAAGGAGAAAAGGGTTTTTAATACCATCGGCGACGTAGTTGGTTTCTGCCTGGAATTTGAAACCAAAAGAGATACACTTCCTTATGAAATAGACGGCATGGTGGTGAAAGTAAATGAAATAGAAATACAACAACAGGTGGGCAATACCACCCATCATCCCCGATGGGCCATTGCCTATAAATTTAAAGCACGACAGGCAACTTCCAAACTGATTAATGTTGAGTTTCAGGTGGGCCGTACAGGATCCATAACCCCGGTAGCAAAAATAGAACCGGTACCTATTGGCGGCGTTACCGTTTCTTCTGTTTCTCTTTTTAATGAAGGAATTATTGAGGAAAAAGATCTGCGTTTAGGCGATACCGTTATAGTTGAAAGAGCCGGTGATGTAATTCCTTATATTGTAAAACCACTGACCGAACTGAGGACCGGCGATGAGAGAAAGATCATCTTCCCCTCCAACTGCCCCGTGTGTGACGATCCTCTCATAAAACCAGAAGGAGAAGCTGTGTGGCGTTGTGTGAACATCAATTGCGAAGCGCAGGTAATGGAACGTATCATCCATTTTGTGAGCAAAGATGCCATGGATATGAAAACCTTTGGCGAAGCTAATGTGAGAAGGTTTTATGCTTTGGGATTGATCAGCGACATCCCTTCCATTTATTCTATTGATTTTGAGAAAATAGCTGCGCTCGAAGGATTCAAACAAAAATCAATTGAAAATTTAAAAGCCGCCATTGAAAATTCAAAGACTCAAAACCTGCACCGGCTCATCTACGGTCTGGGCATACGGTATGTAGGCGAAACCACTGCTAAAACCCTGGCCAAAAGTGTGGACACTATTTTTGATCTCAAAGATTTCTCTCTCGAAGATCTGCAGCAATTAAAAGATATTGGCGGAAAAGTCGCCGAAAGCGTCTTTGACTTCTTTCACAATGAGGACAACCTTAAGACGCTCGGAAAGCTCGCAGATAAAGGCGTGAGCACTGTCGGAGATAAAACACAGCCCACATCAGGAAAACTTTCAGGCATTACTTTCTTATTTACAGGAACACTACCCACCTTAAAAAGAAGTGCCGCAGAAAAAATGGCAGAAGACAATGGCGGAAAGCTGCTTTCATCGGTTAGTGCCAATCTGAATTATCTGGTAGCGGGTGAATCGGCCGGAAGCAAATTAGACAAAGCCATGAAAATAAAATCCGTGAAAATCATTAATGAAGAAGATTTTTTTAATATGATACAAAGTTAGTTTTGTAACTTCATCATCAAATTTTAGCCATGATCAAAAAAACCAGCGGTGAAATATGGAAACCCATTAAATTCAAAGGATGGCAATCTATGCGTAACAAATACGCCATTTCCTCTCACGGAAATGCAGCAAGTTATCATGAAGATATTTATGCAGACGGGAAATTATTGAAAGGCTCTGTTACCTCCGGATATAAAACCCTGAACCTTCACATAGAAGGAACCAACGGGACTATTTATTTACATCGTGAATCAGCCAAACTGTTCAGCAAAAAACCTTCCCCCAAACATAAATATGTAATCCATATCAATCATGACCGGTCCGATAACCATTCAAAGAATTTGAAATGGGCTACTCAGCAGGAAGTGAACGTTCATCAGCAAAAAAGTCCTAAAAAATTAGAATATAAAAAAGTACAAAATTCAAGAACGAAGGGATTAAAACTAACAGCTACCCAGGTAAAAGCCATAAAAAAGATCTTCGAAAACCCACGGCGTAAACTCACCAACCAGCAGGTAGCCGACAAATACAAAGTAAGCCCCATGACCATTTACAGAATAAAAAGTGGTGAGAGCTGGGGAAGAATTTGATCAACTGACAATTGATAATGGAAAATTGACAATGAAAGATATTTCTTCATTGCTGTTTTACTATTCTTAACTCATATAAATCCTAATGATTTCTACAAAAACGGTAGTGTTTTTAAAAGCGCTTAAAAAAAATAATAACAAACCCTGGTTCGATCAAAATCGAGAAAAATACATTACTGCCAAAAATGATTTTGGGGAACTGGTAACCGTTCTTTTACAAAAAATGATCTTGTTTGACGATGATATGAAAGAGCTGGTTGCTAAAAACTGTACATTCAGAATCAACCGGGACATACGGTTTTCAAAAAACAAGACTCCTTATAAAGTTAACCTCAGTGCATCTTTTAACCGGGGCGGAAAGAAATCAATCTTTGCAGGTTATTACTTTCACCTGCAACCGGGGGAGAACAGTTTTGTGGGCGGTGGACTCTGGATGCCAGAGCCTGCAGGCTTGAAAAAATTACGACAAGAGATTGATTACTGCCTCCCCGAATTCGAAAAGATCATTACAGCACCCACATTCAAAAAATATTATGGAGGCCTTGAGAATGACGAAAAGCAACAGTTAAAAAATGTTCCGAAAGGATACGAAAAAGATAATCCTGCCGCCGGATTTTTAAGAAGGAAAAGCTTTGTCGCCACAAAAAATTTGTCTGACGCTGAAATATTATCTCCTAACTTAAGTAAAGAAGTAATTCAATCGTTTAAAGCATTAATGCCTTTAGTAAAATTTATAAACAGGGCATTGGAGTGAATATTTTTTCTATAATTTTTTATAAAGAAGCCCGCCTTCTTTCTGAAAAGACGGGCTTTTTCTCAATTCAACCATTTTCAAACTTACACATTGATTTTGTTCAAAACTTTGAGGATACGCACCTCAATGTTTATGTCTTTATTATTCCTTTTCACTTTCATCTTATAATTATTGCTGTTATCAGACTGCATTACCTGTGCTCTTACATCATTAGCGCCCTTAATTTTCTCACCATTAATTTGCGTAATGATATCGCCCGTTTTTAATCCTGCTTTCTGAGCGGCAGAACCTTCATCCACATTCAATATTTTAGCACCGTTGCCATCTTCGGTATCTTCTATTTTTATTCCAAGTTTTGGCTTGTTGTTATTAAAATAAAACTGATTGCCGGGCATCTGTGGTATTCCAAAATTCTGATTATTCCCATTGAAATATTGTCCCACAATGTTTTTGAGGCTGTCTAAATTATAGGTCATCGGTCCGTTGCCGGGAGTTTTTCCTAATTCGATTTTTACAGAGTTCTTTTTGCCATCTCTCAAATAATACAAGGTTACTTCATCGCCGGGCTTATAAGACTGAACTGCGTTTCTTAAATCATCAGGTGAGGTGATTTCCTTATCACCAAATTTTGTAATAATGTCATCGTTTTTCAATCCAGCCTTTTGAGCGCCGCTCTCATCTATTACATTCTTAATGACAGCACCTTTGTCAGTTTTAGCGGTAAGCACTCCTAAGAATGCCTTATTGGAATTGCCAAAAACCATCAGGCTCTGGCCCGGAGAAAAAAGGCTATTCCCATTGCTGCCCATAAAACCTCTTTTCAATACGGTAACATCCCCGTTATAATCAGCAAGCGGCTTGCCATTGATCGTTATATTATTGCTGTCAATTACAATGGTTGTTTTTGTAGGGGCATCATTGT
The DNA here is from genome assembly GCA_039937655.1 of Ginsengibacter sp. Lineage (GTDB taxonomy): Bacteria > Bacteroidota > Bacteroidia > Chitinophagales > Chitinophagaceae > Ginsengibacter. The sequence continues at coordinate 39,482 of JBDTGA010000073.1, forward strand.
TTTTACGAATAATAATTTCTTCGTTTTTCTTTAATTGGGATTGTTCTTTTTGAGCGAAACCATTGATGGTGAACAATCCACAGCAAGCTGTAAACAGTGCTGAAACAAAAATTGTTTTCATGCTAATATAATTTTGAGGTATTAAAAATTTACTATCTCAAAGTAAAAAGGCAAAGGGGGAAAACAAATTTTTTGGAGAATATATAGCCTAACGTTAACTTAAAATTTCATTCTTTCTATCGTCATCAAAGTAATAATCTTACTTTCTCAATTACCTCATTCAATTTTGATACATCTTGCCCGCCTGCAGAAGCCATCGTCTTTTGTCCGCCACCACCACCTTTGATAAGAGGCGCCACATTTTCTTTAATAATTTTAACAGCATCTAATTTTCTTACAGAGACTAAGTTATCGTCTATTGCCACCACCACATTTGCTTTCCCTTCAATAGCAGCACATAAAACGATCACATAATCTTTCAATTTCTCTTTCATAAGTGTAAGTAGCTTCTTCAAAGATTCAGCATTAGGGATAGAAACTATCTCACCTATAAAATGCACTCCATCTATTAAAACCACTTTTTTACTTATTTGTTCGCTCACAGTAGCAAGAATTTGTGATTCCAGAAGATCTACTTCTTTATTCAGTTTTTCTTTTTCAAACAGAAATAATTGTAATGCCTTCTGCAGATCTTTTGGATTTTTTAAATGTTCCTTTACATTTCTCAATTCTTCCAATTCCGTATTGATAAAATTTTCAGCAGATTCCCCACTCATCGCCTCTATTCTACGTAAACCCGCACCTACTGCAGTTTCATTAACAATTTTGAACATTCCCATCTCGCCGGTACTTCCTACATGAGTGCCGCCGCATAATTCAATGGAATAGTCAGGATCCATAATTACCACACGCACTACATCGCCGTACTTTTCTCCAAAAAGCGCTATCGCACCTGTTTTCAAAGCTTCCTCTTTAGGCATTTGCTTTATTACCACCGGAACATTTTCCCTAATCTTTTCGTTCACAATTGATTCTACTTTCGCGATCTCTTCCCTGGTCATTTTACTAAAATGTGAAAAATCAAACCGTAAATAATCTTGATTGACCAGGCTTCCTTTTTGCTGTACGTGAGTCCCTAAAACTTTCCTTAATGCTGCATCCATCAAATGAGTAGCACTGTGATGAATGGCCGTTCTTTTTCTTTTATCAGCATCTACTTTTGCTACCACATCTACTTCAATATTTGAAGGAAGCCTTTCAGTAAAATGTAAAATAAGCTCATTTTCCTTTTTAGTATTTACAACAGGAATATTTTCTTTATCAAAAATCAGAATACCTGTATCGCCCACCTGGCCACCACTTTCAGCATAAAACGGTGTAGTATCCAAAACAATCTGAAAAGTTTCTTTCCCTTTGGATTTTGTTTTTCTGTATTTTAAAACCTTACTTCCGGTTATTACATTTTCATACCCGACAAAACCTTTTCCCTGATTCTCATTTACTACGATCCAGTCTTCGGTATCTACCACTGCCGCTGCGCGACTACGATTTTTTTGTTGCTGCATCTCTTTTTCAAAACCAACCTGATCCACCGATAAACTATTTTCTGACGCAATCAGATTGGTAAGATCAATCGGAAAACCATACGTGTCGTATAACTCGAAGGCCGTTTTTCCGTCAATATTTTTCTTTGATGATAAAAGTAATTCCAACCTTTTTAATCCTGCATCCAGCGTTCTCAAAAAATTATTTTCTTCTTCATGAATCACTTTGGCAACAAAATCTTTTTGTTTATCCAGTTCAGGAAACACATTTTTAAATTGTGCCGCTATTACCGGAACCAGTTTATACAGTAACGGCTGTTTTACATCGAGATAAGAAAAATAATACCGTACCGCCCTTCTCAAAATTCTTCTTATAACATACCCTGCTCCGGTATTGGAAGGTAGTTGCCCGTCAGTAACAGGAAAAGCAATGGCACGAATGTGGTCTGCTATTACACGAAAGGCTACCGCTTCTTTTGTATCGGAGTAATCGTATTTTTTCCCCGACATCTTTTCAATCTCTGCAATTGTTCCTGTAAAAATATCGGTATCATAATTACTCTTCTTATTTTGCAAAACCCTCACCAATCTTTCAAATCCCATCCCGGTGTCCACATGTTTTGCAGGTAGCAATTCCAATGAGCCATCTTTTTTACGGTTGTATTGGATAAATACCACATTCCATATTTCTATCACCTGAGGGTTATCACTATTCACCACATCTCTTCCAGGAATCTTTCTTTTCTCTTCCTCACTCCTGCTATCCACATGAATTTCGGTGCATGGCCCACAAGGACCGGTATCACCCATTTCCCAGAAATTGTCTTTTTTATTTCCAAAAATAATTTTGTCTTTAATTATTGCCTCCGGCAAACCGGCGGATGAGAGACAACTCTTCCAAAAATTCAAAGACTCCTCATCACGTGGAATCCCTTCTTTTTCATCTCCTTCAAATACGGTTACATATAGGTCCTCAACAGGTATCTTATAAATTTTTGTAAGTAATTCCCAGCTCCATGTAATGGCCTCTTCTTTAAAATAAGGCTCCGGCTCCGTAGTAGCATTTCCAAAACTCCAGTTGCCCAGCATTTCAAACATGGTGTGATGATAGGTATCCACACCTACCTCTTCAAGATCATTATGTTTGCCACTTACGCGAAGACATTTTTGGGTATCCACTGCACGTGAATACGGTGCCGGTATATTTCCAAGAAAATATTCTTTGAACTGATTCATCCCCGCATTGGTAAATAGCAAAGTGGGATCATTCTTAATAACAATGGGTGCAGAAGGAACTATATGGTGCCCTTTTGCTTTAAAAAAATCAAGAAAATGTTGTCTTATTTCTGCGCTTTGCATCATAGAGTTGTGTGAATTTTAAGATTGATTTAGCCTATTAAGAAGTTATCTTTGTTTACCTGTAAATATTTTGATGACCGCAAAGGTATTCGGTTTGCACGCATTTACAAACAGAACTGTTTTTTAAAACACTATAAAATGTTTCTCTTTTTTGAGGGATGAAGAAATTAAAATTTTATTATAACACCCGTACTTTACGCTATGAGAAGCTCGTAACTCCTCTGCGGGTAAAACTATTACGCTTCCTCGGCTTTATTGCCGCGGCCTTTATATCTGCCTTCATTCTTATTTCGCTCGTATTCCGTTTCATTCCATCTCCACAATTGAAACTGGCAGAAATGAAATATGAAAAAATGCGGCAGAACTATCAATCACTCGCATCGCAAACAGTAAAGCTGCAACAGGAAATGGCCGAATTAGAAAACCGTGACAACCAGGTTTATCGCTCCATCTTTGAAGCAAATCCGGTTCCCGACTCAGCGAGGGCCAAACTAATAGAACAGAAAAATGAATTTCAGAAAATAGCCGCTATCAATGATGAAGAACTCGGAAATGATCTGGCCAATACTTTAAATAATATTAGCGCACGGATAAAATATCAATTTACCAGCTATACCCAGATAGAAAAAATGATCAAAAATCAAAGTGACAAATTAGCCTGCATACCTGCGATACAACCGGTAAGCAACCGCGACCTAAGTCGTGTTGCTTCAGGATACGGCATGAGAATTGACCCTGTATATGGAACGGTCAAAATGCACAAGGGTTTGGATTTCACCGCACCACAGGGAACTCCCATTTATGCCACGGCTAATGGAAGGGTAGAGGAATCAGGATTTGATCAAAGTGGATATGGTAATCATGTCATTATAAATAATGGATACGGATACGAAACATTATTTGGTCACATGGTAAGAACCAAAGTAAAAACAGGTGAATACGTGAAACGTGGAGAAGTAATAGGATGGGTAGGAAGTACCGGGAAAAGCACGGGGCCTCATTGTCATTATGAAGTACACGTAAACGGGCAGGTGGTGAATCCTGTTTATTTTTTCTATAACGATCTTACACCCGAGCAGTTTGATAGAATTTTAAAAATTGCTTCCGTCGGAAGCGCTAAAAGCCTTGATTAAAAGTATGGCACTCTCACAAATAACTTTCGATTTCGGAGACGGGCCTCCCGTGAAAAAGAATACAACAAAAGAGACCGTAAAGCAAGAGATCATTCCTAAATCGAAACGGGGAAGAAAAAGCCTGAAAGATTATAACCCCGGGCCCGATGTAGTTTCTGTGCCCGAAGACGAAATTTTATTTCAAAAACAATATTATGCTATAGGGGACGTAGCGGCCATGTTCAAAGAAAATACTTCTTTAATAAGATACTGGGAAAATGAATTTTCTATTTTAAAACCTAAGAAGAATAAAAAAGGCGACCGATTTTTCAGGCCGGAAGATATCAAAAACCTAAAAATGATCTATCACTTATTGCGCGAAAGAAAATACACGATCGAAGGAGCAAAAGAGTTTTTAAAAAATAACAAAGCTGCCGGTGAGAAATATGAGATGATAGAATCTTTGGGGAAAATAAAATCATTTCTACTCGAATTAAAAAGCAATTTGTGAAACAAAAAGCAAGAAGTACAAGGAAACGAATCTATAACCTAAAATAATTTCTTACTATTTATATCAAGCATGAAAAAATTAATTATTTCTCTTATCTCAATTTTTATTTTTTTTACCTCTAACGCCCAAAAAATGTACGAAACACTTATTGACTCAGCACACGACAATGCCAAAATGCTGAGAGGAATCATCACAAAAGAAGACATCAACCACGATACAACTTTCAAATGGTATGCAGAAAGCCTACGCATCTATCCACACCCTGATAGTGCTGCTGTAGCAGCTTTCAGGGCAAATAAAGACAAAATTTATTTTCTCATTTTTGGAGGTACCTGGTGTGAAGACACCCATTTCATATTGCCTAAGTTTTTTAAAATACAGGAAGCAAGTGGTTTTCCCGAAAACAGGATCACCCTTTTTGCCGTGGACAGAGAGAAAAACACCGCCGGTAACATTGCAAAGGCAATGAATGTAACCCATACTCCCACCATCATTGTAATGAAAGACGGGAAAGAAATTGGCCGCTTAATAGAATACGGCAAAACAGGATACTGGGACAAAGAACTTACAGACATCATTAATGAAAAGAAATAGATAAGAATTCTTTCAGTAGAGAACCAAGGAATTTTCAAAGAACTCCTCATTCTTAAGATTGTCATTTTTCAATATCCTTCCTAAAGAATTTACTTCATAGATGAAAGTGAAAAATAAAACAATATGGACCATTGGGCATTCCACACGCACACTGGAAGAGCTGGTTGAAATGCTACATTCATTTCAAATTGAAATGCTGGTTGACATAAGGAGCTATCCCGGCTCACGCCGTTATCCTCAATTCAATAAAGAGGCCCTTGAAGTCTCCATACCTCAAAACCATATTTTATACACTCATTTGAAAAGCCTTGGAGGAAGAAGGAAAGTAAATCCCGACTCCAAAAATACAGCCTGGAGGCACGTGGCTTTCAGGGGTTATGCAGACTATATGGAAACAAAAGATTTTAAAAAAGGAATTGAAGACCTTGAAACCATTGCTATAAAACAACGCACCGCTTATATGTGTTCAGAAGCTGTGTGGTGGCGATGTCACCGCTCTATGGTTTCAGATTATTTAAAAGTACATGGATGGGAAGTGATGCACATAATGGCTTTGGGAAAAGAACAGGAACATCCTTATACCGCTCCGGCAAGAATTGAAAACGGGGAATTAAGTTATGAAAAGGGGGAAGAATTAAAAACAGACCGACCCCTATAATCTTTCCGCTCTCACCTCAAAAAAAATCAGAAACTTAACCGGAACCTCTTATTGCATAAAAGAATAATTCTCCTTCTCACTATTCATTTGAAAGTTCTTACTCCATTCTATCATCCCATAGTCTTACACAATAATAACCATATAAGCCGCGCTCTATCCTTCATTTAACGCTTGAGAATCATCAAATTCAGTACTGTTCTTTACTTCTTCTGTTGAAAGATTTACCGCAACGTTGGAATTATCCCAGTTCACTTTGGTTATCCCTTGAGTAGATACCAATACTTTTTTATTATTAAACAAAGAACCCGTGCTTACTACAAGAAATTTAATTTTCCAGTTGGTGTCGTCAATAATATAATCTGATATCTTTCCTACTTCTCCATCTGTTGCATGGATTGTATAACCGATAACTTCGTCAGTACTGCGCAAATGCTGATCCTGTGGTACATTCTCCACTACTTCGGGGGCGCTATTCTCATTCGTTTCTACGTTGGCATCATAAAGATCTCCGGGCATCATTCCAAATATTCCACCCCCATGCTCATCAGGTTCACTTCCCCAATACAATCTCCACGGATAATAGTTAGACAATAGTTCTTCCTGCTGACGTGAAACAGGTTTATCAGTATCAATATCCGGACTATCCTCTATCTGTTTTTTTGTAAGATTAACAGGAAATTCTCTATTTTCCCAATCAGGCTCCTTTACCACTACCGGCGAAATAAGCACCTTACGGCCCGAAAGCCAATTCCCCGTTTTTACAATAAAATAACGGATCGTCCAGGTAACATCATCAAAATAAAATTCAGCGACCTTACCGATTTCCCCATCGGTTTCCTTCATCGCGTAACCAACCAAACTTTTAATACTTCGTTTCATAATTTGTGTGTTTGAATAAATGTGTTACAATGATTATTCCAGAAAATTATATAAAGAGATCAGAGAGAAAAATAGAATTCAATTTTTGATTTATCTTAGATAAATATGAAAGCATTAATAATTGTAGATATTCAAAACGATTTTCTCCCCAACGGGGCATTACCTGTACAAAATGGCGACAAAATAATCCCGGTCATCAATACATTGCAAGGCCATTTCGAACTGGTAGTTGCCACCCAGGACTGGCACCCTGCAAATCATAAGAGTTTCGCTTCTTCGCACTCAGGTAAAAAAGTATTTGAGGAAATAATGGTCAATGGATTACCACAGGTATTATGGCCCGATCACTGTGTACAGGAAACAGAAGGGGCACAATTTTCTTCGCTTTTACACACTCAAAGAATAGAGGGCATCTTTAGAAAAGGTATGGATAAAAATATTGACAGCTACAGCGGTTTCTTTGACAACGGAAAAAAGAAAGCGACCGGCATGGGTGATTATCTGAGAGGGAGGGGTATTACTGAAATATTTGTGACAGGGCTTGCTGCAGATTATTGCGTAAATTTTACCGCGCTGGACGGGCTGGAACTTGGCTTTACATCAACGATCATTACTGATGCAACTCTTCCGATAGATGAAAAGAATTATAGAAAGGTGATGGAAGAATTTACAGAAAAGGGGGGAAGATTAATCGCGAGTGGAGAAATTGATTTGGCTTAATTTTTCTATTTGCCATGGCACTCTCTTTACTAACTAAAACATTAAACATTATCTAATTTTTTTTTCACTTCCCGTACCTTTGCTTCTACCTTAGGATGTTCCATTATTTAGAATTTTGTCCCAGATTTAGTAAATATTGAAGACGGGATAAAGAAAGAAGGTGAAAATCCTTCCTAATTTTGAGCACCTAACCTCTTCTGAATTAATCAGAAGGAATAAGACACCTCACCATGCAACCAGAGAATATTTATCCTGAAAAAGGAAAAGCCTTGTTCGACCTTCATCACAATGGGAAACTATTGGTTTTACCCAACGTGTGGGATTCGTTAAGCGCGTCAATAATAGAAAAATCCGGCTACCCAGCCGTTGCTACATCAAGCAGTGCTACCGCACTCAGCAATGGATACCCCGACGGCGAGAAACTTCCTTTTACGCAGCTACTATCCGTTTTACGGAATATAACAGAAAGAGTAGAGGTACCGGTAACCGCCGATGTGGAAAGCGCTTACGCCAATAATAATACTACTCTCGTGGAAAATATTAAAAGACTGATCTCTACCGGAATTGCCGGAATCAACTTTGAAGACAGCTATCCCGGCAAAGAAAGTTTAATTTCCGCCTACGAACAATGTGAAAGGATATCCCTTATTAAAAAGACTTCCTCCGAAATGGGGATGCCGCTTTTTATCAATGCCCGTATTGATCTGTACATCAAGGGCGGTAGTTTATCCCAAGAAGAAAAATTATCACAAACCATTGAAAGAGGGAAAGCCTATAAGGAAGCGGGAGCCGATTGCTTATTCCCCATTTTTTTGAAAGACAAAGAAGATATCCAAACCATCATTAAAGAAGTAAAATTGCCGGTAAATATATTATTGGTCCAGGATATTCCTGATTTCAATGGGTTAAGAGAAGCAGGTGTAGCGAGACTGAGTCTCGGAGGTAATTTTATAAAGATCGCAATAAACGCGCTGAAAAATACTGCTGAAAAACTATTGAGATTGGATGAGGCGGATGACATTACACACACCCCAATTTCCTCTGATTATACGAAAAGCCTTTCAAAAAAATAGCCCATGAAAAGGATCAATATAAAAGAAACTGAAAGGAACACTTACAAAGCCATGCAAAACATGGAAAGCTATGTAAAAAATTCACAAATACCCGAACTGCTGAGGGAACTGATAAAAATAAGGGCTTCACAAATAAATGGTTGCGCTTATTGCATAGACATGCATACACAAGAGTCTTTGTCGCTCGGCGAATCGGAAAGGAGAATATTCGCCGTTTCCGCCTGGAAAGAATCCCCTCTGTTTTCTGAAGAAGAAAGAGCCGTTTTACAAATGACGGAGGAAGTAACCCTCATTTCCAAAGACGGAGTAAGCGACGAAACCTATAACAGAGTATTGAAATTTTTCGGCGAACGGGTTTTAGCGCAAATCATTCTTCAGATCGTTATGATCAATTCCTGGAACAGGGTCGCAGTTTCCACTAAACAGATATTTGAACCCTTCTTGTAATACGGAATTCTTAAGCAGAAGAACATGATTTTGGTAATATATAAAGATAATTTTATCCTTTATAACATGAATTATTATTAGCTTTGCCAGCGCTTTTTAGTTACAACGAAGACAAAGAAAAACATATTTTCTTTCTTCGAAAAGAGTTATCTTTAAACTGCTCTTTACAGAGTTTAAGATTATATTTTTGTAAATTAATTACTGCTTAATACTTCAATATATGATTCTACCATCTCGAAAAAAATGGAGCATTGCTTTTACTATCACTTTACTGTTTCCTTCATTTCTACTTGCCCAGCCAGTTTCTTCCCCCGATGGGAATGGCGTAGGAGCCATCATATTAATGATCTTACTACTCGCCTCCACCCTCGCTACGGCGATCTACCTCGTGATCAAAACAACCAATCTACTAGCTGAAATAAAAAATAAAGATAAGCTCGACGAGCCGGGAGATCTGCAACAAATCATAAATAAATTCGACAAAGAAAAAATTGACACTTACCTCAAATACGAGCAAATGAAAAAACCAAGTGCTAACACCGGTTCCTCTCTCATCACAATACTGATTCTTGTCGTCTCTTTTTTATTTAGTTCTTCCGCCTTTGCACAGGCTGCTCCCAAAGGAGGATCCATTTTTAATGACGGGGGTATCATCATTACCCTCATCCTGATTCTCACTCCGATCCTTGTGGGCGTAATTTTAATGATCATAAAGGTGAGGAACTTGTCGAAGCGCCTTAGATTGAAAAAAGATCTGGCTGAGGCAGACCGTATCAGTACCTATTTGAGAAGCCTTCCTCAAGATGAAATTACGGAGGTTTTAAGAAAAAGAAAAGAAGTATTGAGTTATAAGATCTCTCAAAATGAACTGTCCGGTACATTAGTGCCTGAAGACAAAAGGGGGATATTAAAAAATATAAATGAGCAAGCCAATATCCGATTCATTGAAGAGAAGAAAAGAGCGATAGCACGCCCAAACATAGATCCTGAACTTGCCAAACTGGTACTCTGGTATTTAATATGTGCTACTATATGGCTCGTGTTTTTCACTTCGGTGGGAGAATATGAAGGTATTAAATTTGTTGCCCCTGATGCTGACCACCTGAGCTGGCTGAGCTTTGGCAGATTGAGACCGGTACATACCAATGGTGTATTCTGGGGCTGGTCATCTCTGGCTATGCTGGGGCTGGCTTATTATGTGGTACCCCGTGTAGGCAATAATAAGCTGGCCAGTTTAAAATTGGGCTGGTGGTCGTTATGGTTAATTAATACTGCAGTTCTGTTAGGAACTGTTTCCCTCATGGCCGGGATCAATAATGCAGGAGGCGAATATCGGGAATGGATCTGGCCTATCATGCTTCTATTCGCAACCGGAATAATACTTACCCTTATCAATTTTCTAAGAACAATCGCGATGCGCAAAACAAAGGAGATATACGTCTCTAACTGGTACATTGTAGCTGCATTGATGTTCATGATAGTTATAGTGATGGTTGGTTACCTTCCATTTTGGCAGGATGGATTAGGAGAAACCATTGCACAGGGATATTATATGCATCAGGCTGTGGGTATGTGGTTTATGATGCTCACGTTAGGATTAATCTACTATTATTTACCTCAACAATTGAACAAACCGATTTACTCATACGGGCTCGGTATTCTTGCCTTCTGGGCACAGATATTTTTTTATACAGTTATTGGTATCCACCACTTTGTTTTCAGCCCTATTCCATGGTCTATCCAAACGGTTGCCATCATCGGGAGCATGGGTATGATCATTCCTGTAGCCGCGGGAACTACCAATTTCCTTATGACCTTCAAAGGCTCATGGCATAAGCTAAGTGGAAGCTATACCCTCCCCTTTATTTTAATAGGAACTATATTTTATTTCACAGGCTCCATGCAGGGAACTGCAGAAGCTTTTCGTAGCACAAACCTATACTGGCACTTCACCGACTTTACAGTAGCACACTCGCATTTAACTATGTATGGCATCATTGCTTTTTATATGTGGGGTTTTACGTATGCCATCATCCCGCGGCTTACCCGTAAAGAACCTCCGCAACTTACAGTGGGCATTCATTTCTGGATGGCTTTTATCGGGCTGTTGTTTTACACAATACCTCTGATGGTAGGCGGCACCCTGAGAGGAATTGCCTGGATCAATAATACTCCTTTCATTGACACTGTTTCCATGATGGCCCCTTACTGGCTATGGCGTGCTGTAGGTGGTACTTTAATGTGGACCTCTCATTTATTCTTCGCCTATAATATGTATAAAATGATACGGCCCGCAAAAGTGTTGGATGTAAATGCAGAAATAATTTCAAACCTTACCTCTGATGCAGAAATAGTAAAAATGAACGGATAGATACTATAAACGCTAAACGTTTCAAATAGAAAAATAACGGTAAATCTTAAATAAATGAAATTTTTCAATAACCATAAAAGTCTCTTCCTTACTACAATTTCCTTATATATAGCCTTAACACTGGCGATGGCGGTAATCCCCGCACTATATAATCAGGAAAACAATGCACCGCTTCCCGGTGCAGAACAACTGTCCGGACAAGCTCTAAAAGGAAAGGCTATTTACGTAGCAAATGGTTGCGTAGCATGTCATACACAGCAAGTAAGAAATATAGATATGGATAGAGTATGGGGATCACGGCCAAGCATCGCTTCTGATTATGCCGCCGATCTGCGCACAGATCTATGGAGAAACACGGCTACCCTTATGGGTACCGAACGCACCGGCCCCGACCTTACCAACATAGGTGCCAGGCAACCGAGCATTGACTGGCAATTACTACATCTATATCAGCCACGCTCGGTCGTAAAACAATCTATTATGCCGGCCTATCAATGGCTTTTTCAATACAAGGAAAAGCCGGATAAAAATGATAAAGTAGTAAATGTACCTGATGAATTTATGCGGGGAAGAAAAGGGAAGATTGTCGCTACTGATAAAGCATTGGATCTGGTAGCCTACTTAATGACTCTTAAACAATTAAAACTGCCCAGTGGATTACCTCCTAAAGAATTTTTATACAAAAAAGAAGTAAAACAAGCTGCGGGAGGTGGTGCTGCTGCATCTAATGAACTGGACGGCGTAGCCTTATATACTGCCAATTGCCAGAGTTGCCATCAGGAAAACGGAGAAGGCCTCAAAGGAGCTTTCCCTCCTTTGAAAGGAAGTGCTACCGTTTTAGATGATAATCCCGAAAAAATGGTAAATATCATCATGAACGGATATTCAGGACTGGTGTCTCAAGGATTTGGGCCAATGCCACCCATCGGAACCACCAATAATTTATCAGCAGCAGAAATCTCAGCCATCATGAATCATGAAAAAACAACCTGGGGCAACAATGCCAAGAAAGTAACCCCGGAAGAGATTCAGAAACTCATGGATGCCGTGAAACAGAAATAAAACACAATTAAAAGAAGTTTGCATCAACCTTTAAATTGACCATTATGAAAAAAATACTATTGATGATCGTGCTGGCATGCCTCGGTGCAGCAAGCCGTGCCTGTCCTGCATGTGAAGCACAACAACCTAAAATTTTAAGAGGGATCACGCACGGGGCGGGGCCTACCAGCAACTGGGATTATATAGCCGGTATCGTTACAATTCTTATTGTATTAACGGTACTTTTCTATACCATTAAATGGGTAATAGATCCTGGAGAAAAAGAAACTACACACATCAAAAGAAGCATTTTAAATTTTTGAATATGGAAGCTACCAGTTCTATAATTGTTTTTATTGACGATGATCCACAACCAGTAGGGTCGTTCAAATCGCCCATCAATTTTGAACTTGATACCAGCAAGCTAGTGGACGGTGAACATTGTCTTCGCATCGTAAGCAAAGACCCAAATGGAAAAGAAGGCCTCAGAGAAATCCCATTTATTGTCCGCAATGGACCCGATATTTCCGTAGAAGGATTGCACGATAATCAGGTGGTGGACGGGGTAATCCCCGTGATGATCAATGCCTACGGAAAGGGAGACTCAAAAGTATTTTTAATAAGTGGAAGTGAGGTGCCGAGAAGTATTCCGGGCTGGATATGGATTATCCATATTCTAATCGGTGCATGGGCTATTTATTATTTAGTAACTCAATTTTTCGAACCTTGATAGAAAATAAAAAAGATATTCTCAGCTTAGACGACGTAAAGCTTCTGGTAGATACCTTTTATGGTAAAGTGAGAGAAGACGAATTGATCGGGCCTGTCTTTGATGAAAAGATACAAAACCGATGGCCCGAACATCTGGCGAAGATGTACACTTTCTGGCAAACGATCCTGCTGGGAGAGCATACTTATTACGGAAGCCCATTTCCTCCCCACGCACAATTGCCGGTAGAGAAAATACATTTTGAAAGATGGCTCAGTTTATTCTCACAAACCTTAGAAGAATTATTTACCGGGAAAGTAGCTGAAGAAGCTATCTGGCGTGCCAATAAAATGGCTGAAATGTTTCAATACAAGATCCAGCATTACAGAAGTAATTCTATGAATAGTCTTATCTAAGGAAACAGATACCCATTAAAATACTCCCGATATAGCCGGTGCAATAGTATCTGCCGGGATTTTTTGAGAAAAAAGAAAAAACCATTTTCCCGGCTTGAATATTATTATACCCTTTGCAACTTCCTCTATCGGCAGACCGTAGTGTGCTAAAAAGAAAGTCTCTTCCTTAATATTTCGAGACATCATGGTGTTGCATTCGTACATCCTTCAACCGGGTACGAACATTTTTTTCTTTGAAAAAAAGCGTCGCCAAAAGACAGATACCCCCCATACTTGCCATCGCCCACGGGCCGCCAAACAACCCGGCTATGGCTCCTGCCAGGAGGCTCCCAAAAGGCATCGTACCCTGCAGACAAACGGTATAAAAACTCATGACCCTGCCACGCTTGTCATCATCCACATGTAGTTGTAGTAATGTATTGGTAGAGGCTGTATGCATCATCTGGCCCAGACCGGCAAAAGCAATAAAGACAAGAGAGAGTACCAATGAATGAGATATCGCGAAACAGATCATCGCCGTACCCAGTAAAATTCCCGTAAAAGATACAATGTGCTTAAGAACACCCGTGGTTTTCCTCCTGGTAAGGAACAAGGCACCACAAATGGCTCCGACACCAGCGGCGCTCATGAGGAATCCGAGAGTGTTTGCATTACCATGCAATACATCCTTTGCAAATACTGGAGCGAGGGTACGCAATGAAGCATTGGAGAAACTAACAATCGCCAGCAAAAGCAATAATGACCGCATCATTTTATTCCCTTTTACATATTGGACTCCTTCTTTCAATTTCAAAAATACCTGTGGTTCTGTATATGCCTTGACTTCTCTTTTCGGAATGCTCATCAGTAACAGGCTCACGAGCACAATCGCATAACTGAACGCATTGGCCACAAAACACCACCCTTCACCCACAGCACTGATCAATATCCCCGCTACAGACGGCCCTATTAACCTTGATAAATTAAAAACAGTTGAGTTCAATGCGATCGCATTAGGAAGCGCTTCCTTATCACGATTCACCATTTCCACTACAAATGATTGCCGTATAGGTACTTCAAAAGCATTGATCACACCGAGACAAAGACTCAAAACAACGAGGTGCCATATTTCCACTACATTAAAAAGCGTTAATATTCCCAATATCAAGGCCTGTATGGAAGCAAACGCCTCGATGCGGCAAAGTGCACGATGCTTATCCCACCGGTCGGCAAATACTCCTGCAAAAGGAGCTATCAGAAAAATAGGTACTTGTTCGCAAAAAGCTATGAGGCCCAACAATAGAGCAGAATTGGTAAGCTGATATACCAGCCACATCATGGCCATTCTCTGTATCCAGGTACCTATCAGAGATAAAGTCTGGCCTGCCATAAAAAGCCGGTAATTCCCGTAGAACAAAGCTTTCTGCTCTAAAAGATATTTCTTTATCCGGTTATTCCCCTCAGTTGTCGCCATTGGGCGCAAAATACAAAAAACTTAAGGCGAAATAGGTAAACGAATACAGCTAAAATGCAAAATTTTCAATTTAGCTTCGCAAAAGGAGCGCAAATAGGATTTGGGGCTTTACCACACAGCGGGTAAATTTGCCGCCTCGACACCACCTCTATAATTAAAATTTTAAATGGCAGAGAATCATTTCTTAAATAATGGTATTCCTATATCGGTCTCATTAAACCCAACCTTAGAGGCGGAAAATATGAAGCCACAGATTGCGCACAACAAAAAGAGACTCTTTACAATTTCCGCCATGGCCGTAGCTGTAGCCATCAGCATAAGCTTCCTCGCCAAGTTTTTAATGCAACTTATCTATTTCATTACCGGTATGTCGTTTTACGGTAAGGCAACAGTGGCACACATAACACCGGTAGAAAATACTTTGGGGCTTTGGGTGATCCTCATTCCGGCAGCCGGAGGTGTAATTGTAGGCTTTATGGCGCTCTACGGTTCAAAAGCTATTCGCGGGCACGGTATTCCGGAAGCCATGGAACAGATACTCACCAATCAGAGCAAAATAAAACCGACCATTACTTACCTCAAACCAATTTCATCTGCAATCGTAATAGGTAGTGGCGGCCCCTTCGGTGCAGAAGGTCCTATTATTGCAACCGGAGGAGCGATAGGTTCAGCACTGGGACAGATAGCAAGAATTTCCAATAATGAGCGAAAGATATTACTGGCTGCCGGCGCTACTGCGGGGATGTCAGCCATATTCGGAACTCCCATTGCGGGGATATTTCTGGCAATTGAATTACTATTATTTGAGTTTTCCCCACGCTCTATTATCCCCGTTGCCCTGGCATGTATCACCGGAGCAGCCGGACATCATTTTCTCTTCGGAACAGGGCCCGTCTTCCCCGTTGGGCACTTAATAGAAACTCCATCCAATAGCGCTCTTCTTATTTACAGCATTCTGGGAATCCTGATTGGATTTATATCGGTATTTGCCACCAAGATCGTTTACTTTATTGAAGACACTTTTGAAAAATTGCCCATCCACTGGATGTGGTGGCCCGCCATCGGCGGCCTCTTTGTAGGTATCATAGGATATTTTGCTCCAAAAACACTCGGTGTAGGGTACGAAAATATTACAGATGTGTTATCAGGAAACCTATCCTTAAACGTCGTACTTTCTTTGTGTTTCTTTAAGTTCCTTTCATGGGCAATCGCATTGGGCAGCGGAACATCGGGCGGTACGCTGGCCCCCTTATATACTATTGGAGGAGCAGCAGGCATACTGCTGGGGAGTGCTATTCTTCACTTCTTCCCTGCCTCAGGTATTACTTTATCACTCTCTGCACTGGTAGCCATGTCTGCCATGTTTGCCGGAGCCTCCAGAGCCTTACTCACTTCCGTCATTTTCGCATTGGAGGCCACCGGTCAGTCCAATGCACTACTACCGGTTCTGGCAGCATGCATCTGTTCGTATGTGGTTTCATTCTTCCTGATGGAAAATACCATCATGACCGAAAAAATAACAAGACGTGGTGTGAAGACTCCCGACTCTTACGAACCCGATGTCCTGGAAGCCATCACTGTAGAGCAGGTAATGCAGGATAACGGACTGGTATTGAGTGAAGAAAATTCCATCGGCGAAGTAAGGGAATGGCTGGAAAAAGAAAAAGATTACAATAGCAATTATTTCATCATTGTGAGCAATAAAAATGAATTCAGAGGAATTATCAGTTCTTCCAATTTATTCAGTAACCATCACGAAATCAACAAGACGGTAGGAAACCTTATCAAACGGGGAAATGTTTCCATCGGGCTCGACCAGAGTGTGAGATCGGCGGTAGAATTAATGGCAAAAGAAAATGTAGATCTGTTGCCTGTAACATCAAAAGAAAATAATATTATCGGTCTTCTCTCCTATAAAGACATCATCTCCGCCTACAAATCAGATATTGACAATTACGTAAAAAAGCGTCCATCCATTTCTCTAAGAAGAAGTGGATTAAAGGTACTGTTACGGGGAAACCGACTGATCAATTTAATCACTACCAGAGGAAAAGAAAAATAGAAGACTCTATCTTGAGTTATTGATAAAAATATTATCGTGTTTCATTTTATCAGCAAGGTATCCGATAGTTTTATCCTCAAAAAGCCGGATTAATTGTGAACGGACATTTTTATAATCAGCATGCATGGGACAAGGATTTTTTTCTGAACATTGATGCAACCCAAGAATACATTTATTAAGAACGGCAGCATCATCTACTGCTTCAAGGATCGCACGAACCGGTAATTTTTTTGATTTATTGGTAATATAAAATCCACCATGAGGCCCTTTTACAGAAATAACCACCCTATCGTTCTTTGCAATCATCTGCAAAATTTTGGCAGTGAAAGACTGAGGTGAACCTATGGCATCGGCAATCTCTTCAATACCCAGCTTATGGTCTATAGTTCCCTTTTGTGCTATATAAATAGTAGCCCTCAAAGCATACTCCGTAGTTTTTGAAAACATATTTTTAATTTTGGCTTCCCTGATTCCGATAGCTGTTAATGGTATAATCAAGCAAAATCAAGACCCGATCATGACAACAACTCCTTCAATACAAGGGCCTCATTATGTACCTGGTCCTTCGCACCATATAATAAAGTTACATCCTCTTTTTTCAATTTTTCTTTCAACAACAAGAGTGGTTCTTTGTTTTCTTTAATCTCAGCAACGTACCTTTTTCTGAACTCATCCCACTTCTCAGGATCATGGCTAAACCATTTTCGTAATTCATTGCTGGGTGCTATTTCTTTGAGCCACAGGTCTAAACCTGCTTTTTCTTTGGTGAATCCACGAGGCCACAGGCGATCTACCAGCACACGAAAGCCATCCTCTTTTGCCCGCTCTTCATATATTCTTTTAATCTTTATTTTCATAATCATATTTTTAATAAGAAATACGAAATACTTTTTAATCCGATCAATAAACCACCGTTCCCGAGAGGTTGTTAGTAATGGAATTGAGTGTTTCACGATGATAAACGTACGTGGGCAATTCCACTTTTATAACCTCTACATTCATCTTACTGACCCTTTCAAATAAATCTGCATCGCTTCCCAGCGGCATCTCAGTAAAGCCCCCAACCGAAAGTGCCAATTGTTTCCTGATAAAAAAACTTCCTCCTACCACACATTCGGATAAGTTGATCATTTTACCATAATCATACCTATCAGGTACTAAAGGGCTTCCGGTAATCTTCACTCCTCCGTGCAAAAAATCAACCGAAGGATTTTTTTCTATGATCTCTTTTCTTGTTGCAAGATGTGCCTGATCATACTCATCATCAGAATCTAAAAACGTAATATATTTCCCGGAACACAAAGCCATTCCCGCATTCTTGGCGCCAGTAGCACCGCGGCATTCCCCTTTTATATATTGTATGTTATGATTCTTTTTGAGATAAGGTGCTATCTGAATAGTCGTATCATCGGTACTTCCATCATCAATAACAATAGCTTCCCAATCCTTTTCAGTTTGTGCTATCAAAGAATTCAATGCTCTCTTCAGAAGAGGTGCTCTGTTGTAAGTAGTGATCACTACAGAGAAAAAAGGAGAAGAAGATTTTACCACCATAATTTCATCGGATACCATTTTCTAAAGAGTAAGAAATTCATTGAAATATATCAGTAACAAAATTACTCTCAATTTTGCCTTTTACAAAAAACCATTTTTGCGATTATAGAAAGAGATTATGACAATCCTCTTTGTTTTTAATGAATACATTTGCTTCAAATTCTTCATACCAATCAATTATCACCGTGAAAAAAACAGTAATCGTCACAGGGGCTTCCGGTAATCTTGGAAGAGCCATAGTCAAAAAATTCTCACACGAAGAATACCATGTCGCT
This sequence comes from Ginsengibacter sp., assembly GCA_039937655.1. Lineage (GTDB taxonomy): Bacteria > Bacteroidota > Bacteroidia > Chitinophagales > Chitinophagaceae > Ginsengibacter. Next base: position 58,260 of record JBDTGA010000073.1, read on the forward strand.
GCCATCGTTCATCATAAAGATAAAAAGAAGGATGTTCCGGAAAATGATATTGAAAAAACCGAACTTGATTTATTGAATGAAGATGTTTGTCAAAAAACAATAGAAGATATTATCTCCAAAAATAAGGTGATTGACGTGGCGGTGTTAGCTGCAGGAGGTTTTACTTCCGGCAACGTAGCCTCCACAAAAATAGTTGACATAGCAAATCAAATTCAATTGAATTTCGAAACAGCTTACAATATGGCGCGACCCGTATTTCTACAAATGATGAAGCAAAACAGCGGAAGAATATTTTTAATTGGTTCCCGACAAGGACTGGATACCAACAATGCAAAAGGAGTAACCGCTTATGCACTTTCCAAATCTTTACTCTTTGGCCTGGCAGAAATAATGAATGCAGAAGCCAAAAATAAAAATGTAGTTGTGAGCGTGATAGTACCTGGCACCATTGATACACCCCAAAACCGAAAATCCATGCCCGATGCGGATTTCAGTGCCTGGGTGTCACCTGCCAAAATTGCTGAGGTGATTTATTTTTATTCCGGTGAGGCAGCTGATATAATAAGGGAGCCCGTAATAAAGGTTTATGGAAGGAGTTAACCCCTAACTCTTTTTCTGTAATAATAAAGTACTCATACTTCTTATATCATTTACGTTTGTTGTTTTTAACGGCTCCAAAAATTGAAGATTGAATTCAATCATGCACTCTGCCAGTAAGGAACGTGTTAATAAAAACCGCATAGAGCCATCCGGAATTTGGTAATTGCCATCAGAAATTAATTTCACTTTATCTTCAATTCCTATATCGGATGCCATCCTTATAAACAAAGAACCATTCAGCGATAAAACCCGTAACATTTCGGCCAACATTTGTTTGAAATGAGCAACATCAACTGCAAAATGCATTACCGCACTACAAATAACATGATCGAAATAATTTTCTTCAAAAGGTAATTTTTCCAAACCACTAACCTGTAAACGAAGCGGGTGCAATGATTCATTCACTTGTTTTAAATGAATAATAGCAGCCTGGCTATTGTCCACGCCATATATTTCGAAATCGTTTTGCAAAAACCACTTCATATTTCTACCACCCCCACAACCTGCATCCAATATTTTTTGATGAGGCTGGTAGCGGTCTTTCATGATCTGGTCAATAAGATATATATCAGTACGGCCAACCAATTCGGAAAGTAAATTATAGTTTTTGATAAGAGTTATTTTTTTATTTAGAAATTATTTGTCGAATCATTTGATTGGTAAATCCCCATTCATTATCATACCAGGCCATTATCTTACAAAGATCTCCATCTACCACCCGTGTCATTTCCATATCAATCGTAGAAGCAAAAGTACTTTGAATAATATCGGTGGAAACCAATGGCTCATTTGAAACAGAAATCACTTTTTTATAACGGTCTGTAGCCGCCTCTTCTTTTAAAATATTGTTGATTTCTTCTGCTGAGGTTTTTCTTTGTGCAACGAATGTAATATCAGAAATAGAACCCACTACCACCGGTGTACGAATGGCAATTCCATCAAACTTCCCTTCATATTGAGGTAATGTTTTGATCGTAGCAATGGCAGCACCTGTTGATGCCGGTACCAGGTTCATAGCAGCTGCTCTTCCCATTCGTGGTTTCTTTTTAGAAGGCCCATCTACCAATGATTGGGAGGCTGTGTAAGCGTGAATGGTATTTAATATTGCTTTCTTGATACCTATTCTCCGGCCAATGATTTCTATGACCGGGCTTATATTATTGGTAGTGCAACTTGCGCAAGAAAAGATAGCCACTTTTCCGTCGCTTGTGTTCACGCCGTGAACAACTGTGGGCGTATCTATACTTTTAGTGGGGCCGGATATAACCACTTGTTTTGCTCCTGCATGAATGTGCTTTTCCGCATCTTCACGATTGGTAAAAAGGCCTGTGCTTTCAATCACCGTATCTACTCCAAGATCTTTCCATGGTAATTCGGAGGGATTTTTTATTGACAGATAACTTATCTTCTTGTCTCCAACTTGCAGATAGTTGTTATTAAATGTTACTTCTTTATCCAAAATTCCATAAACACTATCATATTTTAAAAGATACGCTGCATTGTCAATTGTTAATAAATCATTGATGGCTACTACTTCCAGCCCGGGCGTATCCATAATCACTTTTAAAGAAGCGCGTCCTATTCGTCCAAAACCATTAATTGCAATCTTTTTCATTTCATAAAAATTAAATATTAAAAAGAATTAATTTTCTTAAAAGCAGTGGCCTTGACAAGAAACCAGGCGAATAATTTTTCATAGCAGAGGAGCCTTATTCGGAGGCCTCTTTCTCCTCATAGTTGAGAAAGCCGAATCATTCCCGCATAGCATAAAAAAACTCCCCAAATCATTACCAGGGAGTTTAATAAATAAGAAAACGTAAAGAAACTTTTAGAGCAAAATTCTATTTAAGCCATTTGTTTCTTTTTCTTTTCATCAATGGCCTTCAGTAATGTGCTGTAAGCTTTATTAAATTTCTGAACTCCCTCTTCTTCTAATTGTTGGGTGATGTCATCAATATTAATTCCATTATCTTTTAGCTGTTGCAACTCCTGCGTTGCCTTCAACAAATTATTTTCCAAATGGTCTGCTGCATTGCCATGATCACGAAAAGCAGCAATGGTTTCCATTGGTAAAGTATTGATAGTATTGGGCCCAATCAAAGCCTCCACATATTTCACATCACTAAAGGATGGATCTTTCGAACTGGTACTTGCCCACAATACTTTTTGTTTATTGGCGCCTTTTTGTTCCAGGTTCCTAAAACGATCACCGAAGAAAACCTCTTTATAAATTTCATACGCTTTCTTCGCAGAAGCAATCGCTATTTCTCCTACCAGTTTATCTAATTTTTTTTCTTTTAGTATAGGATCAATAAGTACATCAATACGGCTTAGAAAAAAGCTGGCAACAGATTCAATTCCTTTAATGGGTTGATTATTTTTTACCCTTTGTTCCAGCCCGGAAATATAAGCCTCTGTAACTTCCTTATAACGATCCAGTCCAAAAAGTAAAGTAACATTAATATTGATTCCTTCGCTGATACATTGTTTTATAGCCTCCAGCCCTTCTTTGGTACCGGGAATTTTGATCATTACATTTTTACGATCCAATGTTTTCCATAATTCTCTCGCTTGCTTAATAGTTCCTTCAGTATCATTGGCAAGCAGGGGCGAAACCTCCAGACTCACAAAGCCATCAGTACCTTTTGCTTTATCATAAACGGGTTTAAGAATATCCGCTGCACGTTGAATATCACTGGTTGCGAATCCAAAAAATATTTCTTCATTATTTTTCCCTTCAGATGCTAATTTCCTGATATCGTCATCATAATCAGAACTGGAAGAAACTGCTTTTTCAAAAATGGATGGATTGGAAGTGATTCCACACAAACTATCTTCATCTATCAGCTTTTGAAGCTGTCCGCTGTCCATTAATTTCCGGTCAAAAGAATCAAGCCAAATACTTTGTCCAAGATCATGTATGTTCTGCATTCTGTTCATTGTATGAATTTTTATTTTTAATTATTTATTAAAACACCTCAAAGGTCGTACCATGAAAGATATAGAAAAAAGTTTTTACATGTAAGAAATTTATAAATAATTACATTGCTTCCTTTCTAAAATGTACTATTTCCGGAGCCTTCGCCCAATGGGGTGGTATTTCATCAGAAAGTAACAAAGGCATTGACGAAGAAATACCGCCTAAATAATCAACAGTGTTTTGATACACTACTTTTTTTATTTTATAAAACCTTATTACGTAAGAACACATAATACAAGGCTCGTGTGTAGTATATAAAATACAATCAGACAAGTTATTCGTCTGCAAATTTTTTACGGCAATCCTCAACGCTTCTATTTCCGCATGGCAGGTAATATCATTCTTACTTTTACCCGCTTCTTCTGCTTCAGCAATCACCTCATTATTCTTAATAATCAGAGATCCTACTGGAGGATTCCCCTTTGCCTCCGCCTTATCACCCAACTTTTCGCAAAGCCCCATATAATAAGAATCATCTTTCATCTTCACCATTATAGAGAAACTATGCAGTCTTATGTAAAAACTGCCTCAATACATATTGAAGTATCCCTCCATTCCTGTAATATTCAATCTCAATTTGTGAATCCATTCTCGCAACGGCATTGAATTTTATTTCGGTGCCATCCTCTTTTTTTGCGATTACCTGCATTTCCTGTAAAGGTTTTATTTTTCCTGCCAATCCCTTTATACTAAACGTTTCCTTACCGGTAAGCCCAAGGCTTTTCGCGGTTTCTCCTTTTTTATATTCCAGTGGCAATACACCCATTCCTACCAAATTACTTCTGTGTATGCGTTCATAACTCTCCGCAATCACCGCTTCTATTCCTAATAAAAATGTTCCTTTTGCTGCCCAGTCTCTTGAGGAGCCGCTACCATATTCTTTTCCTGCCAATACAATTAATGGTGTTTTTGTTTCTTTATATTTTACGGAAGCGTCATACACACTCATTTCTTTATTGTCCGGCAGGTAAGTAGTGTATCCTCCTTCTTTTATAGCTAATTGATTTTTAATACGCACATTCGCAAAAGTACCGCGTACCATCACTTCATCGTTTCCACGGCGTGAACCATAAGAATTAAAATTTTCTTTTTTCACTCCCCTGCTGATAAGGTATTGGCCTGCGGCAGATTTTTCATTGAACTGTCCGGCAGGCGAAATATGGTCTGTTGTAATGCTGTCGCCCAACACCAATAACGCTCTTGCGTTTACAATGTCTTTAGTAGCCTCTGCCTGATCCGAAAGATTATAAAAGAAAGGAACTTCTTTTACATAAGTTGACTCTTTGTCCCACGCATACAATTTATCTTCCGGCACTTTCAGGTTTCTCCAGATTTCATTTCCTTCAAAAATTTCACCATAGTTTTTAGAGAAATCTTTTGGTGAAAGTACTTTGGCCATTACTTCATTTATTTCATCATCTGTAGGCCAGATATCTTTTAAATAAACCGGTTGCAGGTTTGAATCATAACTTATCGGTTCGGTAGTTAAATCTATATCAATGCGACCGGCAATAGCATACGCTACCACCAACATTGGCGACATTAAGAAATTCATTTTTACCTGCGGGTGAATCCTTGCTTCAAAATTCCGGTTCCCTGAAAGCACGGAAGCTACCACCAATTCATGCTCTTCTACAGCTTTTGCCATATAAGGCGGCAACGGTCCTGAGTTTCCTATACAGGAAGTACAACCATACCCAACCAGGTGAAAATCTAATGATTCCAGATCAGTGAGCAAATCAGCTTTTTTAAGATAATCAGTTACTACTTTGGACCCTGGTGCAAGTGAAGTTTTTACCCAAGGTTTTTTATCGAGCCCGTGTTCGCGTGCTTTTCGCGCTACCAGGCCTGCGCCAATCATCACAAAAGGATTGGAAGTATTGGTACAGGAAGTAATCGCTGCTATGGCTACGGAACCATCTGAAACTTCAAATTTTTCATGACCCAATGTTACCCAAACTTTCTTGGTACCATTTTCCACTTCCTCTATGACAGTAGCGGGTGCTGTTGTAGCGGGTGCCACAAGATCAACAGGCTGGCTACCGCCTTCGGCAAACCAACGCGATAGTTGCTTATCAGGTAGAACGTATTTACGGCCATAAATCTCATCCATTAAATCAATAAATTTCTTTTTAAAATTCTTCAACAGAATTTTGTCCTGTGGCCTTTTGGGACCCGCAACTGCCGGTTCGATAGTAGAGAGGTCAAGCGTAATGGTATCTGTATAAGTAATTTTTTCTTTACCCGTTCTCCAGAGCATATTCGTTTTACAATAATCTTCCACCAATTTTACCTGCTCTTCTGAACGGTTGCTCTTGCGCATGTATTCAAGCGTCTTATCATCTATCGGGAAATAAGTAATGGTACATCCAAACTCAGGAGACATATTTCCTATGGTAGCTCTGTCGGGTACAGAAAGATTACTAACCCCATCACCAAACACTTCTACAAACTTTCCTACCACTCCATATTTTCTTAATATTTCTGCAATATTTAAAACAAGATCAGTAGCGGTAGAACCCAAAGGAAGTTTACCTTTTAGTTCCAAACCGATTACTTCGGGCATGATAAAATATAACGGTTGGCCAAGAATTGCCGCTTCTGCTTCTATACCACCTACACCCCATGCAACCACGCCTATGCCATTCACCATTGGTGTATGACTATCCGTTCCAACCAGCGTATCGGGGAAAACTTCACCATTTCTTTCTACTACACCTTTTGACAAAAACTCAAGGTTTACCTGGTGGCAGATACCCATACCGGGGGGAACCACACTAAAATTATTAAAAGACTTTTGCGCCCATTTCAAAAAAGAATACCGCTCCCGATTGCGTTTGTATTCTTCGTCCATGTTTTTCTCGTAGGCATATTCAGTTCCAAAATAGTCAACCTGCACCGAGTGATCAATCACCAGGTCAACGGGGATAAGGGGATTTATTTCTTCGGGATTCTTCCCTTTTCTCGCCGCTTCAGAACGAAGAGAAGCAATATCCACTACCGCAGGAACACCTGTGAAATCCTGCATGAGCACGCGGGCGGGTTTAAAGGGAATGTCTTTATCTGAGCCTTTAGGCTTCCAGTTGAGAAGGGTATCCACATTCTCTTTAGTAACCGCAAAATCGTCAAAATTGCGCAATACATTCTCGAGTAAAATACGGATGGAAAACGGGAACTTGCTTATATCGTGTCCCTGTGCTTCCAGTTCCGGAAGGCTGTAATAAGTGAAGTTGCCGTTCTTTGTGCTGAGAAGCTTTTTTACCTTGTAAGGATCTTTAGTCATAGCGATGGTATTTATATAAAATGAAATAAAATCAATATAAATCAATTCACTCCAAAGTTACTTCATCTCTGTAAGACTTGTAGCGTGTTATAAAAACAAAAACAATTTTATGTATCCATGAATGTCACGGATGAAAATTGAGTGATTCATAACACTTCTCTGTTGATAGCTCTTTATAAAATAACAAGTAGATAGAAGTCACTATAAAAGAGAATGTTTGAAAAACATTATCCGTGGTATCCTACATATCATTGAATCCTACCAACAGATAGCGCCCGAAAAAAAGAAAACGATGTGAAATTGATAATTGTCTTAAGGGTATCTCTAAATACTTATTCTTGTTATACTTCCTTCTTAACTTTTTTTCAGAAAAGAGGGAATGAATACGTATTCAGAGATATCTTTTATAACATTAAAACTCCTCTATCACAATCTTTTCTTTCTTCACGCCGATTTTCTGAAGGTTGTTGCTTATGGCTTCAATCATTGGGTCGGGACCACAGATATAAAAGTATTGATCCTTATTTTTTATCTTTTCTCTCAGATAGTCCTCATCCACTGTACGGTTGTCGTATTGACTGGTCTTTTCATCAGTAAGCGTGTTGATGAAATTTTTACCCAATATTTTTTCAAACTCTTCTCTCAGTATAATGTCTTTAGAAGTTCTGTTGGAAAATATCAATTGGTTATTGCCGATTTTTCCATCCTTATACAATTGCCTCAAAATAGCAATGAAAGGGGTAACGCCTGCTCCGCCAGCAATAAAAGTACCCTCGCCTTTATAGTGGATGGCACCCCAGATGTCGTGTACAATCAGTTCGTCGCCGGCCTTCAGTGTTCCAAGCTTATTGGTAACACCCTGGTGGTCACCATATATTTTAATGGTAAACTCAAGATGGTCCCAGTCATTAAGACAGGTAAAAGTGAAAGGCCTTCTTTCCGTTTTCCATTCCGGTAAATTAATCACAATATCAGTAGCCTGACCGGGAGTAAAAACGTAGTTGGCGGGTTTACTGAGTTTGAATCTCTTTACATTGTGTGTAACATGTTCTGCTTCTAAAATTTTTACAACATGTTCTTCGTCGGGATAATCCATAAAAAATGTTTTTTAATTAATAATCTGTTTTATATATTTATTTCATTACGATACATTGGAGTACTTATTAAAAGAAAGGTTACAAAAATAGCAGTGTCCTTATTTTCATTCAGTCCCTTTTTCTTCTATTCCCTTAGAAGGAATGATGAACATAGGGATAAGGCTGCGTCTCAAAACCTTTTCGGCCACACTTCCCATCAACATTTTTTCCAGGCCACGCCTGCCATGTGTCCCCATTACGATCACATCGGCTTTCGTTTCTGTAGCCGTATCTAATATGGCATCCCCGGTATCACCATCTTTGACCATCGTCTTAATCTTATCATCCCCCAAATGGGCCTTCATTTGTTTCAGATAACCTTCCGCAGCCTCCTGCAACCCACTGATCGCTTGCGTTTCCATCGCACCGAGATTACTAAAGCTATCAAAACCCAAAACCGGTGAATAGTCCAGCGAAGAATAATAGGTATAATCAGCCAATACATGCAATAAAGTTACTTCTGCGTTCATGGAGTGAGCCAGTGAATAACCCGCCTGTGCTACATCGTGTGCAGTAGAATCATAATCAATTGCTATCAGTACTTTTTTCATCCTGTTGATTTTTTGAGGTGATTGAAATGACAATATTATCCCAACAATTTCTTCGCTTTAGCCAATACATTCTCTACGCTGAATCCGTATTCTTTCATCACCTGATCTCCGGGGGCTGATTCACCAAATTTTGTAATACCAATCACATCTCCATCATCGGTTACATACCTGCTCCAGCCCAGAGGAGAACCCGCTTCCACAGCAAGACGCCTGCGTATTTTTTTAGGAAGAACTTTTTCTTTGTATTCACTGCTTTGTGATTCAAACAATTCCCAGCTTGGGAAACTTACTACACGAACCTTTATAGATTCCTGTTTTAATTTTTCCTGTGCTTCCAGCAAAAGATGTACTTCACTTCCGCTGCCCATTAAGATTAACTGAGGTTCTCCTTCACAATCAGACAAAATGTAAGCGCCCTTTTCAACATTGGTTGCTTTACCAAAATGATCCTGATCAATGATGGGCAAATTCTGGCGGGTAAGAATCAGGGCAACAGGGCCGCCGGAATGTTCAAGCGTTACACGCCATGCCTGTGCAGTTTCATTGGCATCCGCAGGGCGAATGACAGTAATACCTGGCACAGAACGCAGGCCTATCAACTGCTCTACCGGCTGATGGGTAGTTCCGTCTTCTCCCAGCCCGATACTATCGTGCGTGTAAATAAAAATGGGGCGTATTTTCATAATAGCGGCAAGCCTTACCGGCGGACGCATATAATCTGAAAAAATGAGGAAGGTAGCACCGTAAGGAATAATTCCCTTAGTAAGCGCCATCCCATTCAATACAGAACCCATCGCGTGTTCACGGATACCGAAATGAAAATTTCTTCCACTGTGGTTCATATCGGTGAAAGGTTCATAATCATTCAGGTTGGTATCAGTTGACGGGGCGAGATCGGCAGAACCTCCAATCAACAACGGTAGCTTAGCGGCAATGGCATTCAATGTTTTTCCCGAAGCCTTTCTGGTTGCAATTCCTTTGGCATCAGCCTTGAAAACAGGCAAATTCTCTTTCCATCCTTCAGGTAATTTCCCATCTCTGAACAATTCATACTCGGCGGCTTCTGCAGGATATTTTACTTTGTATTTAGCATACAGCGCATTCCAGTCCTGTTCTTTTTTTATACCTGCATCACCTTTCCATCTGTAATAATTCAATACCTCATCAGAAACCACAAAACTTTTATCAGGATCAAAACCAAAATTCTCTTTTACCAGTCTCACTTCATCTTTCCCCAGTGGAGAACCATGAGCTGCCGCGGTATCTACTTTATTAGGACTTCCAAAACCAATGTGGGTACGCACTTTAATGATAGAAGGGCGCTTGGTTTCATTCTTTGCATTTTCAATGGCGGTATAGATCGCATCGGTATCATTACCATCTGTCACGGATTGTACATGCCATCCGTAAGCCTGAAAACGTTCGGTCACATCTTCATCAAATGTAAGAGAAGTACTTCCTTCAATGGTAATTTTATTATCATCATACAGATAAATAATATTGCCGAGTTTAAGATGGCCAGCCATAGATGCGGCTTCCGCGCTTACACCTTCCATCAGGTCACCATCACTACAAATGGCATAGATTTTATAATCAAACAAATCGAAACCGGGTTTATTATATCTTGAAGCAAGATATTGCTGCGCAATGGCCATTCCTATACCGTTGGCAAAGCCCTGCCCCAGTGGGCCTGTAGTAACTTCAATACCTGCCAGCAATCCATATTCGGGATGGCCCGCCGTTTTGCTATGCAACTGTCTGAAGCTTTTAATATCATCCATGGTAATATCATAACCGGTGAGGTACAGAAAACTGTATTGCAACATACAGGCGTGCCCTGCGGATAAAATAAAACGGTCACGATTGGACCACTCGGGAGAATGCGGATTGTAATTCATCACTTTCGTCCATAAAACATGACCGATAGGAGCAAGCCCCATAGGAGTTCCCGGATGCCCGGAATTGGCCTTCTGAACGGCATCTGCCGATAATACACGAACCGTGTTAATTCCCAGTTGTTCTTCTGATTCCATTTTTTCTATTTAAGATTTTATGATTGTTTTTGCCTCAAAGTGTGTGCCGTTAAAAAAACACACTACAGGCAAAAATAACGATAAAGAGATTCTCAGAGAAAATTAGCCGCACAGGATCCATCTTTTTTTCAATCCGTCACATAAACTTTCTCTCTGCTTAGTTTTTTATTCAAAAGATCAGGATTGGGAGCAATTTTTGCAGAAGGTTCTCAAAAAATAAAATGGCACATCAGTTTAAAAAAGGAGACCATGTAAAATGGAATTCGGAAGCAGGATTTGTAACGGGGAAAATTATCAAAATACACAGCACCGATTTTGATTACAAAGGATACACCCATCATGCAAGTAAAGAAAATCCGCAGTACGAGATCAAGAGTGATAAAACCGAACACATCGCAGCCCACAAAGGCTCTGCCTTATCACTCATAGATTAGCCCAACATTTTCACACACGAAGAGAACAGTTACCACCGATCTTCTCTCATAAAATATATTTTCCTTAACAAGATTGGGAACACTCAAAAATACTCCTGTCTCTTTTCGTTAATCTTCTTCAAATACCTCATTTTTTTATTCGACAAATCCATTTTTAGTAATTTTACTCCTTAAAAAAGAATTATGGAAGATATTAAATATGATTTCGGAATGATTGGGCTTGGCGTGATGGGAAGCAACCTTCTGCTGAATATGGCCGATCATGGATTTTCAGTAATCGGGTACGATAAAAACCCTGATAAGACAAAAGCTTTCGAAGCCTCCGCCACCAAAGGCACTACAGTAAAGGGAGTGAACACATTGGCCGGGATGATCGAAAAATTAAAAACGCCGCGAAAATTAATGATGCTCGTCCCTGCAGGAAGCCCTGTAGATAGTGTAATCGGTGATTTGAAACCTTTGTTACAAAAAGGTGATATCATTATTGATGGCGGTAATTCTCATTATACAGATACACTAAGAAGAATCAATGAATTAAAAAATATCGGTTTCCATTTTATGGGAATCGGAGTTTCCGGAGGAGAAGAAGGTGCCCGAAGAGGGCCAAGCATTATGCCCGGTGGCGACTTAGAAGCCTACAACGAAGTTGCACCGATACTGAAGGCTGTATCGGCAAAAGTAAATGGAGAACCTTGTGTAGGATACCTTGGCCACGATGCGGCAGGCCATTATGTGAAGATGGTACATAATGGTATCGAGTATGCGATCATGCAGCTCATCAGCGAATGTTACGATTTGATGCATCATGGATTGCAGCTTTCCAACAAAGAACTTCACGAAGTTTTTAAAGACTGGGACGGAGGAGATATGAAATCTTTTTTACTCGAAATCACCGCGATCATTTTTGATAAAAAAGATGATAAATCAGACCATGATCTGGTAGATATGATTCTTGACAAGGCAGGTGCCAAAGGTACCGGCCAGTGGACATCACAGGAAGGCCTCAGTCTCCCCATGCCGATACCTACCATAGACTCAGCAGTGATGATGCGCAACCTGTCAGGATTGATCAACGAAAGAAAAGAAGCAGCAGGTATTTATAAAACTTCTGTAAAAACAATCGGAACAGATAAAAAAGAATTCATCGCGCAATTACGCGACGCCTTATATTTTGCTACGCTGATAAGCTACGCGCAGGGATTGGCAATGATTACCACCGCTTCATCCGAATTGAAAATGGATATCCCATTGCCGGAGGTTGTAAGTGTATGGCGCGGCGGCTGCATCATCCGCTCTGCTATGCTGGAGGTATTTAAAAAAGCCTATAAGGATCCTACCCTCAAAAATATATTACTTGATAAGGATATTGCAAAACTGATTTTACAAAAAGAAGCCGCCATTCAAAAAATAGTTTCTATGGCAGCATTGAATAATTATCCGGTAGCAGGATTATCGGCTGCCTTAAATTATTTTAATGCTTACCGCAGAGAATTATTACCGACCAATCTGGTACAAGCTCAGCGTGATTTCTTTGGGGCACATACTTATCAAAGAACAGATACCGAAGGAATTTTCCATACAAAATGGGAGTAACTCCTATCCCTAAAGGGGTAGAAAATGAAATTAATAAAAATAAAATTATACAAATGTTAGACTATAAAAAATTAGCCCCCACCGTTCTTATCATCTTTGGTGGCAGTGGCGATTTGAATTACCGAAAATTAAATCCTGCCCTGTACAATCTCTTTCTCGACAATGCCATGCCCGACCATTTCAGCATTGTAGGAATTTCCCGCTCTGATTATTCCGATGCGGATTATAAAAAACATTTGAAAGAAGGGATAGACCATTTTTCAAGAATAAAAGACGTAAACGGGAAGTGGGAAGAATTTTCAAAGCATATCAGCTATCTCAAAATGGATATCAATGATGACAAATCTTACGATAAAATCACTCAAATAGTGAAGAAAAAAGAGGTAGAAGCCGGTAAGCATCCAAATGTTGTTTTTTATATGGCAGTTGCTCCCCAACTGGTACCTGAAATTGTAAAGCACATCGGCAATATGGAAATCTGCAGAGATACCAAATGTTCACGCATTGTAGTAGAAAAGCCCTTTGGCCACGATCTCAAAAGCGCGGTAGAAATGAATAAAATGCTGGGTGAATATTTTGATGAGGAACAGATTTACAGAATAGATCATTATCTCGGAAAAGAAACTGTTCAAAATATCCTTGCCCTTCGTTTTGCCAATGCATTGTTTGAACCGTTGTGGAACAGGAATTATATAGATCATGTACAGATTACTGCTGCCGAAACCGTAGGGCTGGAAGGCCGCGGCGGCTACTACGAAACCTCAGGAGCTTTACGTGATATGATTCAAAACCACATCCTTCAATTGCTTTGCATGATTGGCATGGAGCCCCCTGTTTCCTTCGATGCCAATGAGATCAGAAATAAAAAAGTAGATGTACTGAATGCCATTCGCAGAATACCAAAAGAAGAGGTGCAGGATTACGCCGCCCGTGGCCAATACAGCGCGGGGTGGATGCAGGGAGAACAAGTTCCCGGCTATCGCGAAGAACCGGGCGTAAATCCCGATTCCAATACAGAAACTTTCGCAGCCGTAAAATTTTATATTGATAACTGGCGATGGGAAGGGGTCCCCTTTTATGTACGTACAGGAAAATGCCTTCACGAAAAATCAACCGAACTCACGATTCAGTTTAAACCCGCTCCCGACTTTGCTTTTCCAAAAGAAGCAACAGAAACGTGGCGCGCAAACAGGCTCTCCATTGGTATTTCGCCCGAAATGGATATTTGTCTCCGGTTTCAGGCCAAGCGCCCCGGACAGGCTATGGTCCTCAGTCCGGTTGATATGGTATTCAATTATGAAGATGCTTACAAAGGTGAAGAACCCGAAGCGTATGAAACCCTCCTGTATGATGTAATGGACGGAGATGCCACTTTGTTTATGCGTGGCGACCAGGTGGAAGCGGCATGGAAAGTAGTAATGCCTATCCTGGAAGTATGGAGCGCAAGAAAGCCAATGGATTTCCCTAATTATTCACCGAATTCATGGGGTCCCGAAGATGCAGAAGCGCTCATAGCAAGAAATGGCCACAACTGGATATCTATGCCCTCCAAAGCAAGTACCGTGGCTGTTGAAAAACCTAAGACAAAGAAATCTGAAAAAACAAAATAATGAAACTCCATATTTTTGACAACAGAGAAATTATGAGCGATCAACTCGCTGAATGGATTTGTGTTTTCATAGAAGATACATTGAAAGAGCGCGAATTCTTTTACCTCGTACTTTCGGGAGGAGAAACGCCTAAATTATTGTATCAGAAACTGGTTTCAGCAACCTATAAAGATAGAATCAACTGGAAAAAGATTCATCTTTTCTGGGGTGATGAGAGAGTGGTACCTTTTGACGATGAACGCAATAATGCAAAAATGGCTTTTGATATTCTGATCAATCACATTGATATTCCTGCCGGGCAGGTACATATCATGCATACAGATATCGAACCTAATTTCGCAGTGGATAAATACAGGACTTTATTACACACTTTTTTCGACAACACCCCCCAAAGTTTCGACCTCGTTTTACTGGGCATGGGAGACGATGGACATACGCTTTCTCTGTTTCCCGGATCGCCCATTATAAAGGAGCACACCCATTGGGTAAATTCTGTTTACAATGAAGCGCAGAAAATGTACCGGATCACCCTGATGCCTAAAATTGTAAACAGGGCATCAAGGGTCGCCTTCATGGTTGACGGAAATAAGAAAGCAACTATTTTGCAACAGGTACTTGAAGGAGAATATAATCCTGTGAAATTGCCTTCGCAAATTATCCAGCCGAAAGATGGAGAGCTGCACTGGTTCCTCGATAAGGATGCTGCAAAGGAATTACACACGCCATAGAGAAGAACTTGCCCCCTATTACCTGTTCATAAAGCCAGAGCCCACTCTGTAAGTAGGAACCTATAACCATATCACAAACATATCAGATACCAGCCCGAAGGTGCCGGATGGCTATAACCAGAAGCAACCCATTCATACGAAAGAATCCCTATTTTAGAAATACTGAAAAAAAATTCCATAATTTTTTATACCTTATGCAGGTAGCATATATATTTAAGTAAAACAATTTTTATTAATGGGCCATCTACCAGGATTAATAGAAGATCTGGCAATGATACTTATTGCAGCAGCTATCACCACGCTGCTATTCCGCCGGCTCAAACAGCCGCTGGTATTGGGCTATATCATTGCAGGATTCTTAATCGGCCCTCATTTATCTCTCACTCCTACCATCGCCGAAACTGACAATATTGAAACACTCGCTCAGATGGGCGTTATTTTCCTGTTATTCAGCCTCGGACTTGAATTTAGTTTTAAAAAATTAATTCGTGTAGGCGGCGCTTCCTCCATTACGGCCCTGATCGAAATTATTTTCATAGCAGTAGCCGGGTTTTACCTTGGCAAGTGGATGGGCTGGGGGCGCATGGACAGTCTCTTTTTAGGCGGTATGCTCGCAGGATCTTCCACCACTATCACCATAAAAGCATTTGAAGAATTAAAAATAAAAACACAACAATATGTACGGGTGGTTTTTGGCGTATTGGTAGTACAGGATATTGTAGTGGTCCTGCTAATGGTATTACTTTCCACGGTCGCAGTCTCGCGTGAATTTCAGGGTTCACAAATGATCTTTACATTAGCTAAACTTATTTTTTTCTTAATCCTTTGGTTTATTACCGGTATATTTTTATTGCCCAGTTTACTCCGGTGGAGTAAAAAATTATTAGATGGAGAAACTTTATTAATTCTTTCGATCGGGCTTTGTCTCGGCATGGTAGTCCTTGCCACACAGGCAGGATTTTCTGCAGAGTTGGGGGCATTTATAATGGGTTCCATCCTGGCAGAAACCACCAAGGCCGAACGCATCGAACATTTATTAAAACCGGTAAAAGATCTGTTTGGAGCCATCTTTTTTGTGTCAGTAGGAATGCTCATAGATCCCCATTCCATTGTAGAATACAGATGGCCGGTACTGTGGGTTACGTTGCTCACTATTTTTGGAAAATTAATAAGCACTGTTTTAGGTGCCTTACTTT
This sequence comes from Ginsengibacter sp., assembly GCA_039937655.1. GTDB lineage: Bacteria > Bacteroidota > Bacteroidia > Chitinophagales > Chitinophagaceae > Ginsengibacter. The sequence goes on from JBDTGA010000073.1 coordinate 74,404, forward strand.
CGGGGCAGTCGCTGAAGCAATCTATACAGGTAGGGATGAGTATTGCACAGATTGGTGAGTTTACGTTTATCGTAGCCACCCTTGGGCTTACCCTTGGAGTTACGAGTGACTTCCTTTTCCCGATAGCAGTGGGTGCTGCAGCCATCACTACTTTCACTACACCCTACATGATCAAACTCTCCGGCCCACTCTTCAATTGGGTAGAAAGAATATTACCCGAACAATGGTTGAAAAGATTAAACAGTTATTCATTCAATGCTCAAAATATACAGGCCGAAAGCAGGTGGAAAACCGTCATGAGCTCCTATCTCAAAATCGTTGTACCCAATGGTATTGTGATCATGGCACTTATGCTGATCTCCATAAAATTCTTCATTCCTTTTCTTAACAGCCATATTGATAACTCCGTTTTACGCAGGTTCATTGCCCTCATAGTTACGCTTGGTATTGGAGCGCCATTCTTATGGGCGCTCATGGTAAAAAAGCCGGACAATACAGCCTATAAAGAATTGTGGATTCAAAAAAAATATAGCCACGGCCCTTTACTGATCCTTGAAATTTCGAGGGTGGTAGCCGGTGTTTTAATAATTGGTTTTTGGGTTGACCGGTTGTTTACTACTACCATCGCCATCCTGGTTGCGGTTCCTCTCATCATTATTATTCTGCTCTTATTTTCTAAAAGAATACAAAAATTTTATCATCGTCTGGAAGGGAGGTTTCTTGACAACCTCAATGCCCGGCAAATAGTGGAGGATGAAAGATTGCGGGAAGAAGCGCTTGAAAAAAACAGGCTAAGGCCACAAGCCGATCTTTCGCCATGGGATGCGCACATGATAGACCTGGAAGTAAATCCTCATGCAGGATACATAGGTAAGACCCTTGCTGAACTCGCCTGGCGCGAGCGTTATGGAATTAATATTGCTTATATAAAAAGGGGAGATAGCATACTATATACACCCAACCGCTTCACCAGGCTTTTACCTTTTGACCATGTAGGCCTCATTGCTACTGATGATCAGATGCAAAAATTTAAAGAGGAATTTGAAGAGGCCGATAGTGTAGAGATAAATGAAAATAACATAGAGGATATTATTTTACAAAAATTGGTGGTGGATGAAAATAACCGTTTGAAAGGGCTCACCATAAGAAATTCGGGAATACGCGAACGTACCAATGGCCTCATCGTTGGAATCGAAAGAAATAAAGAGAGAATTTTAAATCCGGATTCTACTACCCAATTTGAATGGGGAGATGTGGTATGGATTGTGGGAGAAAGAAAAAAGATAAAACAATTGAATGAAGTAATCGAAGAAATTTGAGTCATTATTTATTAAGAAAAAATCTTTCTTTAAACTCATTTGTAACTCGAAAATATAAAGATAGTGATCCAATAAATACGCGTGATTTTCTCTCTTACCCCTCTGATGTTAACAATGTTAAAATTTGTATTGACGCAACTATAATGAAACCAGCAATACACAAACCGCAATAGAGAATGTATATACCGTTCCATGGTCATAGTAGTGCACAACAAGTTTTTCGAAATGCACGGGAAAAAGCAAGAATTCAAAAGGATATAACTTTCCATGGTTTGCGCCATAGTTTTGCCACCCATTTGTTAGAAAAAGGAGTGGATGTAAAATATATTCAGGAATTGTTAGGTCATTTTGATATCAAGACCACCATGAGATATT
>JBDTGA010000074.1:0-39067 GCA_039937655.1 Ginsengibacter sp.
ATTTTAATGGAACCGGGCACCCGCATTTGGATGTAGAAGAAAATTTTAATCCCAATTTAGCCGCTGATCGTTTTGAATGGATACCTCAAGGTTTGTTTTATGATTTGAGAGATCCTGCTAATGAAACAAATCCTCCTAATCCAGTAAATGACCTTGTATCCGGATACACAAATGCGCAAATGTTCAGTACATTCCAGTCAAACATTTACACCTTACAAGATTATAGGGCAAGACTTTTACAGACAGTATCGAATCCAACTTCCGGTCAGGTAACAGGATTATTTGCTCAATATCATTATTAATGAACTATGAAAAACTTAATAATAATTACTGTATTATTAGTGATAGCAATAATAAACTCTGGCTGTCCCAAACCCTGCATTGAAGCCAATTATTCCTTTGCTGCAACAATTCAGATTTCGCCGGATGATAGTATTATTCATAAAGGTGATACATTATGGCTTAACTCTTTGTTTCCAAACAGACTAAACGATATTTCGACAGGAGAATTAATTGATTATTCAAATGCCACAGATATTGAAAGCACATTAAGTATTGCGAAATTAATTAATGGAAATATTATACCACAAGGATTCGTTTATAACTTTAATTATGTTTCTGAAATAGGACAAATTTATAACGCAACGGATATACCATCTCCCCAAACTGTTCAGCAATTAAGATTTCAACAAGTTGGGGACAATTATCAATTAAAGATTGGTATAATTGTTAAAGATACCGGTGTTTTTGCTTTGGGTATTGGAAATGGGTTAAGTAATAGTCGAAATCATTCTAAAAGGTGTGAAAAAGCTAGTTTTCAGTTTACTATTTCGGGAACATCGCAGCACATAAATTATTATCAAACATGGAATCCGGGGTTTATTTTAACACCTGATGGTATAGCTAAATTATATTGTTTCAAAGTGGAATAATTTAAAAACTGTAAAATGCGCAATATCAATATCAATAAGTAGAATGAAAAACACGTTGACAAAGCTTATATTATTAAGTATCCTTGTAATAAACTCTGGATGCCCGAAACCATGTATTGAAGCCAATCTTTCATTTAGTGTCAATTCGCGAATAGCCCCCGATAATGACAGCGTCCATATTGGAGATACTATTTATGTGGAGTCATCTTTCCCTACTCAACTTACAGAACTATCAACAGGTCAATTAATGGATTATAGTAATTCAACCGGAATTGGGAGTACACTGGCTGTGAGCAGCTTACCACTTGGAGATTCTATTGCGCAAGATGCAGTATTTAATTTTGATTATATATCAGTTAATGGTAGAATTTATAATGACAGATCAATTCCACGTCCTGATGGTGTACAGCAACTGACTTATGGAGAAAGTAATGGAAACTATGTTTTAAAAGTGGGTTTAATTCCTAAAAAAGTAGGAAATTATATTTTAGGATTAGGCGATGGTTTGAGTAATGGCAGAAAAAAAAGTAGAAATTGTGAGAAAGCATCTTTTAATATAACTCTTAGTAATACAGATCAGCATTTTTATTTAATAGAGAAATGGTATCCAAATATTGTAATAGGTGGATATGGTAAAATGCGTGTTTATTATTTTAAAGTTTATTAGTTTTCAAATTCAATAATTAAGTAATGCAAGAATTAAGTGCCTATTATTCCAACGGAACTCCTACTCCAGGATTAAGCAGCCATTTGAATTTACTGGAAAATTTCAGCCCTTACAGAACTGGCGATCCTTTTCATTGGATACCAACGGGTTTATTTTACGATATGTTTGATACGAGAAATGAACAAAAAGCAACCGGAGGACCTGTTGATGATAGTGTTTCAGGCTATACCAATCAACATTTTTTAATGCATTTTTATCAAGCATTACCACTCTTGGAAGTTACAGGTTAAACTTGCTGCAACAGAATGGTAACAATCAATCAACTCAAGTAATTTATTTATTTTCTGAATATGGCTATTAAGATTTATACAATTGTAATAGGAGTATTAATCTGTCCTACTACTATTTTCAGCACTTGTAAAAAATGGTTTAGGCTTTGCTACAAGTAGTATTTATTTCAGTATTGATGCCCAAATATATCCTGATAAAGATTCAATAAATATAGGGGATACGATACTTGTTGAAGTAAATATCTCTACAACATTGATTGATCAGAATAATAATAGTATTGATTATAGCAAAGCGAGCAACCTGGGTACAAGTATATGATTTGCAAAACTGGTAAATATTTCGCTAATTAAATTAGATTATGCGATGCAGGATTTTTCTTTTTATTTAATTTCAGGCAGAGAGATTTCATCACCAAATGTTCAACTGTATAAAGATTATTTTTTTGAAGAATCGGGTGGAAGGTATCTTTTTAAACTTGCAATAGTTCCCAAAAGCAGTGGTACTTTTAGGTTTAATTTTGAAAATGCTACCGGAGTTATGAGGGATGGAAATACATGCCCTAAAGCAGCTTTTAATTTTTTATTAAAAAATACAACTGATCAACATTAATATTTATATCCCGAAGGATCAGGAGTTATTCCTGCTGATGCAGATTATTGTTTTTATGTACGATGAAATAATGACAAATTTCATAAATAAATTCAGGAAATCTGCCTACATTCTTTTTACACCGCCTTCAACTTTTTTTCTTTCTTAGAGACCTCTTCCGATATATATTCTGAAATGACTGGAACAAATTTTCTTTCTCTTGCAAGATAGCCGTTCCCTTTCTCGCAGAAATGCACTTTGATGTTTTCTACACTGATCGGGTTACCATCAGGAATATCAGCAATATTATTATGCCTTATATCATGCCCGTCAATGATCATAACAAGCCCGCTGCCGATGGCCTCCATGATATTGCCTTCCCTGATAAACATACCGGTATCTTCTCCCAACCCTATACCAATAGCAGAAGGATTGCTGGCAATTGCCTGTGCCAGTCTTCCGAATCTACCGCGTTTTTCAAAATGACTGTCAAATATTACATCATCCATGAATCCCAGTCCGGTAGTTATTTTTACTTCACTTTTTAAGTGAGCGGTAGCGGCGTTCCCTTCATAGATCATGGTATTGCTCATCGCCATGGCGCCCGCAGAAGTACCCGCTACTAAAAAGCTTTTCTCTTCCATATAACGGGAGAGGGCTATATCCAGAAACTCGGTTCCTCCAAAAGTGGCGGTTAGCCTTAATTGATTTCCTCCGCTGAACATGATGGAGTCGCATTGCTTCACCCGGTCAATATATTCGGGATTCATTGCATCCGCACGATTGCGTATAGGCAGTAAACCAACATTGGTACAACCTATTTTGCCAAAGGCATTCAGGTAATTTTCTCCTACTTCATTGGGAATCATGGAGGCAGTGGTGATTACTTCCATTCTTATAGAGGGGCCGCCTGCTTCTTCCACAATGCGGCGAAGGATTCCTAACTCAAAAAAATTAAGATTGTTCCTTACGATTTCTCCTTTTTCCAGATCAACGCCTTTATCTTCAGCGCCACCGATGGCAAAAAGTTTTCCTTTAGGTATTTCCATTCATTCAATTTTGATAAAACAACATTTCGCAATAGTAGCGGTAAGGTTGTTACTAAATGACTATTTACAAAAGTAACGGAATATATATAAACGCATTGTTTGAAAAGGTATTAATTTTTTTATTTACAGATTTATAGTAATCGTTGTTGATTCTCCCCGCAGTTTATATTCAATCTTTAAAATGATAAAAAAGAGTCAATAGCCATTGAAAGTGTACATCAGTATTTTTGCCTAATCCCTCCCTGACGGCAGTACCCAGTATCCATGGTTTGTGGCCGAAGGGTAAATACTTTACTCCTTCCAATAGATCATAATTTTTATTCCAGCCAGACGGGCTGCTTATATCTCTTTCGTTCCCAAACTCGACAAGTGGTTGCCAATAGTTGTTAAGATGATAGAGTGCAGTTATGCGTGATTCAAGGCTTGTCTGCATATTTTCACCTTTGTTTTGATTTGTAGGTACACTAAAAGTAAAATAGGTAGTCCATTCCCATTTTCTCCACATATATCCGCCATTCAGAAAAGGTTCTACTTCAATAATGTGATTGCTGCCGATCCCTTTGCTGTCGCTGCCTGTAGGAAGTCCAAACCCAATTCCGTAACCGAGCAGCACATTGCGATTGGCAAAGGCAAAATTGGCGAATTTAAGAGTAAGCTCTATGTTGTCAAGATTAGAAAATGAAGAAGCTCCGTGTGATTGCAAAGTGCCGTAAGGAACGTCCAGGTGAAGGCTGAAAGCCGGTACCGGTGCATATTCGAGTTCCAGGATGTATGATTGTGAAGTGATACCACTTTGAATCTTTGTATTCAGATAGGTAAACCGGATTTTGGTATCGGGGCTAATGGATTCTGTGATCAAAGGATGTGAAAATTCCAACTGATCCTTTTCTTTTGTTTTGGTAGAAGTTTCTGATTTGGGGGTTCCTTCATTTATTGTTTGAGCATCCGCAGTAAAAAAGAATCCCAAACAACAACAAGAAAGCAGGACAACCCTTAAAATACTTTTATTCATGGTCTTTATAATGATTTAAATGAATTAATATACACGATTGAGAATATTCCATCAGGAAGTCAATCATCTTTTAATGCCATAATTAGCTTCACCGGTAATCTTTTGGAGTATAGCAAACATTATCCTGGTTATAATATAAGAAGTGATCAATGGACAAATCCAGGCGCTATGAAACCTTGACCACAAAATTTATTCCAACTGAAGTAATACCAAGTGTATTTTTAATTTAGTCCAAAAAGACTTATGGTGTAATGCCGATATAACAGATTCATAGTCCAATGTAGCGTGAGCGGAATTGGACTATAGAATCTGTATAATCGGTGTAAGATGATTGTTTTTTAGATTTTATTTGAACTGGTGTATTACTTGAAATCACCAGGTACAATTCTCCTAAGAGGGGAAAGATAGGTAGAGAATTTTTTCTACAATTAGTGTGTATCAGAGTCCTCTTGTTTCCGGCGCTTTCGAAATGGTGGAATTTTTTTGACATTCGTCTTTTCTATCTTACCTTTTGTCTCTTTTTACCGGTATCATTTTATCATTTTTAAAACCTCTTAATTTCCTTTATGAAGATTATTGAAATAAAAATACTGCGCGGGCCTAATTTCTGGAGCGTGAGAAGAACGAAACTAATTCAATTGAAACTAGACCTTGAGGAAATGGAAGAACGACCTACGAACACGATACCCGGTTTCAGAGAACGGCTTGAAAAACTGATGCCGTCTTTGTATGAGCACCGTTGTAGTGAAGGTGTTCCCGGTGGATTTTTATCAAGGGTGGATGAAGGTACCTGGATGGGGCATGTGATAGAACATCTCGCGTTGGAATTGCAAACGCTTGCGGGTATGGATACGGGCTTTGGCCGTACACGTGGTACCGGAGTAACGGGTGAATATTATGTATGTTTCAGCTATATTGAAGAAGATGCCGGTGTGTATGCCGCGAAAGCTGCGACCCGGATTGTACAAGCCCTTATTGATGGTATTACCTACAGCCTGGATGAAGACATTCTGACGATGAGGGAAATAAGGGAGAATACACGGCTTGGCCCAAGCACAGGCTGTATTGTAGAGGAAGCTGCCAAAAGAGGAATTCCTTATATCAGGCTTAATAAACATTCGCTGGTACAATTGGGATACGGCATTCATCAAAAAAGAATACGGGCTACTATTGCAAGTACCACCAGTAATATAGCCGTTGACATTGCCTGCGATAAAGAAGAAACAAAAAATTTATTAGGTGCCGCCGAAATACCGGTACCGGGTGGCACCGTGATACGTACCGTAGAAGGGCTTACACAAGCCGTGGAAAAATATGGGTATCCGCTGGTGATCAAACCTATTGACGGTAATCACGGCAAAGGAAATACGACCCATATTACTACCTGGGAGCAAGCTGTTACTGCATTTGAAGCCGCTAAAGAGTATGGACGAAGCGTAATCGTAGAGAGGTTCATTACCGGTTTTGATTTCAGGATATTGGTCATTAATTACAAATTTATTTGTGCGGCACTGCGTACACCCGCATCCGTTACAGGCGACGGAGAGCACACCCTTCAATACCTGATAGATGAAACCAATAGAGACCCCCGGCGCGGATTTGGACATGAGAAAGTATTAACTCAGATCACCATAGACCAGTTCACCCAGAAGATGCTGGATGAAAAAAACTACACTTTAGATACCATAGCGGCAAAAGGAGAATTGGTGTTATTAAAACCTACCGCCAATCTTTCTACAGGAGGTACTTCTGCCGATGTAACGGAAGAGGTGCATCCTACCAATATTTTCATGTGCGAGCGCATAGCGAAAATAATCGGCCTGGATATTTGCGGTATAGATATTATGGCCAATGATCTTCGTACACCGGTATTTGAAAATGGGGGCGCCATACTCGAAGTGAATGCGGCTCCCGGTTTCAGAATGCACATTGAACCTTCGGAAGGTTTACCAAGAAATGTGGCTGAGCCGGTAGTGGATATGCTTTTCCCCAAAGGAGGCAACGGGCGTATTCCGATCATAGCGATTACGGGTACCAATGGCAAAACCACCACTACACGGTTGACGGCTCATATCGCAAAAAGTGCGGGTAAAAAAGTGGGATATACAACCAGTGATGGAGTATATATTCAAAATCAGATGATGATGAAAGGCGACTGCACCGGGCCGTTGAGTTCACAATTTGTATTAAAAGATCCTACGGTTGATTTTGCCGTACTCGAATGTGCCAGAGGGGGTATATTAAAGAACGGGTTGGCATTCAATCATTGCGAAGTAGCCATTGTTACCAATGTAGCGGCAGACCACATGGGGCTTGGAGGTATCAATACCCTGGAACAAATGGCCAAGTTGAAATCGGTAGTTCCGGAAACTGTTTTTCCGCATGGCTATGCGGTTTTAAATGCCGATGATGATCTTGTATATGCCATGAAAGACGGGCTGAAATGTAATATTGCCCTTTTCAGCATGGATGAAAATAATAAACGTATCAAAAAACACAGCAAAGAAGGCGGATTGAGTGCTGTTTTTGAAAACGGTAATATCACTATTTTAAAAGGTGACTGGAAGATACGGGTGATGAATGTGAAAGATATTCCTATCACCTTTGAAGGAAAAGCAGTCCATAATATTAATAATTGTCTTCCGGCGGTATTGGCTGCCTATATGTACCGGGATATCACGATCGAGGATATCCGTTCGGCGCTGGCTTCTTTTATGCCATCTTCTACACAAACCCCCGGAAGGCTCAATTTTTTCAACTTTAAGAATTTTACATTTCTCGCTGATTTTGCTCATAATCCGCACGGATTATTATTGTTATGCGATTTTGTAAGTAAACTTGATTATCCCAAAAAGATAGGCGTTATCAGTGGTACCGGCGACAGGAGAGATGATGACATCCGTGAACTGGGAGAGATATCTGCGAAATATTTTGATGAGATCATCATCCGTTGCGATAAGAATTTAAGAGGCAGGGAGGCCAGTGAGATCATTGGCCTTTTGGAGGAAGGTATAAAAAAGATAAACCCCGAACTTCCTATAATGGTAATCGCCAATGAAAATGAAGCGCTGGAATATATCTATGCTCATCCACAACAAGGAGCGTTATATACGATCATGTGCGACGTGGTGGCCGGGGCGTTGGATAAGATAAAAGAACTAAAGGAAAGGGAGAGTAATAGTGAACTGTAGCTCTGAGAGAGAAGGGATAATTGATGTTCTCCTGTAGTTGGATTTGGTTCCGTGTTAATCTGCAAAAATCATTTGGAATATCTTATTTCAAACTTTACTTTTGCAAACCTTTGTCCCATAGTATAAAGGCAGTACAACAGATTTTGATTCTGTATGTCGAGGTTCGAATCCTCGTGGGACAACAGATATATACTGAATATCAATAAGTTAGATATATTGACTGACAGTATGATTGACAGTTTTCTAAAAAAGAAGCTGTATATTTGAAAGAATTTATCAAAGATTTGAACATCTTAACCCCTGCAATCTTGTAGGGGCTTTTTATTAATCCCCAAATATTAGTATTCGGTTAAAAACTTTTAACTTTAGCTTAATTATTTATCAAGAAAAATTTAAAATATTATGCCATTAATAACTTGCCCCGATTGCAGTAAACAAATTTCAGATAGCGCAGAAAATTGCCCAAATTGTGGTAGGCCTATGCAAACAGCAATGAAGTGTCCTAACTGCAAATCAACTAACATTCAAAAAATAAGCACAAGTAGTAAACTCGGATCGGCTTTAATGTGGGGAGCTCTTGCGGCCAATAAACTTAAAAGTACTTATCAATGTAAAGACTGCAAATATAAATGGTAGTATTTTGAAATGAAATGAACTATTAGATTTTTCATTTCATCTATTAAACAACTTGCCTGAGAATTGCGTCCACATCTTCATCGCTTACGCCTGCCTTTCGTGCCATTCTCGCAAGTAATGAAGTTTGCTTTCTCATCAAAAGTTCTATTTTATTTGATTTAGATGCACTCTGAATGATGAAATAGATTATAATAGCCCAAACAATCAGAGCAATAATTGAGTAAAGAAATACATCGTTTGATACCATGATTTCAAGTTTTAAGTATGAATAAATTTCATTAACTGTTTAAAAATAATGATAATTAACTATTTTTCAATCGAAGGATAATAATTTAAAATTCTTATTTCTCAAATCAATCGCAAATCCTGTTATTAAATTCCTTTCTCTCAATCGCTCAAAATCTTTCGCTAAAATAACACGGCCATTTGCTTTGATTGCAATTATAATTGGCCGGTTATCATTTTCATCAATAATAACAGGATCGTGAATGTTTAACAGTTCATCTATCTTCCGGGTTCCTTTGGAAATTCCTTTCAGTAATTCAATTTTTTCTTTCCGTTCCATTTTTATTTTCTCTTATGTGGGTAATAATTTTTTTAACCTGACTACTGTCAAGTGGTGGCTTTTGATAAAATTTATTTTGTTTAAAATCGGGGCTGCCTGCTCTTATTCCGACAATATCAGATAATTCAATCACTATAATATTTGCACTGTTCATTTTCTGAAATTCCCTTTCAGAAATTTCTTTATTGTTCCGAAAATAAATACCGGTGCTTTCATCGTAAATCAAAACCTTTGGCGGCAATAGTTCATTTAGTTTTATAATTCCTGCTCTTAGGCCGGTTAATAATTTTATTTTTTCAGATCGTGTATTTTTAATGTTCTTCATTAGCTTCAGTTAACCGGTTAATAATTTCGTCCAGTTGTTCATCAGTCAACTTTTCAAAGTTTAAGTCCAGGCTGGTAGCTTGCAGGGCTGGTATGGAATATTTTAATAGTTTTTCAAACATCAATAGCCTGTCTTTTGCATCCAGTTTTTTCCAGTCATCTTTTATTTGCTCTCGATTCTCATCAATAAACTGATTTATCCATGTTCGCAAATCGCTTGTAGCCTTATTGTTTGCGCCCTTTGGCCTTCCTGTGGGGTTCCCTGAAATTCCTTTTTTAAATGCCATAATATTGTTTTTTCATTGTTAATTACAAGGGTTGTATTGCTGTTTTGTCTTGCATAGTTCGTCTTTGAACGCATCCCTCATAATCCATGCTTTCGCTCTCTACATTTCGGGTTTCAAAGTCCATGTAAAAAAATTCTTTTGATAAATCTTCAATCGAAACATAACTAAGGGTTGTATTTTCTTTTACAAATACTGAAAAAATATTGAGGGCCTGTGTAGCTGCTTTATGAAGTTCCCAAAATTGTTTTGCCTTTTCGCTTGTGATGTAGTTACGGAAACTATCCCTTATTTCTACTTCATTTTCTTTTGATAAAATCAATAATCCATTTTCCATTGATAGTTGGTGTAGATACCCGGATTTGTAAGGTAAAAAGTTTAATTTCTTAAACAGGTTATCTACAAAGGTCTTTTGCCCGGCTTTCTGGTTCGCTCTCATTAGGGTACTGGTAATTTTCATTTGATCTAATTGCTTATCTAAAAAACTATTAAGGTTATCCAGCAATAAAATAGGGTCTTTGCTTACCATTATTTTTTTCACTTCATCCATTGTAGGATTATAGCCGGTATCTGTTTTAAATTGTTGCAACTCTTTGTTGACTGCATTACAAAACTGGTTTGTTTTGTTTAGTTCCTGTTCCTGCATTTCTGCATTTTCTTCAATGATAATCTTTTTCATAATTTACTTTTTTGGTTTTGTGGGATAATTTTCTGTTACAAAATTTTTAATGTCAGGGCTTACGGTTCCTGCTTGTGTTTCGGCTCGCTCTTTTAAGATTTCCGCCGCTTCCTGAATTAATTTTTCCTTTAAATTTTCAGGGATTAAATCCATTACTTTTTGTTCCATTATTATTGTTGTTTTTAGTTTAAAAAAAGTTTTTGTGATCCTGCATTAAAACTGTTATCTGCTAACTTCAAATATTTTTTTTCTTCGCCTGTAAACTCTGAATTGCTTTCAATGGCCTGCTTAATCGGTTCTAAAAGGCTGCTATCTTTCAGGCTGCCAAAGAAATAAGCCACTCTCCTTACTGTTTCAAATCGGTTGCCTTCCTTCACGTTCAAAATATCTTCCAGTCCTTGCTTTGTCCTTCTATCAGTGCCTTTAAATGTTCGCGGTGGGTAATTGGTGCACTTTATTGTTTTCGTGGCTCCCTTCGCCTTAAAATGGCTTATTCGTAATGGTTCCGGATTTTCTCTAAAAAGCATGTTACAATCATAAGATAGATAACGCAAATCATTTACATTTCTGCCTTTACTTGTGTCGGGTTTTATTCCGTATTTTATCAACACATTAAAAACATGATCTGCATACTCATTTAGTCTTTCCGGCTCCGCTATCATTGCCAATGCAAAAAACCCTCTACCTGAACAGGATAAACCACAAAAACCAATGAAGGGCAAATGAAATACTGCCTGCTTCAATTCCTCAATATCATAATCCTGAATATCTACATAATCAAAATCTAATTGCATTATTCCGGTGCGCTCAATCTCAATAACCTTTCCGGCTGTTCGTTGTTGCAATAAAGCAGCGGGTGCAAAACCTGGCAGTTTACTTTTTAATTCAGATTTTTTTATTTTGTCATTCTCTAATTGTCTTAATTGGTAGATAATCGGGAAGCAGTCTCCAAAGAATGAAAACAATATTTGCCGGTACGTGGCAGGTCGCCCGATATTGTCAAAATGATTTTTATAAAAAGAAACTTGTTTATCTATCCAATTCATATTATTTTTTTTTACCTGTTTAAAAAGTGTGTTAAGTTAACCTACCGCCCTATATATAGGGGCGGGTTAACACACTAACCCAGTTCACTCAAAAGTGTGTTAACACACTTTAGTTAACACAGTAACACACTTATTTAAAGTCAATAATTTTTTGTCCCGATAAAACATAAACTGCATATTTTTTAGGCCGGTCAACTTTAATTATTTCACTTTCTGAAATGTAGTACCGTAAAAAATCTTTGGCTTTGCTGTCGCCTATACTTTCGCAAGCAACCTTTTCAACTGCATCTTTTATGTTTCCCCAACACTCTGAAAAGTTCTGCTCTTTCTGAACTTTAAATGCAGCGTTCAAAATTTCCTTATGCAAAATCTCATCAACATTTGCAGGCAAAAAAACAGGCTTCTTTTCTTTGGGTTCCTGCTTTGCTTTTTGCTTTTCAATCGTGTAATTATTCAAGATGTATGGCATACCATGTGGATCAACTGAAAAGGCAAAAGGTTCAAATTCTTTTTCTCTACAATCTATCGCGCGAACTATTGACACATTCACATCGTCTTTACTTTTGGCAACTTCAATTACTGCATCAGCTTTTCTATGAGAGAAACTCCCCAGGTGGCCTAATAATGTTTGTACGGTCTTATTGTAATGAAGGACACAAGTAATATGAATGTTATAAATTTCACTCCATTGCATCAACTTCATTACTATTTTTTGCGCCTGCTCTGCCTGTAAAATTGGATCTATTTCTAAATCAATGATTCCATCTATGGCCACAAAATTTATATTTCGGATGGTGGCTAATACGTGGTCTATTAAATCAATTCTTTGTGAAGGCTCCAGGGTGCGAAGTGAATAAACAAGTAAATTTTCCGGTGTAGATTTTTCAGATAAATTACATATCCTTTTTGCAATTTGTTGAACTTTATATTTTGCCTGTTCTGTATCGAAAATGATATTTATTCCGCTTCCTTCACAAAGAAATAAATCTTGCAATCTTCCTGAAATTGCGGCTGCCATAAACAAAGAAATTAAAAATGATTTCCTGCTTTTTGCGGCTCCGGTAATGATTGAAAAATTCCCTTTAGTGAATAGTGTTACCGGTTTTCCCTCCCAAATTATCTGCATAGCAATCGGTGGCGGCTCTAATTTTTCGGATAGATTAATGAGACAGGTATTTGCTAAGACTTGCAGGGCTTCATCTTGCGTTTTTTCACCCTTAAAATCTTCCAAAGAAAGAACAGGAACAGATTTTTTTCCTTTATCTTTGTGCTGACTTTTTTCATCGTTATTATTGCCCTCTTTGCCGGGGGCTTTTTTTATTACTGTCATTTGGGGTTCCCTCCTTTTCTTACATTGATTGAAGTAACCGCTTCATTTATTTCATTCTTTTTGTACAGCACACGGCGGCCTATGCGATAGCCTTTTATTTTTCCGTCCATTGTCCATGTCAGCAACGTGGGAAGAGTGATATGCAGCGTGTCGGCTGCTTCCTGCCTTGTTATGTAGCTGTCTGGTTGCTGTGGTTTATGATTGCTGATTAGCCGGGCCAAACTTGTTTCCATTGATTCCATCCGGTGTAAAATTTCTGTTATTCCGGCTGGTACTTCGTTATACGTCAACATACTTTTTTGTTTTAAATTTCATCCTTCAAAGTTGAGCATAAAATGGAAAAGTGTAAAAAACCATATTGCATAAAAAAGCCTGAAATACTTATGTACAAAGCATTTCAGGCAAAATGAAATAAAATTTTAAATTAAAAAACCATATCGAATATGGTCAAAATCATACTAAATATGGTTTTTAGGTAAAGTAATGATTAAACCGGTTTTTATCAAAATTAACTTTTTTTGAAGGGTAAAGATATTGTTCTACTTGCTTTTCACACTTGTATCTTTTTTTAAAAAATTTCTTTTCCTCGCTTGTAAATTTATTATCAGTTTTGCTTTTAAAATAGTTCTTCGCTTTGAACGCCCAAAGAAGGTCAGCAAGGTCTTGCATATTTCTATACCATCGCCCGGTCGTATCAATATAATATCCATCTTCGATTAAGGATTTTTCTATTTCTAAAAGTTTAGTCATACCGACTGGTTTTAATATTCCATCCTGTATTGGCGGGAATTCAAATGTTTTCTGACCCTTATTCTGTATGCCTTCACTATCTGTGTTTTCTAACCATTCTAAAAAGTTTGTACAAAGGTCTTGTGCTATTGAAGTATAAACACGATCTTTTTGTGGCAAAGCCTCTTCAAATAATAACATGGCCTTTACTTTATCAGTAAGGTATTTCTTAAATGCTTTTCCATCAGGTGCGTTCCATAGCTCCAATTCTCTTTGGTAAATAATTTCAAAATCTTCGTTTGTTTTTGCGTCTTTGGTTAACGATTCCATTGCAATCTTATCCTTTTTAGGGATTCTGTAATCGGCGTTACTTGTGGGTAGATCATCTTTATCATACCACATCATATAGGGCTTAGTAGCCATTTTTTTAGGGTCATCGGTTCGTTTGCCATCAGCATCATAGCAACCGACCGGCATCTCTCCGTCCGGCACTTTAATAAATGAATTTATATCAATCCAATTTTTAAATCGGGGGTCTTTCAACATATCACTTATCATATTATCACTTCCAGGTGCTATATAATTTTTCATACTGCTATTAATTTTGATTCTCTCTTTTCCCATAACTGCATCATTTTTTCAGCGTGTTCTTTTGGTGAAATTTTTATGTACTTCAAAAAAGCAGTTTCTGTTTTGTGTCCGCTTACTGCCATAATTGTTAAGGTCGGGGTTCCCTTCAAATATTCATTTGTGCAAAATGATCTCCTTCCCGTGTGGCTACTTACCATTTCCCATTTATGTAAGGTGGATATTGTCTTTAAACCGCCTGTGGTTCTTCGTTTGCTCTCATTGCCGTTTAAGCATGGTACAAGCTGGCATACTTCTTTCAGGTATTCATTAAACTTTTGTCCTGAAATGGCATTAGGTAAATTTCCATCATACTTTGCAATGATTTTTTTTACAACGCTATGCAATGGAATAGAAACCGTTTTGCCTGTTTTTAGCTGCTCGATAGTAAAGTATCCGTCCGCAATATGTTGCGAGGTTAACCGGCTAAAATCTGAATAGCGTAAACCGGAATAGCACCCTATGAGAAATAAATCTCTGACTTTATCATAAGCAGGATTTGAAGCAAGATTGAGGTTTTCAATTTCCTTTAATTCCTTCTCTGATAAATAAATGTTGTCTGCCTCCTCACTTGGTTTGATGAAGTTCTTAAATGCTTCGTTCTTATGGTGCCCGCCCATCATTGCGGCTGCCATGACTGCTTTTAGTTTCTTTATTTGGTCTCCAATGGTATTTAATGCTTTGCCTTTTTTGTTTAGGAATTTCAGGTAGCCATTATAAAAATCCTGTGTAATGTCGTTGTAATTCAAGTTAGCGTTAAATTCTTTTAGGTTATTTAGTGCCACCCGATATTGTTTTGCCGATTCAGGGGCAACTACTTTTCCTTTTTTTGTGATCCTGCCTCCACAGGCAGTTTGTAAAATAAAATCTTCGTAAAAATCAATCAAAGTAACTTTCTTCCTTTTGTCCAGTACTTCTTTCAGGATTAAATCTTTTAATTGCTTTGGCGTTGGTGGCTGTAATTCTTCATTAAGAAAATTGTAATAACATTTTTCAACACCGTTTCTTAACGTGTCCAGGCGTTTATTAAATTCCGGGGCTTGTGGGAATCCTTTGTTTCCTGCCTTGCCTTTTTCTACATTCCAATACGTTGGATTAATACTTTCATTAATCCCTAATCTTAATCTTTGAGTGTTGTAAGAAATATTGGCATTGAGGCCGGTTTCTGTTTTGCTTTTAGGACGAAGCAGGTAAAATGTTACTTTCATCTTTATCAAATTTTTGAACAAGACAAAAGTAGGTATTTATTGTTGATTGACGGTGTGATTGACGGTTTTTCTTTGTTTTATTTAATTTCTCCACTACTTATATTTTCCATGAAAGATAGGACAGATAAGCATTTTGAAAGAAAAGTAAGAGAAAATAAGATTAAATAAAAACAAGCTAAAAGTTGTCCTCGTGGGACAACACGGTAAAATTAAAAGCCTTTCAAATAATGTGTTTGAAAGGCTTTTTTTAATTTAGGTAACTGAATGATTTACGGTTAAATATTATCCTTTCTTTACAAGTTTGTAAAGGCGATCATTTGGTATAATCTGTTTATCCTTCAGATTATTTCCCCGAATTCCTCCATATCTCACCTGTAGGGAAAGTATATAATTCCCGTGATGAATTTTTTATTTCAATACTATATCCCGGTGCTTGCGGAGGCATATAATTTCCCTTCTCTATAATTACCGGATCCACAAAATGTTCGTGAAGATGATCTACGTATTCGGTCATCCTGTTTTCCAGGGTACCGCTGATGCAGATATAATCTATCATGGACAAATGCTGTACATATTCGCACAATCCTACTCCTCCCGCATGGGGACATACAGGAATATTAAATTTCGCTGCCATAAGCATTACAGCCAGCACTTCATTTATTCCTCCCGTTCTGCAACTGTCCACCTGGCAAATGTCAATAGCCCCGCTCTGCAAAAACTGTTTGAACATAACACTGTTTTGGCAATGTTCACCGGTAGCTACTTTAATCGGTGAAACTGCTTTTTTTATGGTGAGATGGCCTAAAATGTCATCAGGGCTTGTGGGCTCTTCAATCCACCAGGGATTAAACTGAGCGAGCAATTTCATGTTTTCAATTGCCTCGTTCACATCCCATTTTTGATTGGCATCCATCATTAATTTGATGTCACCTCCTACCTCTTCCCTTATTATTTCAGCCCTTCTTATATCCTCGTTTACATCGCCACCCACTTTCATCTTCAGATATTTCCATCCATCCTTTTTAGCTTCACGACTTAACCTTCTTATCTTTTCTTCGGAATATCCCATCCATCCGGCAGAGGTGGTGTAAGCCGGATAACCGTTTTTTAATAAATAATCAATTCTTTCCTGTTTGGTGTTAGCCTTTTTTTTAAGCATCTTTAAAGCTTCTTCCGGAGTAATTACATCGGTTAGATAAGTAAAGTCTATACACCCAACCATTTGCTCCGGTGTCATGTCAGCCACTAATTTCCAGACCGGTTTGTCTTCTGCTTTTGCGTAAAGATCCCAAACGGCATTTACTATGGCGCCGGTAGCCATGTGAATAACTCCTTTTTCGGGGCCAAGCCATCGCAATTGCGAATCGCCGGTTATCATCCGCCAAAAGCCAGCCATGTTTGCAGTAATATCTTTCAGGGATTTTCCAATTAATAAATAGGACAATGATTGGATAGCGGCAACGCACAATTCGTTTCCCCTTCCTAAAGTAAAAGTAAGGCCATGCCCTTCCAGTTTTGGATCATTTGTTTTTAAGATAACATAAGCGGCAGAATAATCCGGGCTTTTATTCATAGCGTCCGATCCGTCTAAGGATTTACTGGTCGGGAATCGTATATCTTTTGTTTCGATAGAGCGTATTTTTATTTCCATTTTAAAATTTTTAGCAATGAATTGATATTCTATGATGACAAAGGTAGATACGTTTATAGAATGTCGGGAATCTTAAAAATGTTTTTCACGTTTTGCAAGTGTACGGGAAGATCTGATTTTCCTTTTTGGATGATTCAGGACTCTGAAATGCTCCGACAACGGATGGATTAAAATGGAACTATTGTATCAATCTCCTTCCTATTCCTTCCTGTCTCGGTTAATCCAGCAATAGTTTTTTGATAAGGTAAAATATCCTCAAGGCTTTGGATATAAAACTTACCATTTGTGGAAAAAAAGCCCTATTGTCAAGGTGGCACAAGTGCATTGGAAAGATTATTCAGATGCCGTAATGAAGGATAACTTACAACGAATTTCAGGTATGCTTCCCAGTTCGTAATAAGTAGAGATAACAAGAAAGCAAGGAATTTCGCTTTGATTACGCCCTCCCGGATTATAGGAAAATAAAAATAAAAAATAGTGTCGCACAATTATTGATATTGGTTGGTTGATCCGGCAACACCGAAAATTATAAAAGACACGCTTTCTTTGATAATTTTTCCAAACTGGTATTCACGGAGGAAAGAAAATAAATAAACTAAGATACGGGTCGCCGGAAAAAAATGTAAAACATCTAAATCAAAATAAAAATGAAAATACTAATCGTTCTTACATCGCACAGCGAATTGGGAAACACAGGACATAAAACCGGTTTCTGGATAGAAGAATTTGCTGCTCCTTATTATACATTGAAAGATGCAGGTGCAGAAATTGTCCTCGCTTCTCCCAATGGCGGGCAGCCTCCTATTGATCCCAAAAGTGAAGAACCGGATAACCAGACTGAAGCAACAAAGCGTTTTGATAAGGATAAAGGCTTGCAACAATTGTTGGCGCACACAAAAAAATTAGCTGAAATAGATGCTGATGATTTTGATGCAGTATTTTATCCGGGAGGTCATGGCCCATTGTGGGATCTTACCAAAGATAAAAATTCTATCCATTTAATAGAATCATTCTGGAAAAGTAAAAAGCCCGTTGCTGTCGTGTGTCACGCGCCATCAGTTCTATTACATGTAAAAGACGAAAAAGGAAATGCACTTGTAAAAGATAAAAGAGTTACCGGCTTTTCCAATACGGAAGAAGCCGCAGTTAACCTGACTGATGTAGTTCCTTTTTTGCTGGAAGATGAATTGAAAAAGAAAGGGGCTATTTATTCTAAAAAAGAAGATTGGGCTTCTTATGTAATTAAAGATGGTTTGTTGATTAGCGGACAAAATCCCGCTTCCTCAAATGATGTAGCCAGGCAATTGCTTTCTCTTTTGCAACAGAGGTTAGTATTAAACAATTAATCATGAAAACACAACAAATCGTTCTGGCATCAAGACCGGCTGGTACACCTACACTTGACAATTTTCGATTCGAAAATATTGAATTGCCGGATTTGCAGAATGGCGAAGTCCTACTGGAGGGTTTGTATTATTCAGTAGATCCTTACATGCGGGGCAGAATGAATGAGGCAAAATCTTATGTCTCTCCTTTTCAGATAGATCAACCAATGTCAGGAGGAGTTATAGCAAGAATAGTAGAGAGTAAAACAGATGATTTAAAACCGGATGATATCGTGTCGGGTATGTTGCCATGGAGTGTTCAAACAGTTGCACCTGCAAAAAACTTATCAAAAATAGATGGATCGGTTGTACCGATATCTTATTATCTCAGCGTGCTCGGTATGACTGGCCTGACTGCTTATTTTGGTTTGATGAAGATTGGAAAACCGAAAGCCGGGGACACAGTGGTTGTTTCAGGTGCCGCCGGGGCAGTGGGCCTGGTAGTAGGTCAAATAGCCAAGATACAAGGCTGCTATGTAGTTGGCATAGCCGGGTCTGATGAAAAAATAAAATTATTGAAAGACAAATATGGTTTTGATGAGGCCATCAATTACAAAACAGCTACCGATTTAAAAACAGCCGTTTCAAAAGCATGCCCCAAAGGCGTGGACATTTATTTCGATAATGTTGGTGGCGAAGTATCGGATGCTGTTATCAGTAACATCAACTTTCATGCACGCATCCCATTGTGCGGACAAATTTCATTATACAATACCACTGGAATACCTGAAGGACCTCGTTTACAGCCCATGCTACTTACCCGAAGTGTTTTAATGCAGGGGTATATTGTCAGTAATTTTCAAAATCAATTTCCTAAAGGGATCAGTCACCTGGAAGAATGGTTAAAAGAAGGGAAAATAAAATTTGAGCAAACAATTGTTCATGGATTTGATCAGTTACCAACGGCATTGCTTGGATTGTTTAAAGGTGCTAATATCGGCAAGATGATTGTGGAAGCATAAGTTCAATTTGAATCAAAACTAAATGCTGTAATGAACAAAATGATGGATATGTTTTTATACACAATAAAGGATAACTAAAAGTAAATGGATTTAGACTCAAAAAATACCGCTATAGCAATTCATTATGGAAAGATCATTTCCGTAAGAGGAAGTGTTGTAGATGTAACTTTTGAAAATGATCTTCCGCCGATTTATACGTTGCTTCACGCAGGAAAAGACAAGCAGGTATCTATTGAAGTATTATCACAATTGGATGACCATAGTGTAAGAGGAATCGCATTAAATCCAACTCAGGGATTAGCAAGAGGAATGGTGGTTGAAACGGATGGAAAAGAGCTGACTGTGCCGGTTGGAAAAAATATACTGGGCAGGATGTTTGATGTTTTTGGAAATACCATAGATCATCTTGAACCACTTCCGAAGGGCGAACGACGCACCATACACCAGTCACCGCCGCCATTATCAAAAAGAGCTGTCAAATCAGAAGTTTTTGAGACAGGAATTAAAGCAATTGATGTGCTGATACCATTGGAACGTGGTGGCAAAGCGGGGTTGTTTGGCGGAGCAGGCGTAGGCAAAACAGTTTTGCTAACAGAGATGATCCACAACATGGTGGGGCATAACAAAGGCGTTAGCATGTTCTGTGGTATCGGCGAACGTTGCCGTGAAGGGAATGAATTATACAACGCCATGAAAGATGCGGATCTGCTTAAAGATATGGTGATGTTGTTTGGACAAATGAATGAACCACCCGGTGCTCGCTTTCGTGTTGGCCATGCAGCACTAACTATGGCTGAATATTTTCGGGATGATGAACACCGTGATGTATTGTTACTGATTGATAATATTTTTCGTTTTATTCAGGCAGGAATGGAAGTATCCGGACTGATGGGACAAATGCCGTCACGACTCGGTTATCAACCAACTATGGGAACAGAATTAGCCGAATTAGAAGAGCGTATTGCATATACTGATGCTGGTGCAATCACTTCTATCCAGGCGGTATATGTGCCTGCAGATGATTTGACAGACCCTGCTGCGGTGCATACATTTTCGCACCTTTCCGCATCCATCGCACTCTCCAGAAAAAAAGCAAGTGAAGGGTTATATCCCTCCATTGATCTGTTACAGTCCAATTCAAAAATGGCAACGCCGGGAATAATCGGGCAAAAGCACTACAACCTTGCACAGAAGATAAGACAAACACTTGCTCAATACGAAGAATTAAAAGATATCATTTCCATGCTTGGTATGGAACAGTTATCTGTCCAGGATCGGAATGTGGTAAATCGTGCAAGGAAGCTTGAAAGATTTCTTACGCAGCCTTTTTCTGCTACCGAACAATTTAGTGGCCTCAAAGGGAAACAAGTTAGTTTGAAAGACGCATTGGATGGCTGTGAACGTATTCTGTCAGATGAGTTCAAAGATTATCCTGAAAGCGCATTTTATATGATTGGCTCGATTGATGAGGTAAAGAAAAAAGCAACGAACAATACCAGTAATACAAAAAAGGATGAAACTAAAACAGATGATAACAAAACCGAAAAGCAGGGTACTGTAAAAGAAAAAGTATCCGTCTGATAAAAATTCATTTGAAATAATAATTTATGAACCTTAAAATTTTGTTACCATTTAAAGTATTCGTTGACATAAAAAATGTTAGCCGGGTTGTAATAGAGACTAGTGAGGGTTCTTATGGGTTGTTACCACAAAGGCTGGATTGTGTTGCTGCATTGGTACCGGGCATTCTCACTTATGAATCCGAAAAAGAGGGTATGCAATATGTTGCGGTTGACAAGGGTATAATGATAAAAGCTGGTGGCCAGGTATTGGTTTCAGTTCGTAATGCGGTTGGCGGAGCAAATCTGGGCAAGCTTGGTGAACTGGTAAAAAAAGATTTTAAAATGAGGGATGATAATGAAAAGGAAGTAAGTACTGAAGTTTTAAAATTGGAAAGAGGATTTATTTACAGTTTCGATAAACTTCGAAATAATTAATCATGGAACCTGTAGCAAATGATAAAGAAGATCATTTTTTTAGCGACGAGGTTACTAGAAAAGAAAAGCGAAAATTGAAGGCGCTGAATGAAAAGAACGGGGTTTGGTTTGGATTAGGAATGATGGGCATGGTTGGCTGGTCGGTAGCAGTTCCTTCACTACTTGGTGCGGTATTAGGAGTATGGCTTGATAATAAATATCCACAATCATTTTCCTGGACATTGACCTGTTTGGTCGCAGGTATAATTACCGGTTGTGTGATTGCATGGTATTGGGTAGATAAAGAAGACAAAGAGATGCATAAAAAAAACGACAGTGACTGAAATTTCATATATGATATTGGTATTTATTGTAGGAATGTTGCTGGGAACATTATTCTTTGGCGGCCTTTGGTTTACCGTGAAGAAAACGGTTGTGTCAAAAACACCAGCATTGTGGGTTTTTGGTAGTTTCTTATTTCGTGTGAGCATTACCTTATTAGGATTTTATTTTATTGGCCTGGGGGATTGGGAAAAACTGATAATCTGTTTGATAGGATTCATAATAGCCCGCTTCCTTGTTATTCATTATACAAAATCAATTGATGAAAAAGAATTGCAATTAAAAAAGGAGATGGATCATGAAGCTTAGCCCCGACCAAACAATTTTATGGCAACATGGTTTTATTACCATTAATCTTACCATTGTTACTACATGGGGTTTAATGCTGATATTGATAGTAGCATCCAAATTGGTAACACGAAAACTAAAAACAGATATTACCATTTCACGCTGGCAGTGCATTCTGGAAATGATCGTAACAGGCATCAACAAACAAATTAAAGATGTTGGTTTAAATCATCCCGAACAATACATCGGCTTTATCGGCACCTTGTTTTTATTTATCGGTACGGCCAACTTGTGTATTATTTTTCCTTGGTACACACCGCCAACCGCCTCTCTATCTACCACAACCGCCATGGCGCTTTGCGTATTCATTGCCGTTCCGTTTTTTGGTATAGAAAAAAGTGGTTTGGGTGGTTACCTGAAATCATATTTGAAGCCGACATTTATCATGCTGCCTTTTAATCTCATTAGTGAAGTTTCCCGCACCCTTGCATTGGCCGTAAGATTATTTGGGAATATCATGAGTGGTGGAATGATCGTCGCTATTTTATTAAGTATCTCACCCTTTATATTTCCGGCCGTTATGAGTGCGCTAGGATTACTTACCGGTATGGTGCAGGCTTATATTTTCAGCATACTGGCAACTGTTTATATAGCTGCCGCGGTGCATGACGCAAAAAAAACAGATAACTCTGATTTAATAACAAATAATAAAAAAAATAAAAATGGATAGTACAACTCTCATCGCAGTAGCATCAATTGTAACTGCAGGACTTACCACCGGCATCGGTTGCATGATGCCCGCATTAGGCGAAGGCAAGTCGGTATCATCAGCATTGAGCTCCATTGCACAACAGCCTGATGCCGCACCAACAATAACAAGAACACTATTTGTGGGATTGGCAATGATTGAGTCAACCGCGATATACTGTTTCGTTGTTTCGATGATACTCATTTTCGCAAATCCTTTCTGGAACCACATTATCGCTAATGCTAAGTAATGAAATGAGTAATATTGAAACTTTGATTGATAAAAAATCTTTAGTGCGAATTACCTGCCCGTTCCGTTCAGGCGGGCATCTGGCAAAAATAAAATAAAAATTATCAGATGAAAATCAACTGGTTCACTGTAATAGCACAGGTAATTAATTTCCTCATTTTGGTGTGGTTATTAAAGAGGTTTTTGTATAAGCCAATACTCAATGCTGTAAATGAGCGGGAAAAAAAGATTACGGATCAATTAAAGGATGCAGATGATAAAAAAGCTGCTGCTCAAAAAGAGCAGGATGATTTCAAAAAGAAGAATGAAGATTTTGAGCAGCAAAAAAAAGCACTGATGGACAAAGCCGTTGCAGATGCAAATACAGAAAAACAAAAATTAATAGACGGAGCAAAAGCTGATGCAGACACCTTGCGTAACAATATGGAAAAAGCAGCTAAGGAAAAACAAGTCAGTGATAATACTGAAATAGTTGAAAAAATTCAACAACACGTTTTTGCTATTACAAAAAAAGCACTTACAGATATTGCTTCAATTAGCATGGAAGAGCAATCAGTCAACACATTCATTAAACACCTGAAAGAGTCAACGGATGAGGAGAAGGAACAATTCACCGAGGCATTTAAATCCAATTCAAATGCAATTTTGGTGAGGAGTGCATTTGATCTTCCTGCAAAACAACAAGGTGAAATTCATGATGCAATTAATATAATATTGAGTGCAGATGCACAATTGCAATTTAAAACAGCGCCAGAAATAATCAGCGGTATTGAACTTTCAACAAACGGGTATAAACTTTCCTGGAGTTTTTCTGAATACCTGAATTCCCTGGAGAAAGATATTTTAGAAACCGTAATAGAAAAAGCAAAACCGCAGCCGGAAAAAGTATAACATGTCAGAAATTGAAACAGATAATATTGTAAACAACCTATTCAGTCAATTAGATAAGAGTATAGAAAACTTTCATTTTCCTATGAAGCCACATGAGGTTGGTTTGGTAATGAGTGTATCAACAGGAATTGTGAAAGTTTCCGGACTTCCAGGCGCGGGCTTTGAGGAGTTGTTGAAGTTTCCCGGAGATCTTTTTGGTATCGCTTATAATATTGATGAAGATGAAATAGGTGTAATTCTTTTAGGTAAGGATTCATTATTGAAAGCCGGAGATGAAGTAGAACGGACCGGCAGAGTAATGGATATTCCGGTAGGTAATGCATTAATTGGGAGAGTTATCGATCCGCTGGGACAACCCATTGATGATAAAGGCCCGATTAATCACAAAGAACGATTGCCGATTGAACGCCCTGCACATGCCATTATGGATCGTAGCCCGGTAACTGTTCCTTTGCAAACAGGTATTAAAGTGATTGATGCTTTGATTCCTATTGGTCGCGGTCAGCGTGAATTAATTGTAGGTGATCGGCAGACCGGCAAAACAGCTATTGCCATTGATACTATTCTTAACCAATATGATAAAAATGTTTTGTGTATTTATTGCGCCATCGGACAACGGGCTTCCGCGGTTGCAAAAGTGATTGCCAACCTGGAAGAAAAAGGAGCAATGGCCTATTCAATTGTTGTTGTGGCAGAAGGGAATAATTCTCCTGGATTAGAATATATCGCACCTTATGCAGCTACCAGCATTGCAGAATATTTTATGGAACAGGGGCGTGATGTGCTTATCATTTATGATGACCTTACACATCATGCGCGTTCTTACAGGGAACTTTCTTTATTATTAAGAAGGCCACCCGGACGTGAAGCATTCCCAGGCGATATTTTTTATATCCATTCAAGATTATTGGAAAGATCAACACACTTAAGTGATGAACTAAAGGGTGGATCATTGACGGCTTTGCCTATCATTGAAACAGAAGCTCAAAATATTTCCGCTTATATTCCCACTAATCTGATTTCAATTACTGATGGACAGATTTATCTGTCACCCAAACTTTTTGAGTTGGGTATTTTACCGGCTGTTGATGTAGGTAAATCTGTTTCACGTGTGGGAGATAAAGCCCAATTGCCTGCATATCGTTCTATAGCAAATTTGAAATTGGAGTATGCACAATTTGAAGAACTGGAAACCTTTGCCCGTTTCGGGACAAGGCTCGATGAAAATACAAAAAAGACCATTGAACATGGAAAAAGAATCCGTGAATGCCTTAAGCAGCCAGAACTTGAGCAGATGCCGGTATCTGAGCAGATCGTGATTTTGCTTGCATTGAAAAATGGCTTGATGGATGCAATACCACTTGAAAAAATTCAGGATGCGCAAGATGCGCTACTCAAAAACTTCAACAATTTTCCAGAGGAACTAATCAAGCGATTATTTTCAAATGCGAAGTTAAATGATGAAGACAGCAACGCTATTTTAAAGATTGCCGGCACCATACTTGTGCCGTTTCAGGATAAGCCAAAGCCAGATCAGGGTAAGGACAAGTCAAAACCTGATGAAGATAAGGATAAACCGAAAGCAGATCAGGATAAAGACAAGTCAAAGCCGAATCAAAATATGGATACGGCAAAACCAGATGAAAACAAAAAGTAATGGACACTTTAGAAAATTTACGAAAAAAAACAGAAGGCGCGAAAGACTTGAGATCTGTTGTAAGTGCTATGAAGGCAATGGCTGCATCAAACATAAATCAATATGAGACTGCAGTTAGCTCGCTTGATGATTATTATCACACGATAGCATTAGGCATTATCGCTTATTTCAAAGCAGAAAAAATCACTTCAATAAATGAAAAAGCAGTATCAAAAAAGAAAACGGAAGAGGTGATTTGTGCCATTGTCTTTGGATCAGACCAGGGGCTTGTTGCCCAGTTCAATGATTCGATGGCAGCATTTGTATCCACATCTCTCAGAGCTTTACCAGGTAAAAAAATTATTTGGGCTGTGGGAGAACGTGTGCAATTGCTTCTGTCGGATGAAGGATTTCCTGCTTCAGAATTATATTCCGTTCCCAGTGATATTAATGCCGTAACTCCGTTGGTGGCAGAAATCCTGAGCAAGAGTCAGAAGCGCCAAAAAGAAGAAGTAACAGCATTTTATATTTTTCACAATCAACCAAAACCCGGATCGGGTTATACACCAGTGATACAGCGGTTCTTGCCGTTGGACGAAAAATGGAAGGAAACTTTGCAGGAAATTCAATGGCCCACAAAATTACCCCCACAGATCGCAGGAGGTGTAAAGCCTACGCTGGTAGCATTAATTAACGGTTATCTTTTTACTTCTCTTTTCAAGGCCTGTGTTGAATCATTAGCGAGCGAAAATGCAAGCCGTCTGGATGCCATGCAACGGGCTGAAAAAAACATAACTGACCTGCTGGATGATCTTAACAAAAAATATCATCGCTTGCGCCAGAGTTCCATTGATGAAGAATTGTTTGATGTAGTGTCAGGCTTTGAAGCGTTAAACGGACACTCAAAAAATAAATAAAATGATCATGAATAAAGAAGAAGATAATACGAAAAATTTATTTAATTTTTTACCCTCCCATGCAGAAGGGGTTAATGCTCTTGCAGAGCTTGCACTTGACCTGAAGTGGTCATGGAACCATGCTGCAGATGAAATATGGAAACAGCTTGATCCGCAGCTTTGGGAGCTTACGCATAATCCCTGGATTGTTTTGCAAACAATATCCCGTGACCGGTTGGAGAAAAGTTTAGCCGATTCTGTTTTCATGGAAAAAGTAAATGCATTATTAAAGGAGAAAGAAAGTGGATACTCCATCCCTGCATGGTTTCAGCAAAACCATTCAAATACATCGTTGAAATGTATTGCTTATTTCAGCATGGAATATATGCTAAGCGAAGCGCTGCCCATTTATGTTGGCGGATTGGGCAATGTCGCTGGCGACCAATTGAAGTCTGCAAGTGATCTTGGAGTACCGGTTGTTGCGGTTGGCTTACTTTACCAGCAAGGATATTTTCGACAGAAAATAGATAAGGAGGGTAACCAAAAGGCTATGTTTCCATTTACTGATCCGGGACAGCTTCCTGTTACACCACTTCGTTTACCCAACGGCGAATGGTTAAGACTGAAAATATCTCTGGCGGGTCACACGGTTTGGCTGCGCACATGGAAGGTACAGGTGGGAAGGGTAAAACTATTTCTCCTCGATAGCAACGATGTGGTGAATTTGCCTGAACACCGGGAAATAACCAGTGAAATCTACGGAGGTGGACCTGATATGCGTATCAAACAGGAAATTCTTTTGGGGATTGGTGGCTGGAAATTGCTTCAGGCGCTTGGCATTAAACCTGAAGTCTGCCACATGAATGAAGGCCATGCCGCATTTCTAACATTGGAACGTGCCAGCAGCTTTATGAAAGAAAATGGAATTTCCTTTGAAGCTGCATTAGCAGTTACCCGTGCCGGAAATTTATTCACTACCCATACGGCCGTAGCCGCCGGTTTTGATCATTTCAGTCCTTCACTGATGTGGCAGTTCTTTGGTGACTATGCAAAAAATGAATTAGGAATCGAATTTAATAACATGATGGCACTCGGACGTTCCAATCCGTTTGACACCTCAGAGAGTTTTAACATGGCTTACCTGGCCATTCGCGGTAGTGGTGCTGTCAATGGGGTAAGTCGTTTACACGGAAAGGTTAGCAGGCATCTCGTCAGCATCCTTTTCCCACGTCAGCCCATAAACGAAATTCCAATTGGCCATGTAACCAATGGTGTGCACATGCCAAGTTGGGATAGCATATTTGCTGATAAATTATGGACGGATGTTTGCGGGAAAAACAGGTGGAAAGATGAATTGGAGACTATAGAACAAGACATCAGCAAAATAAAGGATGAAACATTATGGCAAATGAGAAATGACTGCCGTAATGAACTGGTGAATTTTATCCGGAAAAGATTTGCAGTTCAATCAGATGTTGACGGCCAATCATCCGAATTTATTGAGAATGCCAAACATGTATTTAATCCCAATACTTTAACCTTAGGTTTTGCCCGTCGGTTTGTTCCTTATAAAAGGCCTGACCTTTTGTTGCATGATGAAGAACGATTTGTGCGCATACTAACGAACCGCGAACACCCCGTTCAGTTGGTTATCGCTGGCAAAGCTCCACCCTTCGATGAATCAGGAAAAGCATTGATCAAAGAATGGATCCGGTTTATTCAAAAACATAATTTATATAACCATGTTATTTTTCTGAGTGATTACGATATGCAACTCACAGGGCACATGGTACAGGGAGCAGATGTTTGGGTCAATACACCAAGGCGGCCCTGGGAAGCTTCCGGAACCAGTGGAATGAAAGTGCTGGTTAATGGAGGAATTAATTTATCTGAACTGGATGGTTGGTGGGTAGAAGCGTACACACCTGAAGTGGGTTGGGCGTTGGGCGATGGGAAAGAACATGGTGAAGATCCGGCCTGGGATGCAAAAGAAGCAGAAGACTTATACGACATATTGGAAAAGCAGATCGTTCCTGAATTCTATAATCGCAATGAAAAAGATATCCCGGAAAAATGGATAAACAGGATGCGCAGAAGTATGGCGATGTTAACGCCGCGTTTTTCTGCAAACAGGTCGGTCAGAGAATACACAGAAAACTACTACCTGCCCGCTGCTGATAACTATATTAAAAGATCCGCAGAAAAAGGCGCTGCCGGAATGAAGATAATGCACGCGCATGAAGAGCTTCAACAGAAATGGAATCATATACAATTCGGCGAGGTTCATAGCGGGGATAAAGACAATGGGCATCTCTTTCACGTGCAGGTAAAACTGAATGGATTGAATCCTGACTATATTTCAGTGGACTTATATGCAAATGGAATGAATAGGGATGCTCCTGTTAAAATAAAAATGAAGCTGATTGCTTCCGCTAACGGCCTGAGTGAATATGAGGCACACACAGACGGATCAAGGCCTGCCAATGATTACACTGTTTGTATCATTCCAAATTATGAAAACATATCGGTGCCTTTGGAAGACAACCTTATTCTTTGGCAGCACTGATGATTATTGATTATTAAAAAAGAAAAATGCAATATAAAAATAAGATCACAACCTTGTTTCTTGATATCGGAGGCGTACTGCTTTCTGATGGATGGGGTCAAGATTTCAGGCAACAGGCCGTTGAGCATTTTCATCTGGACGCGGATGAAATGGAAGAGCGGCATAGTCTCATGTTCATTACGTATGAAGAAGGAAGGATAACGCTCGATGAATATCTTGACAGGGTGGTGTTTTATACAAAGCGTGATTTTACCCACACCGAATTTAAAGACTTCATATTCTCTTTAACTACCCCTGATTTGGAAATGATTGCCTTTATAAAAAAAATAAAGTGGCAATATGGGCTAAAGATTATCGCGGTCAGCAATGAAGCAAGGGAATTAAATACTTACAGGATTAATACTTTCAAATTGAATGAAATATTTGACTTTTTTGTATCCTCCTGTTATGTTCATTTGCGAAAGCCGGATGCAGCTATTTTTCGCCTGGCAATTGATGGCGCCCAGGTGCCTGTGGATGAAATTGTATTTATAGATGATGTACAAATGTTTGTAGATGTGGTAAAGGACATCGGTATCACCGGTATTCATCATACAGATTATCTGTCAACATCGAAAGCGTTAGCAGATTTGGGACTTACAATTAAACAAGAAAAAATCGAAAATGAATAACGACAATTGTATATTAACCATTAATGGCGGTTCGTCCAGTATTAAATTTTCTTTATACAGGATTAAAGAACCACTTGAGCAGTTGTTTAATGGAGAGATAGAAAACATTGGTACCAAAAAGGCAACCCTCAATTTTAATAACACTACAAATCAGCAAAAAAATAGTATTGATATTAAAGCGGCTGATCATGGCCACGCTGCAAATCATTTAATTGACTGGCTGGAGAAGCAAGAAAACTTTGATTCAATTAAAGCTATCGGTCATCGTATTGTTCATGGGATGAAACATACCCAACCGGAATTAATCACAGATGATCTGTTGAATGAGTTAAAAAAAATAAGTGCCTTTGATCCTGAGCATTTACCGGAAGAAATTAAATTGATTGAAGTATTTAAAACGCGTTACCCGACACTAAAACAAATAGCTTGTTTTGATACCTCTTTTCATACGTCCATGCCACTGGTTGCAAAGTTATTATCTATACCCCGCCGCTACTATGAAATGGGAATTCAGCGCTATGGTTTTCACGGGCTTTCCTATGCTTTTCTGATGGAAGAACTTAAACGGGTAGCCGGAGAGGAAATTGCAAAAGGCAAAATAATTTTAGCGCATCTCGGTAGCGGCGCAAGTCTTGCTGCGGTTAAGGACGGAAAAAGTATGGACACCAGCATGGGTTTTACGCCAACATCCGGATTGCCCATGGGCACACGCACGGGAGATCTGGATCCGGGGGCGGCATGGTATTTAATGCAACATGAAAAACTTACTCCTAAAGAATTTAATCATTTGATCAATGACGAATCCGGTTTATTGGGTATATCAGAAACAAATTCAGATATGCGGGAACTCACGAAAATTGAAGACACAGATAACCGCGCCAGAGAAGCTATTGAATTATTTTGTTATCAAACAAAAAAATGGATTGGCTCATTTGTTGTGGTGCTTGGAGGTGTAGATGTATTGGTATTTTCCGGCGGCATTGGGGAACATTCGCCGGAAGTACGAAGTAGAGTTTGCGGTGGCCTTGAGTTTTTAGGAATTGAAATAGATGAAATAAGAAATATGAATAATGAAGACATTATATCCATCGAAAAAAGTCGGGTATGCGTTCGCGTTATTAAAACAAATGAAGAGTTGATGATAGCAAAAATGAGTTGTAATATTTTAAATAACGAAATCAAAAGTTAAGGCATCACTAGAAAATAAGACTGAAAATCAAACATGTGAATGATATAACTATTATCAGTAATTGTGTAATAAATAAATAAGCTACGGAGTGTACCTTTCTATTATTGATAAAATCACTTCACAACTAAACAAAAAACAATAATGAAAACACTACAAACAATGGTATTGGGAATCACTTTATTAGCACTGTTCTCATCATGCCAGTCCTCATCAGCTCAGGTAAAAGGTCTTTCAAACAAGGAAACAAGAAATGAAATCATGGGTGCAATTGCTAACGATAGTACCATGTCGAACGAAATGATAGGAGCAATGATGAAAAGCAAAAATGGTACAATGATGATGCAGAATCAGCAAATGATGATGATGCAAAACCATAATACAATGATGAATATGCTGAAAGCCCATCCCGGAATGATGCAGGGCATGTTCTCATCAATGATGGAAACAGCTAAGGGTGACACCAGTATGATGTCTGGAATGGTTGAAATGATGAGGGCAAATCCACAGATGATGCAGATGATGCAAAACATGGGTGGTAATGGCGGTAATGGCATGATGAACGGTATGCAACCGATGCAAGGCATGAAGCACTAATCTCACTATTCACTTCCATCCTTTAGAATTTTAAAAAAATAGAATCATGATGCACAATAATGAACATTATTACTACGGAGGAATGCATGGGGGCTGGTTGATTTTTATACTTGTGGTTGTAATATTAATAGTAGGCTGGGCTATCTGGTCCCGAAAAAGAAAATGAACAATATTCTATCGCGCAAGTTTGTAGGATCCCCGACGACGCCGTTCAACAAGGCGACACTTTAAAATTTCAAGTTGAATCTTAAGTGATATCCAATTTTATATAAAAAAAAGTTTAAAAAAAACAGTATGACTATTCAAATAAACACTGATAATAATTTAAATGTACATGAAGCATTCGGCAATAAGTTAGACAACTTACTATCTGAAGGGTTAGACAGGTTTAGTGAACATATAACCCGTTTGGAAGTTCATCTGTCGGATGAAAATGGTTCCAAAGATGCGATCAATGATAAAAAATGTTTGCTGGAAGCCCGTCTCGAAGGCAGGCAGCCAATTGTTGTAACACAGGTCGCTAATAATTACGAGCAGGCTGTACACGGTGCAATTGATAAATTAAAGTCTTCACTTGACACAATATTAGGACGATTGAGAAATCATTGACAGCAGGACTATAAAAACTGAGTACAATTATGGACCATTCGAAAATGAATAATGGTAGTATGAATCACGCCGACAATCCACCAATGGGTCATGCAGGGCATGATCATCACGCCATGATGATTGCAGACTTTAAAAGGAGATTTTACATAGTATTGGTATTAACTGTACCCATCTTGTTGTTATCACCTATGATACAACATTTCATAGGAGTGGATAGGCAGTTCACCGGATCAACTTATATTTTATTTGCTTTATCAACCGTAGTATTTTTTTATGGCGGATGGCCTTTTCTAAAAGGTCTGGTAAGTGAATTAAAAGAAAAGAATCCGGGTATGATGACGCTGATCGGATTTGCTATTTCGACAGCATACATCTATAGTACAGCAACTGTTTTTGGTTTAAAAGGAATGGATTTCTACTGGGAACTTGCAACCCTTATTCTTATCATGTTGCTGGGGCATTGGATAGAAATGAAATCCATTGCCGGAGCTTCCAAAGACCTGGAATTATTAGTGCAGTTGATGCCATCAGATGCGCATATAGTAATGGGAGATAAAGTAAATGATGTAAAAACAGATACATTAAAAGAGAAAGATATCATTCTTGTTAAACCAGGCGAAAAAGTTGCTGCCGATGGAATCATATCAGAAGGTGAAAGTTACCTGAATGAGTCCATGCTTACAGGAGAATCAAAGCCGGTAAAAAAGATAACTGGCTATAAAGTAATTGCAGGCTCAATAAATGGAAACGGTTCTATTAAAGTTACTGTTTCACACGCATCAAAAGATTCTTATCTCTCGCAGGTTATTAAGCTGGTGGATGATGCGCAGAAGGCAAAGTCGAAGACTCAATTGCTAGCGGATAAGGCTGCAAAATGGTTAACTTTTATTGCATTAACAGCAGGTGCTGCCACATTTTTATATTGGTATTTAACAGGTCAGGCTCTGGACTTTGCCTTAGCAAGAATGGTTACTGTTTTTGTAATATGTTGCCCTCATGCATTAGGGCTTGCTATACCGTTGGTGGTTGCTAAATCAACTTCACTGGCAGCAAAAAATGGATTGCTCATCAAAAACAGAACAGCATTTGAAAATTCAAGAAAAATTACCACAATCGTATTTGATAAAACCGGAACGCTGACTGTTGGAAAATTTGAAGTATCAAAAATAGTCTCGCTGCAAAAAGATGTGAGCGAAAATGAATTGATAAGACTTGCATCTGCATTGGAGAAAAAATCAGAACATCCAATTGCGACCGGTATTTTACAAAAAGCAAAAGACTTATCCCTGTCTGTTCCTGCAACAGAAAACTTTAATGCCATTACAGGCAAGGGTGTTGAAGCAGCTGTTGAAGGGAAAAAAATACTGGTTGTCAGCCCGGGTTATCTAAAAGAAAAAAATATCGCCATTCCCGATGGCTTTAAAGCCAATGATACAGAAACGGTTGTGTTCGTTATCATCAACGATGTGCTCACAGGATACATTGCTTTATCAGACGAAATACGGCCCGAATCTGCAGGTGCAATTGCTACATTGAAAGAGGAAAATATTAAATCAATATTATTAACCGGCGATAATAATAAAGTTGCGAAAAGTGTAAGCGAAACATTGGGCATGGATAGTTTTATCGCAGAAGTATTGCCGGATCAAAAATTAGAAAAGATAAAAGAATTACAAAGTAATGGTGAATATGTAGCCATGACCGGCGATGGTATAAATGATGCACCTGCACTGGCACAGGCAGATGTAGGGATAGCGGTTGGAAGTGGCAGTGATATAGCAGCAGAAACTGCAGGCATAGTATTAGTTAACAGTAATCCCAAAGACATCGTGAGTTTGATTTTGTTTGGTAAAGCCACCCATCGGAAGATGATTCAAAATTTAATATGGGCAACCGGTTACAACGTGGTGGCATTACCGTTAGCAGCAGGTGTCTTATATAATTGGGGAATATTATTAAGCCCTGCAGTAGGTGCCGCATTGATGGCGGTGAGCACAATTGTTGTTGCTATCAATGCAAGCATGTTGAAAGTAAAATAAAAGGCAGAAGATGAATGATGTATTACTCAATAAAAAGAATAATGATTTTAAAAATAATTAATATGGAAACGAAAATTATGAACACTGAGATGGAAACATTATCAGAAGAAATGCTTCAAAAAATGAATGCATATTGGCGTGCTGCCAACTATCTTTCAGTCGGACAAATTTATTTGTACGACAACCCGCTATTAAAAGAGCCGCTGAAACTGGAGCATGTAAAACCTTTGGTGGTCGGGCATTGGGGCACTACTCCGGGGCAGAATTTTATTTATGTACATCTTAACCGGGTCATTAAAAAATATGATCTTGATATGTTTTACATTGCCGGCCCGGGGCATGGCGGCCCTGCTATTGTTGGCAATGTTTATTTGGAAGGTACCTGGAGCGAAGTATATCCGAACGTAACACAGGATGAGGCCGGATTGCAAAAACTATTCAAGCAATTTTCTTTCCCCGGTGGCATTTCCAGTCACGTGGCGCCCACGACTCCTGGTTCTATTCATGAAGGTGGCGAGTTAGGCTATTCATTGAGCCATGCTTTTGGTGCTGCGTTCGACAATCCTGATCTGATAGTTGCCTGTGTCGTTGGTGACGGAGAAGCAGAAACCGGCCCCCTGGCTACTTCATGGCAATCTAACAAATTACTCAATCCTATTACAGATGGTGCCGTACTGCCTATCCTTCATTTGAATGGGTACAAAATCAGTAACCCAACCATATTAGCCCGCATTGAAGATGAAGAACTGGAACAATTTTTCAGAGGCTGTGGATGGGCGCCTTATTTCGTAGAAGGCGATGATCCTGCAACCATGCATCAACTGATGGCAACCGCTATGGAGAAAGCAATAGAGGAAATTCACAGAATACAAGGAAGAGCAAGAGATGCCAATGATAATACAAGGCCTCGCTGGCCGATGATAGTTTTTAAGTCACCCAAAGGATGGACTGGACCGAAAGTAGTTGATGGCCTTCAAATTGAAGGGACGTTTCGTGCCCACCAGGTTCCGATTATAGTAGATGTAGATCATCCTGATCATGTAAAACTTTTGGAAAACTGGATGAAGAGCTATAAGCCAGAAGAATTATTTGATGAGAATGGCCGGTTAATCCCAGAGCTGGCTGAACTGGCGCCAAAAGGGAACCGGCGCATGGGTGCTAATCTACACGCTAACGGAGGCATACTTTTGAAAGACCTTCACATGCCGGATTTTCATGATCATGCAGTGCATGTTCCTTCTCCCGGAGCAGTGACAGCACAGGATACCATGGTACTTGGAAAGTTTCTGAGAGATGTAGCTACGCTGAACCGTGATGAACATAATTTTCGTGTATTCGGTCCGGATGAAACTTTATCGAACCTGCTGGGGGCGATTTTTGAAACATCCAATCGTCAGTGGAATGCACGAACCCAAAAATATGATGAATTTCTTTCGCCGTCAGGAGATGTAATAGATTCTATGCTAAGTGAACATCAATGTGAAGGATTTTTGGAAGGATATTTATTAACCGGAAGGCACGGACTGTTTAACTGTTATGAAGCATTCATCCGCATTGTTGATTCTATGTTCAGCCAGCATGCCAAATGGTTGAAAGTGACATTGGAACTTCCCTGGCGCAGAAAGATTGCTTCTCTGAATTATTTGCTGGCTTCGCATGTATGGCAGCAGGATCATAATGGGTTTACGCATCAGGATCCCGGATTTCTGGGCCATGTAATTAGTAAGAAAGCAGATGTTGTAAGGGTTTATTTGCCACCAGATGCAAATTGTTTGTTGTCTGTCTTTGATCATTGTCTGCGGAGCCGCCATTATGTAAATGTGGTCGTTGCCGGCAAGCATCCGCTCCCGCAATGGCTTACGATGGAAGAAGCAGTGGTGCATTGCACCGAAGGCATTGGTATTTGGCAATGGGCAAGCAATGACCAGGGAACCGAACCCGATGTGGTAATGGCTTGTTGCGGTGATACGCCAACACTGGAATTACTGGCGGCAGTCTCTATATTACGGGAACACCTACCTGAAGTTAAAATAAGAGTAGTAAATGTAGTTGACCTCATGAAACTACAATCCAGTTCAGAACATCCACATGGATTGAATGACCAGGATTATGATTCCATTTTTACCAAAGACAAGCATATCATTTTCAATTTTCATGGTTATCCATGGCTGATCCACCGCCTTACTTATCGCCGCACAAACCACAACCTTCATGTAAGAGGTTATAAAGAAGAAGGAACCATTACCACTCCATTTGATCTACGGGTACAAAACGATGTTGACCGCTTTCATTTGGTCATTGATGTGATAGATCGTTTGCCACATTTAGGTAGCAAGGGTGATTATTTGAAACAGCAATTAAAGGATAAATTGATTGAACACAAACATTATGTAAGTGAGCATGGCAAAGACATGCCTGAAATTCTTAACTGGAAATGGAACATGGCGGATACAAAAAAATAAAATTTTAAACCATAGAAAAATCAAACAATAATGACAACTGAGAAAAAAATAGGCATCTGGATGGATCATGCAAAAGCTCATTTAATGGAATATGCCGATCCTATTGTTACACTGGCTGTGTCTTCAAATTCCAGCCATGACGAAAAAGAAAGAACATTGCAGAAGAGTGAAAGTATGATGCATAATAAGGAGCAGCAACAAGAATCTGAATATTATAAAGAGTTAGGTGAATCTATTAAAAACTATGATGAGGTATTATTGTTTGGCCCTACTGATGCAAAGGTCGAACTATCAAATATCTTAGAAGATGATCTCAGTTTTTCAAAAATAAAAATTGAAATAAAGCAGGCAGATAAAATGACGGAGAACCAGGAGCATGCTTTTGTCAGGGACTTTTTTTCAAAGGAATGAATTAAACTTTCAAAAGCAATTTATTAAAGATTCTGAAACAAATGAATAGACAAATATTAAAAAATATCATTGAGGAATTGTTTGCTAACGGTAGAGGGTTGCTTGCAATGGAGGAAAGTAATCCAACCGGGTTTGTAAAATAGTGCATGGTAATAACGGTGGGCGATGCTATCCCGATAAGAGGTTGCCTAGAAGCAAATGCAAATGCTTTGGTCCGTTATGTAACTCTATGCCCCGAGACTGTCCGGGTGCCGATTGTGCAACGGGAAGCGTTTAAGGGAGGAGGTCATGATTTACACGTATGCTTTACTATTACATAGGAAGTATTAAGAACCCATTTTACCCTGATCTTAAACCCGAAAACAAAGTGGAACCAAAATCCAATCCTAATCCTCCAGTTGATTTGAAGCCGCAGATAGCAAAACGAGATAATGAAATACACGAGAAAGGAGGCAATGTTGGGTACGTTTCGGATTCATCCTTAAAGGAAAGGCAATAGGTAATTCGATTTCAACACCAGGCAATCCTCATGAAATTCAAAATAGTTATTTTAAATTTTAGCCTTGAATTTGCAGTGGTTATTCTAAACTGCAAAATTGAAATGCATCCCATGATCAACCGTTCAATCTTATTTTGCATTCGATACAGATAGATAACTCAACCATAAAAAAGAGAAGTGATTAATAAAGACAACAGAAAATCAATCGTACAAAAAAATATGGATTATATAATAGATTTTATCAAATATTTTATATGGATTTATTAACCATTATTACAATTCTGATTATTATCAGCGCTGTTTTTTCTTATCTGAATGAACGCATTATAAAATTGCCCAGCGCTATAGGTTTGGTTACTATTTCGATAGTGGTGTCCATTCTTATATTGGTAATAGGAAAAACCAGTAATGGGTTAACTAATACTATTAGAACACTCGCCCAAAGTATTAATTTTTCGAAAGTGCTTTTGAATATTATGCTGGGATTTCTACTGTTTGCCGGTGCATTTCATTTGGATTATCAGAAATTAAAAGAACAACGTTTGCCAGTGTTTCTTTTAAGTACGCTGGGCGTAATTATTTCTACCGGAGTCTTTGGTGGATTACTTTACCTGGTAACCCTGGTTTTGCATATTCATTTACCTCTTATTTATTGTTTTTTGTTTGGGGCCATTATTTCCCCTACCGATCCCATCGCAGTGGCAGCTATTCTAAAAAATTCAAAAATTCCTCCACGACTCAACACAATTATTTCGGGCGAATCATTATTTAACGATGGTGTAGGTCTTATTCTTTTTGTCATTATACTTGGAATTACCAATAAACCAGAGAGCACTTCTTTTGTTGAAATACTACACTTATTTGCGCAAGAGGTGCTGGGCGGAATAATTATTGGATTAATAATGGGTTTTTTAGGTTACCGTTTAATTAAGTCTATTAAAGATTTCCAAACCATTTTTTTAATTTCCATTGCGCTGGTATTGGGGATATCCGTCATTGCCGGTAAGTTTCATGCTTCTATTCCCTTATCTGCAGTTACAGCAGGTTTAATTATTGGCAATAAGAGCATGGATAAAAAGAATATTGCTGACCAATTTCTTGGAAAGATCTGGCAATTAGTCAATGACTTACTCAATACTATTTTGTTTGTGATGATCGGCTTGCAATTAGTTACAATGCCATTCCTTCGTGAGCATTGGGTTACAGGTCTTATCTCTATAGTGATCCTGCTAATTGCAAGGTTTGTAAGCATCACGCTACCGGCAGTTGCTTTACTACGCAGATTAAATATCAGCAACCTTTCTATACTTACATGGGCAGGGCTTCGGGGTGGCATTTCCGTTGCAATGGCCTTAATGCTTCCTGAATCTCCCTACAGGGAAATTATTCTTTCAAGTTGTTATTTTGTAGTCATCTTTTCCATTATATTTCAAGGGTTGACGCTGAAGAAAGTTGTAAAAATAGCAGTACGTTATAAAACTGAGTAGATATATTTATAAACCGGAAAAAACTTTTATAAAAAAAATTAAATACAGATCATGAAAATAGAAACACTTGAACAGTAGGGGCTCAATTGAGTTCGGATACTCGTTGCAGATACAGTACAAAGCTATGGAACTGAAGAGGCAGAATACTTATTGCGAAGGGCGGTCACAGTTGGTTCGAAATACCGCTTAAAAATATATTATAATAAAAAATGGAAATTAATTAAAATGGAAAAGAAAGTAGCAATGTCACACGTTGATTTTAAATGCAACGTAAACCACGTATCTGTTTCCTTACATCATTTTTGGGAGCACACCGTGGGTAGCAGCCATGCAACGATGGCCTTACGTGCTGATTGGC
>JBDTGA010000075.1:0-7376 GCA_039937655.1 Ginsengibacter sp.
TCAATATTATAATGATTTACATGATTCCTTTTTTTCGCATAGTTTTCTACAGAATCTATTAAAACGCTTAACAGTGGCTTGATTGCATGAATCTTTTCCTGGCGTGGAAATGCAGGATGAGGTTTAATTCCCACATCATATTTCGCAACACTATCGTAGGGCATATTGTAAATCAACCTGCTCAGTCCTTCTTGTTTGGTCATCGTATTTCCTTCCGGCGTCAGGCAAAAATCGCTGCTGAAATAAGCATCGTGAGACACCACAATTTTTTTGTCTTTAGACATCTGAAGATCCATTTCCATGGTACAATCATAATTGATGGCATTTTTTTCTGAAGCGATTGTATTTTCCGGCATCAATCCGCGTCCGCCGCGATGGGCTTGTTTATCGAAATTCTGTGAATGGTGTTGATTGGTTGCCACACAGGAAGCAAGTAATATTAAAAGAGGAAGAAAAAATAATTGCTGATTGATTTGTTTCATAGTAAACGAACTTATTTTGATGAATTTAATTTTAAAATTTAAATAAGCTTAATTAATTATTTTTTTATTCGTGTAGTTTTATTTTGCAGGCTGTTGCCTATCAGAAAAAGCCATCTTATAAATGGCGTTGCTCCAGAATTCAGCAAGTTTTTTCGCACCTTCTTTATTGGGATGAAGATAAAACGTGCCGGCATGGCCCGATTCCGGCGTAAGATAGGCAGGATGTTTTTTGAAATAGCGAAAGGCAGCCGTATCTCCCTTAAATACGTGCCGTGGATTTGAGATATCAAAAGTCTTTACCAGAGAATCAATCTGTGGGAAGTAACTTTGCAATCTTGTTAATCCTTCCTGCAAATATTGAGAGCTATTATACGTGTTTGGGCTATACCAAACCGGGCGGTTAATTATTATTTTACATTCCGGAAAATCATGTAAAAGTTGTTCAATGATTGTGTGAAGATTTAAATAGTATTCCTTTTCGGAAACGGGAGACCCATTTGGTCCGTTTATAGCACTGTCATTCGTTCCAAGCATGATAGAAAAAATTAACTGAGCTTTCTTATCTTTTTTCAAAACGTTAGCAGCCCTGGTTACATTATCAAAGGCAGTTTTAGTTGATGGAAGGAAATCAACCGTTGTAAACCCACTTACTCCCTGGTTAGAAAACCGCACACTGCTGATACCTTTCATTTTTCTCAGCATTGAACAAGCCTGTGCCGGTGGAGCATCTGTTTCCGGATGCTCCAGCGTAGCCCCATGGGTAATGCTGTTTCCAACAAATACAATTGCTAAATCCGTATTTTTAGAATCCTCATGCGCTGCCAGTTGAAAGGCAAAAAATATCACGCAGGAAAGAAATAATAAAAAAAACTGGATAGGATTTTTAAATTTTTTTATCATACACTAACATTTATTTTATCTGATCAACCTTGAAATATAGTTATTCAATCTTAATTTTCCGGTCGGTAATTGTAGCTACGCATGGATAGCCATCCGGGTATTCCGCTACACCTAATTCTTTTGGAGTTTTACCCACAAAGTTTGTTCGCATGCCCTTAATTGAAGCAATACCATTTGAACTAATTTCCAGGAGCGCCCATAAAGGATCTTTATAAGGCGCGGTATATTTTGTCCATGTATATTTTTGATTAATCTCTTCGGTATAAGGCACGTGCGCATACTTTTTACCCAACCATTGATAGGACATGCTATTGATCTGGATATAATGTATTCCATTAATCACATTATAATAGTCCTGATGTTGATGGCCTGAAAAAATAATCCGGATTTTATGATCCTTTGTTTTTTGGTTGTGCCTGTCAAACATCGCCCTTACTTTTACCGAATTTTCAATCCCTCCCAAATCATTGTCTAGTCCCTGATGTGTAAACACAATTACCGGCGCTTTTGATTTTTCCAGATCCCTTTCGATCCAGGACAATTGTTCGTCTCCTACATAGGCCCAGTATTTATTCCGCGGATCCCTGTTCGGGAAATCATCATTTGCATCTAACACTATAAAGTGGTATCCTTTTGCATCAAAAGAATAATAATTATCAGGCATTTCCAAAAAGCTGGTAACTTCTTTTTTAGAGAACCCGCCATCCACGTCATGATTACCAATGACGTGGTATTTTTGGCCACTGAATTTATTCCATATTTCCAGACATTCACGGTTCTTTTCCTTAGGTCCGCAAAAATCTCCAAGCTGGATGATAAAATCGGGGCTGGCATCAACCATGCTATTGATAAATGATTTGAGTCTTTCTTTACCGTCGTATACGGTGTCCATATGAATATCAGCACAAATTCCAATTCGAATCGGAGACAACCCCGAGAAATGTTTCAGGCCAGAAATACTTTCAATACTTGCCAATGCCCCTAAAGTGGATAAAGCTGAATTTCTCAAAAAATTTCGTCTTTTCATCTTTAATATTTTTGATCAAAGAGCGTCCTTTAAAGCTTTACATGCAACTATTTTATTTTTGCCACCACACCTTCACATTAATATCATCTCCTCCCATTTGAGTTACTGCCTGGTTATAATTATCAAGATTATAAATACTCTCAATCAAAGGATATGGAATACGGGAAGGCATCATTCCATCATTAGCCATTTCGGGCCCCGGAACCATTACCGGAAAACCAGTGCGGCGATATTCAAACCATTGATCAAACCCATTTCCAAAAAGAGCAAAATATTTTTGAGTCATAATCTGCTCTAAAGTACCGTCGTAGGCAATTTCAGGATTGTTCAAAAAATCAGAAGGTATAGAGGTAATCCCCCAGTAGTTCATAGAAGCTTTAATACCATTATCATAATGGACTTTGGGATCATCAGATGAATAACCTTTAAGAGCAGCTTCTGAAAGGAGGAATTCTACCTCAGCATATTGCAGGATACTTCCCATTTTATCATTAGATTTAAGATCGGGCTGATAAGTAGAATAAGATGTATTGCTGATAACAGATTGCTGAGAGGTAGGGTATCCTGTTGGAACACCAAGGTATTCGCCACCCGATGTTTTTGTAGCGATCACAGGCAATCTTGGATCATCTACCCCTTTCAAATAATCAATAAAAAAGGCTGAATATTGCAGTTTCTGGTTAAAATCAAAATCTCTGTAACCGAAAAAAGGATTTAAAAACGGGGTTATTCCCGTGTAATATAAAGCAGCGCCGTCACTTACATTTTGCATCATCGGATATTTTGAGGGATCAGAAAGAATCATTTTGATCTGATTCGTATATTCTGCTCCTTTCTTTTCTACCCTCATCAGTAAACGAAGACGGAGGCTGTTTGTAAATTTTTTCCATTTCATCATGTTAGCCGCACTGGAAGTTGCATTGAATAGTAAGTCTTCTCCTCCCAACGGTTTATTCAAAACATATCCATTATTTGCTCTTTCCAGGTAAACAAAAATTGAATCGTATATCTGTTTCTGAGGATCAAACTTAGGTGTAGTGATAGCTTCCACACCTCTGAGCGCCTCTGTAAAAGGAACATCACCGTATATATCCGTAATATTTGATAATATCCATGATTTTAAAGTGAGGCCGATTGATTCATAATTAGGATCGTTAGTGGATCTTGCCGATTTAATCATTTCCTCGATATTAACCAAAGGTTTATAAAGAGGAGTCCATGCACTGGTGTAATTGTTGGGTAATATAATATACCGGTGAATCTCATTATCATTTTGCTTCAGGACACTCACCTGCATTAACTGATCATTGATAGTATGTCCCTGTGTAACTAAAGTAGAGGTTGCCGTGTATAATGCGTTGCTCAGAAATGAAGCCGGTATGGCTTTTGCAACAGCTTCGGGATCTTTTCTTAATTCATCAAGGTTCTTTGTGCAGGAAGAAATTAATA
Source organism: Ginsengibacter sp. (assembly GCA_039937655.1). GTDB lineage: Bacteria > Bacteroidota > Bacteroidia > Chitinophagales > Chitinophagaceae > Ginsengibacter. The sequence goes on from JBDTGA010000075.1 coordinate 3,859, forward strand.
AAGCGATAATTACCTGTAAGAACAATAATCCCTTGAATTTATTTGAATTATTCATTTTGATAGTTTAAATAGATTTAAAATTTTGCGTTCAGACTTAATGTAATTGATCTGGTAGAAGGAAACTGGCCGATTTCAATTCCGGGCATAATCTGCGAACTATTCATTGTAGCCGTTTCGGGATCGAATGAAGGGAATTTCGTCCAGTCAAATAAATCTCTTCCTGACAAACCAAAACTCAGTTCCTGAACAAACGTATTTTTAATAACTGATTTTGGAAGAGTATAAGATATACTAACTTCCCTCAGTTTTACAAAGGAGGTAGAAAAAACATTGGTCTCCATATTACTATACAGATAATACTTGGCATAGTAGGTAGCTGCAACAGCTTTTGTGGTATTTGGAACAAACACGCCTGGTGATGTTTCCTGTACACCCTTTCCTACTACCCCTTCATCACGGCCCGGCAGGCTATTTTTTAATTTGCCGGTTGCAGATAAAATTGCATTTGTATAAGACATCATTCTTCCACCATCTCTGACATCTAACAGAAATGAGAAATTAAAATTTTTCCACCGTAGACTATTTTGAATGCTTCCCTGCCAATTGGGGCTGATACTTCCCCAATCCTGGAGTTTATTATCTATCACCGGTATTCCCGCATTGTTGTATATAATTTCGCCATCCGGAGAACGTTTAAATCCTAAACCATATAACTGGCCCAATGACTTTCCTTCTTCAGCGACAATATTTATATTAGCCCAAGACACATTATATAATATGATTTGTCCTCCTGTTCCGAGAACAGACGAAACATCAATCACCTTATTTTGATTTGCTGACCAATTTAGAGTAACATCCCACCGGAAATCCTTTTTCTTCACAGGTGTACCATGCACCTGTACCTCAACTCCATGATTCTGTACTTTTCCCACATTGGTTAGTGCTGAAGTAAAACCTGTTGCACCGTCAACTGGCAAACTTAATATCTGGTTACGTGTTACACTTTTATACACAGCTACATCTATTCCTAAACGGTTCTCAAAAAATCGCAGGTCCAACCCTGTTTCAAACGCACTGGATAGCTGAGGTTTCAAATTTACATTCGGCAACTTGGAAGGCAATTGCAGGGAACCCGGAAAATCGGTTCCATTATAATTTACCAGGAACCCATAAGGGGATTTGGCATCAACTCCTGTGGAAGCGTAAGAAGCCCTGACTTTCGCAAAAGAAATAAAGGTGGGGAGTTTGAATATTTGATTTAACAATACACTGGTATTAACGCTGGGATAGAAAAACGAAGAATTGTTTGCAGGCAATGTAGAAGACCAATCATTCCTTCCGGTTAATTCCAGGAACACTTTGTCTTTATACCCTAAATTAACAAACCCATACAAACTGTTTACCATGAAACTATAACGGTCACTCGCTGTCTGTATCGGGTCTTTACTATTGGTTAAATTATATACACCCGGCAATGACAATTTACCAGCCGTTGCATCACTATATTTATAATCATTAAATCGTTGATTTCCCCCTAGGCTGGCGCTGTAGGATAGACCAACAGGAAGTTTATCTTCAAATTTTATAAGAAAATCACTATTGCTTTCAAGCCGGTAAACATTTTGTTGCCGATACATCCCTTCTTTAAATTTATTGGTATTGAAAGGGCGTTGTTGGTTTCGAAATTCGTAGCTAAAATCCAAACCTGACCGAACCATTACACTCAATTTTTTATTGATTTGTATTAAAGCATTGACATTTCCGATTACATTCTGCCGGTCACTTCCATTAAGCATTTCATTAGTAATTACATAAGGATTATCCAGATAACCATTCCCAACGGGCGAAATTTTTGCAATACCTGTATTAGAGGTGCTTTTTGCGCTTTGTTTGAACCAGTCAATATCGAAACTATTTGAAGTCTGCGCCATAAAATACATGACTGTCTTATTATTATATCCCTGTGTTGGCAGATTATCAGAGAATTTTCTCACATAATTTACTTTTGAATTCAAGGTAATTTTAGACGAAATCTTTTTAGAACTAGATAAAGAAACATTCAACCGGTCAAGGCCTGTATTGGGAAGAATCCATTTACTCTTGGTATAGCTAACAGAAGCCCGATAATCAGAACCACTTAACCCAATAGTATTAGTTATATCAATCCCGGGCCTGAAGAATCCTGATACAAAATTCTTATAAGGTTTCCATGGAACCCTTTCCGTTCTTGGTGCAGTCCTCGGATCAGGGTTTACAGAAGCATCGAAGGGCGAATTATATTGAAAATATTCCTGGCCTTCATATTTCGGACCAAATCCACTTGTAGAATTAACGGTGCTGGATCCATCAGCCGAAGCTCCATAAGAATAATAGGTAGAACCTGTTCCTCCGGCTCCATATTCATATTGATAATCAGGCCATCTGTTGACGGTAGATTGAGTAACCGAACTATTGAAGAACACTCCCAATCCCGGAGTAGTTCTCCCTGACTTGGTCGTGATAATAATAGCACCATTGGATGCTCTGGAACCATAGAGAGCGGCTGCTCCAGGACCTTTCAGAACCGAGATGCTTTCTATATCTTCCGGATTCAGATCACTCAAAGAAGAACCAAAATCAATTGGATTGTCTGTATCCACCAATGCTCCGTAGCCAGTGCCGGCCTGCTGGGTACTAACGGGTACTCCGTCAATTATAATAAGAGCGGTACTGCCCCCCAGGGCGATAACGTTATCCCCTCTTAACACTACATCACTGGAACCCATAGGACCTCCAAGTTTATTAAGTTGCAATCCGGGCACTTTACCCGACAAGGCGTTTATCCAGTTTGTGGTAGGAGCTTTGGTAACTTCTTCGCCATTGACTTTTTGAACAGCATAACCCAAAGATTTTTCTTCCCGCTTTATGCCAAGTGCTGTTACCACCACATCACTTAACCCAGTAACATTCAATTCCAAAGTAATATTGGCCTCAGTCTTCTTTCCCAAATTCACTTTTTTTGCCTGATACCCGACACTGGAAATTTCCAATACAATATTCCTGTCATCTGGCGCAGTTACCGTAAATCGTCCTTCACTATTTGTAGTAGTACCTATTTTAGTACCAGCAATAATCACAGATACATTCTGTAAAGGCTCTCCCTTTTGGTTTACTACTCTGCCATGAATTTCAACTGGCGGCAGAGTATAAAGAGTGGCAGGGTTAGTATTGGGTGAAGCAATTTCTCTCGTGACCACTATCGAATTATTGTCAATAGAATATCCCAGGGATTCTCCTTTGAAACATCTATCTAATACTTCCTTTACCGATGCATTCCTTACATGTATAGTTACCTGCGGCAGGTCAGCAAGCATTTCTTTTGTGTAAAGAAAGCCATAACCGGTTTGGCGTTCAATTTCACGAAACACTTTTTCCATGGGCACTTGTTTTAGTGATAAGGTAACCTGTGAAATGCCTTTTGCATGAACTTGCAAAAAAGCAACTGTTAAAAGAAGGGCAGTGAGCTTCATAACTTTCAG
>JBDTGA010000076.1:0-53720 GCA_039937655.1 Ginsengibacter sp.
AAAGAAAAAAAATCAACAAAATAAAAACCGAATAATGGGTCAAAAAACAAATCCGATTGGAATGAGGCTGGGAATCATCCGTGGATGGGATAGCAACTGGTTTGCGCATCCAAAAGATTATGGTAAAAAATTGATTGAAGACGATAAGATCAGGAATTACCTGAATGCCCGTATCAATAAAGGAGGAATAGCGAAAATTGTTATTGAGCGTACTTTAAATAAATTGATTGTAACAATTCATACATCTAAACCGGGGATTATAATCGGGAAAGGTGGAGGAGAAGTGGACCGTATAAAAGAAGAATTGAAAAAACTCACAGGCAAAGATGATGTACAGATCAATATTCTTGAAATTCGCCGTCCTGAACTGGATGCCGCTATAGTAGGAGATACTATTGCAAAGCAAATTGAAAATCGTATAAACTATAAGAGAGCTATTAAGATGTCTATAGCTTCTGCAATGAGGATGGGAGCAGAGGGAATAAAAGTGAGAGTAGGCGGACGTTTGGGAGGTGCAGAAATTGCACGTAGCGAAGAAATAAAGCAGGGCCGCACTCCATTACATACTTTGCGTATGGACATTGATTATGCGAGTGTATTTGCTCAAACAGTATATGGAAAGATAGGTATTAAGGTATGGATATGTAAAGGCGAAGTTCTTGCTAAGAGAGATTTGAATCCTAATATTATTGCCGGTGGTGGTAAAGGCGATCATGAAGTGCACGGTGCTCATGGTGATAGAAGAGGAGGAGGATTTGGTGATAGAAGAGGTGGTGGAGACAGAGGAGATAGAAGAGGTGGAGGTGGTGATAGAAGGGGCAGTGGAGGTGGTGGAAGGAGATAATCATTAAAAATTTTGAATAATAATATTTAAGAAAAAGTTTAGAGCAGTGTTCTGCTAGAAACGAATAATAAACCATAAATTATGTTACAGCCAAAAAGATCGAAGCACAGAAAGATGCAGAAAGGCCGTATGAAAGGGAACACAAAGCGCGGAGATACGATTGCTTTTGGAAGCTTTGGATTAAAATCGCTTGATTCAGTGTGGCTTACCAACAGGCAAATAGAATCGGCCAGGCAGGCATTGACCCGTCACATGAAACGTGAAGGAAATGTATGGATCAGAATTTTTCCCGATAAGCCTATTACTAAGAAACCTGCCGAAGTGAGGATGGGTAAGGGTAAAGGAAACCCTGAGTACTGGGCAGCAGTAGTACAGCCCGGAAGAATCATTTTTGAAGCTGATGGAGTTTCTGTTCAAGTGGCTAAAGAAGCCTTTGAACTGGCAGCCCAAAAACTTCCTATTCAAACCAAATTTGTTGTAAGAAGAGATTACGAAGCTTAAAAACGAGAATCGGGAATAAAATATTTCAGTTTCAATTTTAAAAAGTAACCAAATAATATAATGTCAAACAGAAACGATTTCGTAAATAGCCTGAAGAGTATGAGTGAGCAGGACCTTAAATCAAGGATTGAGGAAGATGAATTACGAATAAAAAAACTAAAATTTGCTCATGCGGTTTCCCCGTTGGAAAACCCAATGTCAATACGCGATGTAAGAAAAGACCTGGCACGCACAAAAACTGAATTGAAAAAAAAACAATTAGGTACTAAATCCTAAAAATAAAAAAAATGTTAGAAAGAAATTTAAGAAAAGTAAGGATTGGTGTAGTTTCCAGTAATAAGATGGACAAGACAATTACTGTGAAAGTGGAAAGAAAAGTGAAGCATCCTCTCTATGGAAAGTTTGTGAAGAAAACTGCAGGCTTCCATGCTCATGATGAAAAGAATGAATGTCATATTGGTGACCTGGTTAAAATAATGGAAACAAAACCATTGAGCAAATCAAAGCGTTGGAGATTGATAGAGATAGTTGAAAAGGTAAAATAAGAAGATGAGAGCTTTAAGCTTTGAGCTTTGAGCCATAAAAATAAGGAAATATTCAATATTAATTGCTCAAGGCTGAGAGCCGAGAGCTAAAGTTTAATAAAAATGATACAGCAAGAAAGCAGGCTAAATGTAGCAGACAATAGTGGGGCAAAGGAAGTCTTATGTATAAGAGTTCTTGGGAACTCGGGCCAGGATTACGCACACGTGGGAGATAAGATTGTGGTAACTGTTAAAGATGCCATACCTGCCGGAGGAATAAAAAAAGGAACCGTGAGCAAAGCAGTTATTGTGCGTACCAAAAACAAGCTTCGTCGTAAAGATGGCTCTTACATTCGTTTTGACGACAATGCTGTGGTGCTTTTAAATGCGGCTGATGAGCCAAGGGGCACCAGAATATTCGGGCCTGTTGCCCGTGAGTTGCGTGATAAGGGCTACATGAAAATCATTTCCCTGGCACCTGAAGTATTATAATATAAATTGTATCTTTGCACCCCTTTAAAAAAAAGGGTATTTAATAAGTAATTAATCAAGACAAATATTTGTCAAAAATGAAGACAAGATTTAAACCGAAGTTTAACATAAAAAAAGGCGATTCCGTGGTAGTTATTACGGGCGATGACAAGGACCTGAAAAAGCCACGAAAAGTACTGGAAGTTATCACCGAGAAAAACCGCGTGCTGATAGAAGGGGTAAATATTGTAACGAAGCACACAAAGCCTTCTGCTCAGAATACCAAAGGTGGAATTATGAAAATAGAAGCACCCATTGCAGTTTCCAATGTGATGCTTTGGGATGCTAAATCGCATTCTCATTCTAAAATTAGCAGAACGAGAGAGGACGGAAAATTAATTAGAACAGCAAAAAAATCAGGGGAGGTAATTAAATAATGAGTACCGAAAAATATACTCCGAGACTTCAGGATAAGTACAAAAAAGAAGTAGTTCCTGCATTAATGAAAAAGTTTGCTTATAAAACTATAATGCAGGCTCCCAAGCTCACCAAGGTATGTATCAACCGTGGTGTAAATGGAGCAGTAGCCGATAAGAAGTTAATAGACATTTCTATAGATGAGCTCACAAATATCACTGGGCAGAAAGCGGTAGCTACCATGTCTAAGAAAGATATTTCTAATTTTAAACTTCGTAAAAATATGCCTATTGGGGCCAGAGTTACTTTACGTGGTGTTAATATGTTTGAATTTCTGGATAGGCTGGTGTCTGTTTCTCTTCCACGAGTACGTGATTTCAAGGGTATCAGCGATAAATCGTTTGATGGCCGCGGAAATTATACTTTAGGTGTTACGGAGCAAATTATTTTTCCTGAGATAGATATTGATAAGGTGAATAAAATTACCGGTCTTGATATCACCTTTGTAACTACTGCCAATACCAATGAAGAGGCATACGAATTGCTGAAGGAGTTGGGGATGCCTTTCAAAAATATAAAAAAATAAATAATAAATTAGCAGATTTGGGAATGCGAAAATGTACTATGGAGTACATAATCAGTTTTCAAATTTTCAAATTTTCAAATTAAAATTATGGCTAAAGAGTCAGTAAAAGCAAGACAACGGAAGCGTGAAAAAATGGTAGAGAAATATGCCGAGAAAAGGAAAGCTTTAAAAGAAGCCGGAGATTACAGAGCCCTCGATCTTTTGCCAAAAAATGCATCACCGGTACGGCTGAAGAACCGTTGCCAGCTTACAGGACGTCCCCGGGGATATCTAAGGCATTTTGGAATTTCCAGGAATATTTTCCGCGACATGGCCTTAGAAGGTAAAATCCCAGGAGTAAAAAAAGCGAGCTGGTAAAATATACCCTATCCTCTCAGGGGGAAACGGATATCGCATTGTAATTAAATAAATATTAAAGAAAAATAAACAATGGTTACTGATCCTATAGCAGATTACATAACAAGAATTCGCAACGCCCAGATGGCAGGCCACAGAATAGTGGAGATCCCTGCAAGCAATTTGAAAAAGCGTATTACTGAAATATTATACGACAAGGGGTATATCTTAAAGTATAAATTTGAAGATGATAATAAACAAGGTGTTATTAAAATCGCTTTGAAATATGATCCTCAATCTAAAGTTCCTGCGATTCAGAGTCTCGAAAGAGTGAGCCGTCCGGGATTGCGTACTTATTCAAAACCTCAGGATTTCAAAAGGGTGAAGAATGGTTTAGGGATCGCAATTGTATCTACCTCTAAAGGTGTAATGACTGATAAGGAAGCAAGGGTACAGAATGTAGGCGGAGAAGTCTTGTGTAATATATATTAATAAGAAATGAGTCCGGTTGTTGGAGGTATTGTGACTTTTTTAGTATTGTTTTTCGCAATAAGATATGTACTAAGAAGTTCGGATAAAAATAAATAAAGAAATTGGTAAGATAATTAAGCCTTAGTCGTGGCTGAACACTGCCAGATTATAAACTAAAAAATAAAACCGGCTATGTCAAGAATTGGGAAAAACCCTGTATTAATTACTAAAGGAGTAAATGTAACCATAGGAGCTGATAATATAATAACTGTTAAAGGCCCTAAAGGTGAGTTGAAACAGGCTATAGACAGAGATATCAAAGTGGAGATTAAAGATAATAAAGTTGAGTTGACACGTCCTACCGATCAGATAAGACATAAAGCGCTGCATGGTTTGTATCGTTCACTTGTCCACAATATGGTAATAGGCGTTACTGATAGTTACACTAAAACGCTGGAACTCGTAGGGGTAGGTTATAAAGCATCTCATCAGGGTAATCTTCTTGATCTTTCTTTAGGGTTTTCGCATAATATCATTGTGGAAATACCCAAAGAGTTAACAGTGGTAACCGCTCAAGAGAAAGGAAAGAATCCAAAAGTAATTTTATCAAGTATAGATAAACAATTACTCGGACAAGTAGCGGCAAAGATTCGTAGCCTGCGTAAACCTGAACCATACAAAGGAAAAGGTATTAAGTTTGAGGGTGAAATATTACGCAGAAAAGCTGGTAAATCAGCTGGTAAATAATTGCTGCCTTTGAAGAGGAGAAGAAACAAGAATTAGTAAAAATCCATGATTCCTTTTAGGGATTAGGGTAAAAAATAAAATAAAATGAACTCGAAAGTAAGCGCACGTCAGAAGATAAGATACCGCATTCGCAAAAAAATAAGCGGATCATCTGCCAAACCACGTCTTAGTGTTTTCAGAAGCAATAAAGATATTTATGTTCAGATAATTGATGATGCCAACGGAAACACACTTGCTTCTGCATCTTCACGTGAAAAAGATATAGTAGCTCAGAAGGTAAATAAAGTGGGGAAAAGTAAATTGGTAGGAGCATCTATAGCAAAGAAATCTGAATCATTAGGGATTAAAGATGTGGTTTTTGACAGGAGTGGTTACTTATATCACGGCCGCATCAAAGCGGTAGCTGAGGGAGCAAGAGAAGGCGGTTTAATATTCTGATATAAGGTCAAATTAAACGTAAGTTAAAAAAATAAAAATTATAAACAGTTATAATGTCGAAATCAAATACACAAAGAATAAAAGGCGCTGATCTTGAATTGAAAGAGAAAGTGGTATCTATAAACCGTGTAGTGAAAACCACTAAAGGTGGAAGGGCTTTTAGTTTTTCTGCTATTGTTGTAGTAGGGAATGAAAATGGAGTAGTAGGCCATGGACTTGGAAAAGCAAAAGAAGTTCAGGAAGCAATTCTAAAAGGAATAGATGACGCAAAGAAGAACCTTATAAAGGTGCCTGTGGCACATGGTACTATACCTCATGAGCAATGGTGCAAGGATGGTGCTGCGAAAGTTCTTATTAAACCGGCGGCACAAGGTACTGGTGTAATAGCAGGTGGTAGTATGAGAGCGGTATTGGAGAGCGCAGGTATTACTGATGTTTTGGCAAAGTCTCTTGGCTCTGCTAATCCACACAATGTGGTAAAAGCTACTGTAAAAGCTTTATCAATGTTGAGAGAGCCTATCGCTGTTGCGAGAACAAGAAATATTTCTTTGAAAAAAGTTTTCAACGGGTAAGAAAATTAATTTTAATAAGAGTTAAGAATTATATGAAAAAGATTAAAATAACGCAGATAAAAAGTGGCATTGATCGCTCGGAGCGTCAAAAGCTTACACTGAAGGCTTTGGGTCTTAATAAACTGAATGCTTCGAAAGAAGTAGAAGCGACCCCACAGATTCTGGGCATGGTAAGAAAAGTAAATCATTTGGTAAAAATCGAAGAACTGGCTTAACCGGTTTTTCTTTTTATATAAAAATTTAAAGCGAGCTCCGTGTACATGGGGCGTTAAGTTCAAAATAAAGTACAATGAAACTACAAAGTTTAAGGCCTGCAAAAGGTTCTACACACAGCGATAAAAGACTGGGACGCGGAGAAGCTTCCGGAAAAGGTGGTACCTCTACAAAGGGAAATAAAGGCGGACAAAGCCGTGCAGGTTATAAAATTAAAATGGCACATGAAGGCGGCCAGATGCCGATCCAAAGGAGAATCCCTAAACGCGGCTTCAAGAATAACAATAGAATTGAGTATAAAGTTTTCAATCTTGGCCAGATAGATCAATTGATTGAAAAGCATGAGATAAAAGAGTTCGATCTCGAAAGCCTTTATATCAATAACCTGATTAGCCAGAATGATAGAGTTAAAATTTTGGGAAATGGTGTATTGAAAGCTAAAATGGCTTTTAAAGTAAATGCTGTAAGTGAAAAAGCAAAAGGTGCTATTGAGGCTTCCGGAGGTTCAGTAGAAATAATAAAATAATTACATGATATTTGCACCCGTTTGTTGATTGCAAATAATTAAATATTTATAATTCTGTGAAGAAATTCATTACAACACTAAAAAATATTTGGACGATTGAGGAACTAAGAAAAAAAATCATAGTTACTCTATCGCTTATTTTTGTTTACAGGGTAGGCTCTTTTATTGTTCTTCCCGGAATAGATCCTAATCAGCTTTCTAATCTGGAAAATAGTACACAGGGTGGTATGTTGGGGCTGCTGGATGCCTTTGTTGGAGGAGCCTTTGCGAAGGCCTCTATTTTTGCTCTGGGAATCATGCCTTATATCTCTGCATCCATTTTCATGCAGTTGGTTACCGTATTAGTTCCGCAGATTTCAAAAATTCAGAAAGAAGGTGAAAGCGGACAGAAGAAAATTAATCAGTGGACCCGGTATCTTACAGTGATTGTTACAGCATTTCAGGCAGCAGCGTATATTGGATTTCTGGAGTCTTCCAGTCAGGGAGCATTGCTTGAAGCATACAAGCCATTTTTCTGGGTGTCAACCGTTTTTCTTCTTACAGCGGGTACCATGTTTGTAATGTGGCTAGGTGAAAAGATTACCGATAAAGGCCTGGGGAATGGTACTTCTCTGATTATCATGATAGGGATTCTGGCCCGCCTTCCACAATCGTTTATGCAGGAGTTTTCTGCAAAGCAAACACACGGTGGTGGTGGATTATTAATATTCTTGGTGGAAATTGCAGCTTTTATTGCTGTTATCCTCGGGCTGATTGTATTGGTACAGGGTGTGAGAAAAGTACCTGTGAATTATGCTAAACAGATTGTTGGTAATAGGCAATTTGGCGGAGCAAGGCAGTTCCTCCCTTTGAAAGTGAATGCTGCGGGAGTAATGCCGATCATTTTTGCTCAGGCTATTATGTTCTTGCCTACTATTTTTGCAGGCTTTCAAACCTCCGGTAAAAACTGGGCTTCTTATTTTACAGATCCTACCAATGGAGTATATATGTTAGTGTATGGTATTATGACTATTGGATTTACGTTCGTTTATACCTCCCTTATTTTTAATCCGAAGCAGATGTCGGAAGATTTAAAACGAAATAATGGGTTTATACCGGGCGTAAAGCCGGGGCAACCTACTACTGATTATATAGGTACTATCATGGATAGAATTACTTTACCCGGGTCTGTACTATTGGCCATTGTCGGTATTTTGCCGGGAATTATGGAAATAATGGGTGTTACTCAGGGGTTTGCTACATTTTACGGAGGTACTTCGCTATTGATTATGGTAGCGGTTGTTTTGGATACTTTACAGCAAATTGAAACACAATTGCTCATGCGTCAGTATGATGGGTTGATGAGTAACGGCCGCATTCAAGGACGGCAATCAACTGCAGCACCGGGTGTTACAGGTGGAATATAATAATTGATTTTGAAAAATAATTCTAAACCCCGGCCTTACTGTGCCGGGGTTTTTTAAATTTATATAGAATGATTCATTACAAATCGAATGCTGAAGTAGAACTGATACGTAAGAGTTGCATTTTGGTAAATGAGACAATTGCTTATGTAGCATCTTTAATGAGACCAGGTATATCAACCCTGGAGCTCAATGACCTTGCTGATAAATATATAACAGATCATGGGGCAAAGCCTAATTTTAAAAATTATCATGGGTTTCCTTTTGCATGTTGTATTTCAGTAAATGATGCCGTGGTGCATGGATTTCCCACAAAAGATGAATTGAAAGAGGGAGATGTTGTCTCCATAGATTGTGGAGCTGTAAAGGACGGCTATCATGGCGACAGTGCTTACACTTTTGCTGTTGGTACCATAAGTGACGATGTAAAGCAACTGTTGCGGGTAACCAAAGAGTCGTTATATAAGGGAATTGAAAAAGCAGTAGTGGGCAACCGTATCGGTGATATTTCTTTTGCTGTGCAGGATCATACTGAGAAGGAATATGGTTACGGAGTAGTGCGTGAATTGGTGGGGCATGGGATTGGAAGAGAACTTCATGAAGATCCGCAGGTCCCCAATTATGGTAAAAGAGGTAAAGGGAATAAATTGAAAGACGGCCTGGTAATCGCCATAGAACCTATGATTAACCTGGGTGGAAGAGATGTTTTTTTTGATAAAGACGGATGGACAGTTCGTACTGCAGATGGCAAACCTGCTGCTCACTATGAACACACAGTATGTGTGAGAAAGAATAAGGCAGATATCCTTTCTTCTTTTGCGGTGATTGAGATCGCGGAAAAAGCCAATAGTAGTTTGTGCTCTGATTATTGAGGATCAGGCTCTTTTTTTTTATCTCACGTTGATTTCTGATTTTGTCATCTTTCATATTTCCTGATTAGTGCCGCCTCCTTTTTATTTCATTTATTCATGCAAAAGAAAAAATTATTAGTAATAGGTGCAGGCGCAGCGGGTTTCTTTTGTGCGGTAAATGCCGCGGCTACCAATAAGGAACTGGAAGTAGTATTGATCGAAAAATCCAGTAAATTATTAAGTAAAGTAAGAATAAGTGGAGGTGGGCGCTGCAATGTAACCCATGCTTGTTTTAGCATCGCTGAGATGATTAAAAAATATCCCCGCGGTAGTAAGTTTTTAAAACAGGCATTTTACCATTTTTTTACAACAGATACAATTGCATGGTTTGAGAAGCAAAATGTAAAGCTGAAAAAAGAAGATGATGGAAGAATGTTCCCGGAAAGCAATTCTTCAGAAACAATTATTAGCTGTCTTTTACAGGAAGCCAATAAATATGGTGTAGAGATCTTGATGAACAGAGAAATTGTGGGAGTGGAAAGATTTTCTTCCGAAGAAAAGGTACTGGCTTTCCGGGTTGTTTGTAATGATGGATTGATTTTTAAAGCTGATTTTGTGTGCATTGCTTGTGGAGGATATCATAAAATCGAACAATATAAATGGCTTACTTCTCTCGGGCATAGCTTTGAAAGCCCAGTGCCATCCCTGTTTACATTCAATATCCCTCATGATCCTGTTTCGGAGCTTATGGGTATTTCGGTAGAAGAAGTACAGATTAAAATTAATGGAACCGGATTCTCGCAACATGGCCCTATATTGATTACCCATTGGGGATTTAGTGGCCCCGCGGTTTTGAAATTATCGGCTTTTGCTGCTATCGAACTTTCAAGAATGAATTATGATTTTAGTATTTCTATCAACTGGCTACCGGAGTATCATGAAAATTCCCTTTTAGAGAAGCTGAGATTAATAAGGATTGAATTAGCCTCTAAAAAGATCCTTAATAGAAATTCTTTTGGTCTTCCACAAAGATTATGGGAATACCACCTAAAATGCTGTGGAATCAATTTGGAAATAAGATGGGCCGATCTACCTGCGAAACAACAAAACCAGTTGGCCAAGCAATTGTGCGCTCAACAGTTTTGTGTAAAAGGGAAAACCACTTTTAAAGAAGAATTTGTTACCGCCGGAGGCATCATGCTTAATGAGATTGATGCCAATACTATGGAAAGTAAAATAATACCCAACCTGTTTTTTGCAGGAGAAATATTGAATGTGGATGGAATCACGGGCGGTTTCAATTTTCAGCATGCCTGGACAAGTGGCTGGATAGCTTCGCAAACAATAACTACACGATTAAAAAGAGGTATTTAAAAGATTACCCGTTACAACTTTCTGAGTTTTATTCATTGTAACTTTTTATTTCTTCATCCGTTTACATAGAAACTTTACCAGTTAAAAAGAAATATTTGCCATTTATGTATGCTTATGTACTATGTAAGACATACTACTTAGGTTTGTATTATAGTATTTCAGACATAGTAATATTAAAAAGATGAAAAAATTAATTTTGTATTTCTTCCTTTCAGCGATTTTATCCTCTTCAGCCTTTGCACAATCTGCCAATGGTATTATTACCGGCACTATCACAGACGGAGGCAGTCAGAAAATTATAGATGCAGCTACTGTATCTCTTTACCGCGCTACTGATTCTTCATTAATGAAAATAAACATCGCGGATAAAGAGGGGAAATTCAGGTTTGAACAGGTGCCGGCCGGTAAATATTATTTATTGGCTACTTCAATTGGGCATTTGTCAGTTTTTAGCCCTTCTATACAAGTGGAGGAAGGAGAAAGCGTTTCGGTGGGAACGCTTCAACTTAAAGAGGGCGTTAAAACTTTAAAAGGAGTTACCATTGCGTATAAGAAGCCATTTATAGAAAGAAAATTAGATCGCACAATTATAAATGTGGATGCCTCCATTACCAATGCGGGTACTACAGCGCTGGAAGTACTGGAAAAATCGCCCGGGGTTTCGGTTGATAAAGATGGAAATATTAGTCTAAAGGGGAAGGCGGGAGTTACTGTCATGATGGATGGAAGGCCATCCTATCTGAGCGGGCAGGAGCTGGCAAATCTCTTGAAGAATATGTCGTCATCAAATATTGATCAGATAGAAATTATGACAAACCCTTCTGCTAAATATGATGCATCCGGTAATTCGGGGATCATTAACATTAAAACAAAGAAGAATAAAATGCATGGTTTGAATGGTAGTATAAGTACTTCGCTACTTCAATCAAAATATACCAAGACGAGCAATAGTGTTAACCTTAATTATCGTACAGGAAAGTTCAATCTTTTTGGGAATTATAGCTATACTTTGTGGCAATCTTACCAGAATCAACATATCATACGAAATTTTAGAAATACGAACACCAAAGCAGTGGAAACTATTTTTGATCAGGATAATATTTCACGAAATAAATGGCAGGCTCATAATTTTAAAGCCGGAATGGATTTTTATGCCAATAAGAAAACTACACTCGGTGTTGTATTCTCAGGTTTTGCCAACCCATCGGATCAGCATGGTATTAATACAAACCATTTGAACGATAAAAAAAACAATACCGATTCTATTGTAGTCGCTGATAATTCAGAAAAAGAGAGATCCAATAATTTTTCAACCAATCTTAATCTTCGCCACGTTTTCGATTCTTCAGGAAAAGAATTTACGATTGATGTGGATTATCTTAATTACGATCAAAGATCAAAACAGTTACTCGTGAATAACTACTATAATCCCGATCTTTCTATGATAAGAGATCCTTCTCAATTAAAGGGAGATCTTCCTTCTAACATAAATATCTATTCTGCTAAAACTGATTTTATTTTCCCGATGAAGAATACAGCTAAAATCGAAACTGGATTAAAAAGCAGCTACGTATCTACTGATAATGATGCTTTATATCAAAACAGTACTACCGGCGGATATGTGACCGATGAGGGAAAAACCAACCATTTTATTTACAAAGAAAATATAAATGCCGCTTATGTTAATTACAGCAGGCAAATAAAGCAGTGGGGATTTCAGGCGGGGCTGCGTGCGGAAAATACCAATGCACAGGGCCATCAGATGGGTAACTCTTCCCGCCCTGATTCTTCGTTCACTAAAAATTATGTAGATTTTTTTCCTACGGTTTATGTAAGTTATAATGCCAATGCGAAAAATACTTTTTCGATCAACTATGGCCGCAGAATTGATCGCCCTGACTATGAAGACTTGAATCCGTTCTATTATTTTCTCGACGAATATACCTATCAGGTTGGAAACACTTTATTACAACCTCAGTTTTCTGATAATATTGAATTGTCACATACTTATGCAGACTTTTTGAATACAACCATTAATTATAGTAAAACCCGTAATGTTTTTGTACCGGTCGTGAGGCAGATCACCAGTGAAAGAAAAACTTTCCAGACCAAAGAGAATCTTGCTTCAAAGACCAATGTAGGAATTGCTATGAGCGCTAGCTTTCCGGTTACTTCTTTTTGGAGTACCAATTTATATTCTAATCTGAATTATAACTCCTACAGCGGGGTAATTGATGGAGGAAACCTTGAGGTAGATGCTACTACTTTTATGGCGAATATGAGCAATCAATTGAAGTTTAAAAATGGATGGAGTGCAGAGGTGGGTGGTTTCTACAGATCCAGAGGAATAGAAAGCCAGATCGTAATCAATGCAATGTGGAGGCTCGATGCCGGTGTACAAAAGCAGGTGTTGAAAAATAAAGGAAGTTTAAAATTGAGTATCCGCGACATTTTTAATACCCAGGTTTTTTCGGGTACGGTTAACTATCAGGATATAGATGTGTACATTAAAAACTATCGTGACAGTAGAACGGTATCCCTTACTTTTTCTTATCGGTTTGGTAAGCCTTTGAAGAGTCAGTCGCATCAAAAAACGGGAGGAGCTTCAGAAGAGAAGAGCAGGGTAAAAACAGCAGGAAATTAAATTGAGAAATTCGGGAAAAATAAGTTTTTGGAAATGCTTTGTGATCGAAAGCCTCTTTGTTTCATCGGAGAGGTTTTTGATTTACTTCATTAGAGAATAATTGAAATGACAAATAGTTCCCCGGTGATTTACTCTTCATATCAGATTGCAGACGTATGCTAAGCATCCGGGATTTTTTCTATATTAGCCATCACTTTTGCCCAGGCTATTTTAGTATATTGAAAAGCATTGAAATGTCTTTTCACGTTATTATGATAGTGCATTAATTCGTATCGTATCTGTTCGAAATGATCGGTGTTGAAATACCTGCATAATTTGGGTATAGTTAATTCCAGTTTATGCTGCATATCTTTTATGATCTCTTCGTATTGATCACGCTGTGTAATATAGACCATGAGTGGTTTATAGCGTATCCATCCTACGGCCGCATTTGAAAATCGTTTTACAGTTGCCGGTAAAGTACTGTCAACTGCTTCAAGTTTGGTAGGAAGTATTCCGTTCAATATGTTTTTATAATTTAAAAATCCATCATGAAAAGTATAGCAGGGTACTTTTAATACTTTCATCTTGGAAAGAGAAGTGCTCATGAAAGTGTCTTCACCCCTTGCTCCCGGCGGATTATAAAAAGGAGGTAGATTTGTAATGTTGTGTAGGTTAAAGCAAAGATTGGCACCTGAAATAAATTTCATCCCCGATATTTCTTTTACTTCTTTTGCCATTGGTTTATTAATAATGTCAGGATCGGCGTATGTAACCCCTTTGTTATCAATGATGGTTTTTTTTACTACCTCCCATGAAACGATTTCATTGCTGATGGCCTCGATAAATAATTTGAAATCATTCTCAGTTAAAACATCGTTGAAAGAAATATAAGGAATAGGAGAAATGTATCCACAGTGATGGCCATGTGTAATGTCTGCTTCACTGTTATATTTGAGATGAGTAGCTACTATACTTTGCCCCATCCAGATGAGATTGTCAAACTCATTTTTCATAGTAGCTATGGGATATTCATCATCGTCCAGAAACATCAGCCGGTCCATCTTGTTTTTTTTGGCAAAATAAACTACTGCATTTCTTTTTTTTGCATAGCCCTCGCCAAAAAGAAGTTCAGATTCGGCAGCAGTAATGATTCCCTGTCCTTCCAATAATTTTCGTTCTTCCTCTATGGATGCCTTACCGTAATATCTAATAGAATGTACCATTTCGGCCAATCCCGGATCAATATTTTTATAATCGCTTATTTGTGTTTTTGTGTATTTCAGATCGTAGGCAACCAGTAAGTGAAGCCTGATTTCTTTGTTCTGAAACAACCCGTGCTCCACCCAATTGTTAATATAAGAAGTAAGTACGTTTTTAAAATGTTTTCTGCCGGTTATAAAACCAATTCCAATGTCTAAAGCCATAAAAAATTATATATAAAGTGAGCCAATATAAAAAAAAATGGCCACATATGGCGGAATTTTTTGGTTGACATTGAGATTTTTCGTTTTAGCGCAGTTATCCTTAGTCATGTTTGATGAGTAGTATTTTGAAATACATTCCTGCTTGCAAAAAACAATTGGGTGCATCCCAAGTTATAGCATAGCCTGATAGATTGTGGGCGATGATGAAAGCATACACGGTAAGCTCCGGGATGGTGTCCCCACCAACCCGCGACAATTTTGGATACACCCTAACTATTTGTAATAGTATTTTTATTTTATTGTAATTTGTAAAGAAAATACATGAAAAAAATAATTATCCTTCTCTTTAGCATTGCTCTCTTTAGTAAGACAGACGCACAGACGAAGACTCTATCCGAATTGAAAACTGATTCTATTGGCAGTAAGGTGATTCAATACATGGCACATCATCAGGCAGATAGCATTTACATAATGACCGGTAAAAAATTTAGAGAAAAGATTTCCCAGGATGATTTTAAAGGTATTTCGGAAAATCAACTTTATCCGCTAAATGATTTCAAAAAAGTATCCTTCATTAAAACAGTTAGTGGAATTAATAAATACAAAGTAGAAGGATCGCCCGAATTGCAACTGCTTGTCGGTCTTGATTCTCAATTTATGATTGAGACTTTATTGATTCAGCCTTATTCGGAAGATTAAAAAATGCCTGTAGAATTAAGAGGTAAGTATGCGGTATATTTGTACTTTATTAAAGTTAAAAATTTAAGAATATGCCTTCATTTGACCTTGTGAGTAAAGTGGATTTACAAACTCTTGATAATGCGATAAACACCGTAGAAAAAGAGATCAAGAACCGTTTCGATTTTAAGGGGAATCATGTAGTAATAGAACTGAATAAGAAAGATCTGAAACTGAATCTTGAAGCAGATAGTGAGATGAAATTGTCGCAAATTATTGATGTGCTTATCAGCAAGAGTATGAAGCAGGGGCTTGCTGCAGAAATCTATGATTTGAAGAAGGAACCTTTTCAAAGTGGTAAAGTAGTGAAAAAGGAAATTCAGGTAAGAAATGGCATTAGCCAGGAAGATGCCAAGAAAATTGTGAAACTTATAAAAGACGACAAATTTAAAGTGCAGGCGTCTATTATGGATGATATAGTAAGGGTTTCGGGTAAAAAAATAGATGATCTTCAGGCAGTGATACAGGCTTCCAGAGGCTGGGACCTCGGGCTGGCGCTGCAACACGTAAATATGAAAAGTTAGAAATTTTCTACTTTGGATGTGTTTGTAAATTCATTACCTTTGCCCACTCAAAAAATACATGGAGACTCTGATGAGGAAGCCATGTTAAAAACGAATAATATGAAAAAAGACATTCATCCTTCCAACTACAGGCCTGTGGTTTTTCGCGATATGAGTAATGGCACTATGTTTATGAGCCGTTCTACAGCAGCGTCAAGAGAAACTGTTAAGTGGGAAGACGGTAAAGAATATCCGGTTATAAAACTTGAAATTTCAAATACCTCTCACCCTTTCTATACCGGTAAAAATATGCTGGTAGATACTGCGGGCCGTATTGATAAGTTCAGGAGACGTTACGAAAAGAAAAAGTAATAATAATTTTTAGTTTTGATTTTTTTAAGTCCCCCTTTTCTTGGGGGATTTTTTTATGCTTTTTAAGCTGTTTATTAAGTAGTTTAGCGAATGGACATTTTGCTCGATGATTTATCATGTAAAGGATTGCTTTTTCCTTTTGGAGAGGTAAGGTCGGTAGCTCATATCAGAATTGGCATATTGACCATATTTGAGAAATGGCAATTCTGTTTTCCCGGGAGAGTTTTTATTTTATCGGAAATGCTACGGGAAAATCCAGATTCTGAATTTGTAAAATACCCTGCAAATCTGGTTCCCTCAACCGGGTTTCTAAAACGGCTTTCCTCCCAAGAAAAGCAAATTGACATTACCCCCGATTGTAAGATATTGGAATATCCATGGCAAATATTTGAATATAATGACCGCGCTGTCCGGATGGATTTTGAGATGATAACTAAGGGAAGAATCTCTGGAACAATTTCTTCTTCCAATGGAGTTGTCAATGTGGAGAATATTTTTGTGGAGCCTGGAGCTAAAGTAAATTTTTGTGTATTGAACGCAGAAGCAGGTCCAATATATATTGGTAAAAATGCGGATGTACAGGAAGGCTGCCTGCTTCGCGGCCCTGTTTCTATTGGTGAAGGGAGCCGTTTGAAGATGGGGACAAAGGTTTATGGTGCAACTACCATCGGCCCTCATTGCCTGGCAGGAGGTGAAATAAAAAACTCCATTTTAATGGCTTTTTCCAATAAAGGGCATGATGGATATCTTGGTGATTCGGTAATAGGAGAGTGGTGTAATCTGGGTGCCGGTACAAGTAATTCCAATTTGAAAAATAATGCTTCCAGGGTGAAAATATGGAGCAGGAAGAATAATCAATTTGTCAAAGCAGGGGAAAAATGCGGGCTGCTGATGGGCGATTACAGCCGTTGTGCTATCAACACTTCTTTTAATACAGGAACCGTAGTGGGCGTTTGTTGCCATGTTCTTGACGATTCATTTCCTCCTAAATTCATTGATAATTTTTCCTGGGGTAAAGAGAAATATATTTTCGACAAAGCGGTATCCGATATTGCCAACTGGAAGAAATTGAAAAATGAAGAAATCACCGAACCTGAAATTCAATCTTTAAAAAAAATATATCAATAAAAATTAAAAAGTATGAGAAAACAAATCGCTGCCGCCAATTGGAAAATGAATTTGACATTGCAGCAAGCCAATGAATTATTAGATGGGATCACAGGTAAAGATGTTTCACTTGCGACCAATCAGGAAGTGATATTTGGAGTACCCTTCCCTTATTTACTTTTGGCAAAAGATAAAGTGAAAAACTGCAAAGATTTTTTTATCGCTGCGCAGAATTGTTATACAAAAGAGTCGGGTGCGTACACCGGCGAAGTGAGCGCCCCAATACTTGCATCATGTGATATAGAATATGTTATTATAGGCCATAGTGAACGAAGGGCGTATTTTAATGAAGACCCTGCTGTGCTGGCACAGAAAGTAGATATTAGTTTACAAAATGGACTAAAGCCTATTTTCTGTTGTGGTGAATCTCTGCAGATACGAGAAAGCGGGAAGCAAAATGAATTTGTAGAAACTCAATTAAGAGAAAGTTTATTTCATTTGGAACCTTCGGCTATCCAAAATTTTGTAGTGGCCTACGAGCCGATATGGGCAATAGGTACAGGCAAAACGGCGAGTGCAGAACAGGCACAGGAGATGCATGCTCACATCAGAGATGTATTTGCTAAAAAGTATGGAGGTGATATAGCAGGAAGCATTTCCATATTGTATGGAGGCAGTGTGAAAGCGGCCAATGCAAAAGAGATATTTGGTAAGAACGATGTAGATGGTGGACTTGTAGGTGGGGCATCACTTAAGGCCGAAGAATTTATCGAGATTATAAAAAGTCTGAAAAAGTAAAGTAAAATCCTTTTATCATTGATTTGTCAAATTTTTATATTCTTAACATGTTTAGCGATGATTTTTTAATTTTTAAGGAAGACAATACTTTATTTTTATACTTCAAATTTTAAAATAAAAAAAATGAAAAAATTTATTATTGCCTTCCTGCTGATTGCAGGGTCTGTCAGTTTCGCTAATGCGCAGACCAAACAAAAGGCGGTTCACAAGAAAGCCACAACTCACGCTTCGGCTACTACTCCCTCTGCTGTGAAACCCGCTGCTACTGCGTCAGTAACAAAAGCCAAGGCCCCAAAAGTTACCAACAAAAAATCAAATGTCTCCTCAGCAGCTCATACCAAAGCTGATGGTACCCCGGACAAGAGATATAAAGAAAATAAGGCAAAGGCTGCTACCGCAGGCCCGATGAAGAAAGACGGAACACCTGATAAGAGGTACAAAGCAAATAAAGGAAAGTAGGTAATGATTTTAATTTTTTAGAAGCCGGGTTTTCCCGGCTTTTTTGTTGGGAAGGTTCTCTTGAGAGAAGTGCTGTCGTTATTCATTTGACGAAAGAACTTTATTTTAATACTATTTTTGCAAACTATGCCGATTTTACTTTTTAATCCTTTTGAAAATCTGAATTTCAATCTCAATACTTGCTTTTTAACGGGAGTGGATTTGCCTTCAGAAAATGAACAGATTTGCATTTTCCCCGATTGGGTACTGGATCGGTTTTCCCTGAGGGATAAGAAATTCAGAATGATGGATCAGGTAACGGGTATCCGTTATGAAGATTTAAGATTGCCATGTTCTTCAGAGGTTCGAAAAGCACTCACTGTTCTGGATGAAGAAATTGAAAATGCATTTACTGCGGGATATGACGAAGTAAAAGACATTCCTGAAGAAAGATTGTTTTTGTGGATGGGGAAACTGGTGTACGGTGTTTTGTACAGCGACCTGTGCCTGGAAATAAGCCGCTCAATCAAGAGAGGGAAAGGAAAAGATTTTAAACTCTCCGAATCGCTCAAAACTAAATTTGGAAAGTTTCATCTGATGCTGCAATCTCTGATGGTTCCAATGGAATTTAAAGGACTTAAACCCTGGACTATCCGGATAGTGAAATTGAAGTATTCAAAGGATACTTTCAATTATAAAGATGAGCCCATTAACCTTAATTTTTCTTTGGGGATGAATGGATTTGGTATCATAGCGTGTCTTCAGGATAATGGCGCAGTGGGAGTGGATCAACTGGGTATTGTTGACAAAATTTCTGATAAAATCCTTCATCCCATTCAGTTTGAAGAGCTGTGCGCAAGATTCTTGTATGCCAATTACCTTTTGAAAAAATCCTCTAGGCATATTATTCAACCTGGAGAAAAAAAAGTAATCATCGAGTCGGTACCCCTTATAGATGATCCTTCTGGTTCTCTGTTTGGCCGGTGGGATGACAATATGTTTGCTCAGGTATTGGCAGGCTATTGGGAACCCTGGGGATTTACAAAAAATGACATTATCACCTTACCCGATTCACCAATTAGTTTTTTGGAAAATGATTACACACATGAATTTATAGAGCCTGACTCTGTTGAGTTACCTTATTGATATTTTTCAGTACTGTTTTATTTGAATTTCTATTCTTATCTTTTCAATCTTTTTAGAAGGAGGCATGGGGTGTCTTATCTGCTTAAAGGAAACTCCTCTGCTCTTGTTAACTGTGAATATTATTGCTTAAATAAAACAGGATCAAGTATGAGAGAAAATAATACTGAAAATTCAAGACGCTCTTTTATTGCGAATGTCACTAAAGGCATTATTGGCGCTTCATTAATTCCTTCTATAGTAACTGCCAAAGACAAAAAACGCCATTTTGAAGAAATGATACGATTGCGACAGCGGGTTACTTTAAACGATCAGGTACAGATTGCATTGATAGGTGCCGGTGGAATGGGCGTAGCAGATACCATTACCTGCCTCACCGTACCCGGAGTAAAATTAATGGCAGTTTGCGATTTATATGATGGCCGCCTTGCAGAAGCTAAAAAGCGATGGGGTAATGATATTGATACCACCCGCGATTATAAAGAGATTTTAGAACGCAAAGATATAGATGCAGTGATTATTGGCACTCCCGATCATTGGCACAAAGATATTTCGGTAGCTGCGATGAACAAAGGTAAACATGTGTATTGTGAAAAGCCAATGGTACACGATATCTCCGAGGCACCTGCAGTCATTGCCGCACAAAATAAAAATAAAGTGGTATTTCAGGTGGGAAGCCAGGGAATGAGTTCCCTCGGAAATGAAAAAGCGAAAGAATTATTGAAAGATGGTGCAATTGGCACTTTAAATTATGCTGAAGCATTTTATGCACGTATGTCGCCTGTAGGAGCATGGCAATATCCGATTCCTGAAGATGCCTCACCTGCTACCGTAGATTGGGACAGGTATCTTGCCAATACGAATAAAAGGCCTTTTGATGCTACCCGTTTTTTTCGGTGGCGCAATTACCGCGATTATGGTACCGGTGTCTCGGGCGATTTGTTTGTTCATGTTTTTTCGAGTTTGCATTTTATAACAAACTCTCATGGCCCTAATAAAATTATGGCTACCGGAGGGCTCCGCTTTTGGAAAGATGGCAGAGAGGTTCCCGATATTATGTTAGGGACTTTTGATTATCCCGAAACAAATGTTCATCCTGCATTCAACCTTTCTTTGAGGGTAAATTTTGTAGATGGTACCGGAGGAACCAATTACCTTAGAATGGTAGGTAGTGAGGGATCAATGACGGTAGAGTGGGATAAAGTGACCCTGTATAAAAACAGGGATATAGTAGATGCGACAGACCCATTATTGAAGACAAAAAATAATACGGCTGCCCTCAAAGAATATATTTATGAACGCAAAAAGATGGTTCCTCCCGATATACAGATTTATTCGGCGGAAGAAGGATATAAAGGCGCTCATTTTGATCATCACTATAACTGGATTCATGCAATCCGAACCGGAGGCAAAGTTGTAGAAGATGCTTTATTTGGATATCGCGCTGCTGCACCGGCTCTCTTGTGCAATGAAAGTTATTTTGAGAATAAAATAATACAATGGGATCCTGAAAATTTAAAAGTAATTACAAAAAAATAATGGATTATGAAAAACAAATGGATACTCTTCTTTGCAGTGATTTCTTTTATTATGGTTTCGTATTCTGTTCCTCAGAATACGAAAGACAATACACTTACCAAAAAGGAAAAAGCGGAAGGATATTTTCTGTTATTCGACGGTAAGACAATGGACGGATGGCGCACTTTCAGAAACCAATCTGCTGAATCATGGGCGGTGGACGGTGGTACATTACATTGT
The DNA here is from genome assembly GCA_039937655.1 of Ginsengibacter sp. GTDB lineage: Bacteria > Bacteroidota > Bacteroidia > Chitinophagales > Chitinophagaceae > Ginsengibacter. The sequence continues at coordinate 21,182 of JBDTGA010000076.1, forward strand.
AAAGGAAGTGCAGCTAATTATGGCGCTATCACTGCCGACCTGATGACCAAAAACCGGTATGAGAACTTTGATTTTTCCGTGGATTGGAAAATATCGTATCAGGGCAACAGCGGTATTTTGTATATGGTAACGGAAGACAGCCCCTATTCGTACCAAAGCGGGCCGGAGTATCAGATCATTGATGATAAAAATTTTCCTGAGAAACTGGAAGACTGGCAGCATACGGCAGCTAACTATGCGATGAACCCCGCCCCCACAGCCAGGCCCCACCCCTCTGGAGAATGGAATCATACACGGATCATTGTAAACGGGAATCATGTAGAGCATTGGCTTAATGGTAAAAAGGTGGTTGAATATGAATTGTACAGTCCTGACTGGTACAAAAGAAAAGCGGAAGGGAAATGGAAAGATTATCCTATTTATGGAAAATCAAAATCAGGATATATCACTTTTCAAAATCATGGCAGCGAAGCATGGTTTAAAAATATAAAGATCAAAAAACTATAATTGTTTTATAGGGTACACTTCAACTCCGGTTTCTAACGTATAGAGTAGCACTTCCCCCTTGTCATGCTGAGATTACCAAAGGAGAGGGAAATACTAAAAGTAGGTAATGATCCGATAGCCATTATACTGAATTACCTTCCTCTTGCTAAAAAAATTTCTTTATGAGATTAAAAGAATTTGCTTACTAAATCCTGCTATTTTCATTTAGTTCCTTTAATCTTTTGAATAAATACAGATATGATTATTTGAAATGCAATTTTATTAGCAAAAGTTCGTGTAAGTTAGGATGATAGACATTCATGTTTGGATTCATTCAACCTTTTTAAAAGGGTTCTAAAAAAGGTTTAAATGTTTCAGGGCACGCCTTTGTAACTTTTCAAAACGGAATTACTCTAATTCATTGTTGAGTAGATGGATTTTATTATGAATCGGGCATGATGGCAAGTAACTGCACTGTGGTATGAAAACAGAATACTGTTGTATAGTTCCCTGTCCGCTCAGTCAGGCAGTTATTTATCAGCTTAAAAAACAAAAATATTTTCAGATGAAAGCATTGGTTATATCGGGTGGCGGCAGCAAAGGTGCATTTGCCGGAGGAGTTGCGGAATATTTGATTGGTGAATGTGGTAAAAGCTATGATTTAATGGTTGGCTCCTCAGCAGGGAGCCTTTTGCTACCCCATCTGGCTATAGGTAATTTGCAAAAGATAAAAGAAATATATACTTCCGCTACACAGGAAAGTATTTTTAATGTCTCTCCATTTCATACGCACGAAACGATTGGTGGTGGCTATTTTAAAAGCATCAACCAGTTTACCATTCTCCGTAATATATTAAAAGGACATCTCACTTTTGGAGAAAGTGAGAATCTTCGCAAGCTTATTTTCAGTAGTTTGAGCGGAGAAGAATTTGAAAGGATCAGAGAATTGAAAAAGAAGGTGGTGGTCACAGTATCCAATTTTACCAAACAAAAGGTAGAATATTTCAACTCTGATGATTGTGATTATGAAGATTTTTGTAATTGGACATGGGCCTCAGCCAATGCGGTGCCGTATATGAGCGTGTATGAACACGATGGGTGCCAGTATGCGGATGGTGGCTTCGGAAATCATATTCCTATTGGTTATGCTTTGAGTAATGATATTACTGAGATGGATGTTATTGTGCTCGATGCCGAAAATGAAAATCATGAACAGCCGATGGCACACAATCCTTTTTCGTTGCTCGTGCAGGCAATGAGTTTTATGAGTAACCAATTGAGCCTGAAAGACAGGATCATCGGGGAATTAATGGGATTGAAACGCCATGTTGATATCAATGTGTATTTTACTCCCAGACAATTAACTGGAAATCCCTTTATTTTTAAACCGGAATTATTGTCCCAATGGTGGCAGGAAGGGCTTGAATATGCAAGGAATAATATTCCCGTAAGCTATTGTTGTCCTTCTTTTGAAAGTGCGGATGAGAAAGTTTAATTTCTTATGGTAGCGCTTCCAACAAATTTTAATTTTTCTGATTTTAATTCTGATAAAATCAGTGATGGTCTGATAATTCCCATTAACAATTTCTTTCTAAAACAATTTATCCGTTTACTTTTGCGGCATGGAAATTAATTGTACAGAGGAGGAGTCTTTTGTTTTTCAACAGATAAGTGAGGCTGCAGAAGAATTGGATATGCCCGTCTTTTTAATTGGGGGCTTTGTGCGTGATAAAATATTAAACCGCGTTACAAAGGATGCCGATATTGTTTGTATTGGTGATGGAATAAAATTAGCAGAGAAAACATCTCAAAAATTTTCTCCGCAACCGCAGGTAAGCTTTTTTAAAAACTTTGGTACAGCACAAATAAAAATTTTCCTGAATAAAACGAAAGGTACTTCACATCTCTCCCCTTTGGAGAATGGCCGGAGTGAGGTTGCGTTCGAAATAGAATTTGTTGGCGCAAGAAAAGAAAGCTACAGCCGTGACAGCCGCAAACCTGAAGTGCTTCCGGGGACTATTGAGGAAGACAGGATGCGTAGAGATTTTACCATCAACACGCTGGCTGTAAGCCTGAATAGAAATGATTTTGGTAAGTTGATAGATCCGCTGGATGGACTCACTGATATCGAAAATAAAATTATCAGAACACCACTAGCACCAGATCAGACTTTTATAGATGATCCCTTACGGATGATGCGTGCAATACGATTTGCTACTCAATTAAATTTTACCATTTTCCCTGAAACTTTTGATGCCATAAAACAAAATGCAGGAAGAATAAAAATTGTAAGTGGCGAAAGGATTATTGATGAAATTAATAAAATTGTGATGACTCCCAAGCCATCTGTTGGTTTTGATCTTTTGTATAAATCGGGGTTATTGAGAATTATTTTTCCTCAAATGGTGGCACTTGTTGGCGCTGAATATATTGACGGCAAAGGGCACAAGGATAATTTTTACCATACACTGCAGGTATTAGATAACATAGCGCCCAACACGAATGATCTGTGGTTGCGCTGGGCTGCTATTTTGCATGACATTGCCAAACCCGCTACCAAGAAATTTGAAGAAGGCCATGGATGGACATTTCATGGGCACGAAGTTCTGGGAGGGAGGCTGGTTCCTAAGATTTTTACACAATTGAAGCTGCCGTTGAATGAAAAGATGAAGTTTGTAAAAAAGATGGTGGAACTACATTTGAGGCCCATCAGCCTTACGAAAGAAAATATAACAGACTCTGCTATACGCAGGCTGCTATTTGACGCAGGAGATGATATTGACAACCTGATGACACTTTGTAAAGCAGACATTACTTCAAAGAATAAGCAAAAAGTGCAGCGCTTTCTGGCTAATTTTGAAATGGTAGAAAAGCGGTTGAAAGAAGTGGAGGAATCGGATCATCTTCGTAACTGGCAACCACCAATAACCGGCGAAATTATTATGAAAACATTTGGCCTCCCTCCTTCGAGAATGGTAGGAGAAATTAAAAATGCAGTTCGCGAAGCCATTCTGGATGGTGAAATCCCCAACGACTATAATGCTGCATTTACTTATATGGTGAAAATTGCAGGAGATTTAGGAATAAAATGAAGTTAATATTTGAATGAATAAGATATCTCGCCGCCTAATTATAAGTGAAATAGGATAAAATACTAAGAATAATGGTTACTTTTTATTTACCTTTCTCCGAATATTTTAATTGAAAACTTAGCCTTAATTTCGTGATATGGCAATTTTAAAATTCAGGGTTTACTGGGAAGATGATGACAGCATTTATCGTGATATGGTCATCAGGCATACGCAAAGCTTTTTGGAACTCCATAATACTATTTTGAAATGTTTCGAGTTCGATAATAAACACAATGCTACCTTTTACCGTAGTAATGATAACCGCCAGCGTGGCAAGGAGATCACAATTGAGAAGTACGATAAGGTTTATAAGGTAGAGCCGTTGCTGATGAGTGAAACTAATGTTGGGTCAGAGGTTCGTGATCCCAATCAGAAATTCATTTATGTCTATGACTTTCACAAAAACTGGACATTCCTGGTTGAACTGATCAATATAAATAAAGAGGAAGACCCTAAAATTTCTTATCCTTCGTGCTCTCGTAGTGAGGGAATAGCGCCCAGCCAATATGGTACCAAGGGATTGATAAGCGAAAAACTTGCTGAGATAGAAGAAAAATACGATTTGAATACTTCCATACTCGCGGATGGCTATAGTGAGGAAGGTGAAAGCGATACTGCCAGCTCTGACGAAGAGGAAGAGGACACAGATACCTCCACTGAGGAAGTATAGGGTCAATTTGCTGGGTTCTTTATAAGCCTGATAGCAATAGATATGAATAAAAAAACCTGTATCATCGTTTGCGGGCCAACTGCCGTTGGTAAAACTTCTTATGGGGTAGCTCTTGCCCTTCAATACAATACCTCAATTATATCTGCAGACAGTCGCCAGTGTTTTAAGGAATTAAATGTTGGCGTAGCTAAACCCACTGCAGAACAACTTCAAAAAGTAAAACATTATTTCATCAATACTCACTCTATTCAGGAAGAAGTGAATGTAAAAGTATTTGAAGAATATGCCCTGAAAGCTGTGAATGAAATCTTTGAAACAAATGACGTGGCCATTATGGTGGGCGGCACAGGATTGTATATAAAAGCGTTTTCCGAAGGAATAGATGAAATACCTGAGATAAGTAATGTTATCCGGAAAGAAATAAATGAAAGATTTAGAATTTATGGGATCACATGGTTGTACAATGAAATAAAGCTACGTGATCCTGATTTTTTTTCCAAGGGAGAAATGCAAAATCCACAAAGAATGCTGCGTGCATTAGAGGTAAGAATTTCTACCGGAAGATCAATTCTTGATTTCTATTCAGGAGAAAAAGTGAAACGCGATTTTAAAATAGAAAATAGAGTGCTCGAACTACCACGCGAACAACTTTACGGTAATATTAATAACCGTGTAGATCAAATGATGGAAGAAGGTTTATTAAAAGAAGTGGAAAATCTGTTTTTATTTCGCCATCTAAATGCATTGCAAACAGTAGGTTACAAGGAATTGTTTGATTATTTTGAAAATAAGATATCCCTTCCTGAAGCCATTGAAGAAATTAAAAAGAATACACGACATTATGCTAAAAGGCAGATGACATGGTTTAGAAGGTCTCGGGAATTGGATTTAAAGAATCGAAATCTCAATTAAAACCACGTTGATGTATTTTATGCGCTTTTAGGGGGTAGGGTATTAGGGTTAAAACACAATCCATCGGCCTTTAAAACTTCCATTGGAATATTCCAGAGTAGGTGCAGGGAATTTGAAGGAATTCAATACAAATAATAAAATTTTTATTCCTTTTTTGTTGGTTCTTATTTTGGTGAAATCTATATCCGGCGAGAGATACCATTGCCGGTAGCGTTTTACATCGGTACGGTCAAAAATCACATTCCCATTGTCATCGTACCCGATATTTTTTGTCCCGCCAAACATTCCTTCCGCGCCGTATCCAAAAGAAATGTTAAGCCATCGTGGTAGTTTTGTTTCAGAAAAAAATGACTGAATATTGGCACTCAGCCAATACGATTGCGCGTTGTAGTCTTTTATAAATCTTTCTATTTCTGTTTTGCCGTAAAGTTGATTGGCTCGTGTGTCTAAGTCAGGTTCACCGTAATTTTTTCTGTGAAAGGAAAACTTGATTTTTATTTTCTGTTCATTCCATGCTAGCTCCTGAGAAATGAAAGTGGCGGAGCCAATCATGTTGGCGGTAAAATCTCCCGGGCTGAAGCCGTATTGAGAAGAGAATCCGTCAAGGATTTCGATGATGGATTGATAAGCTACCCCACTTAATCCGCCGATCCATATACTCTTTTTTCTTGACAAGCCGGCCCAGCGCCACATTTCCATCGTTGCCCGGCTTTCGGTATAAGCACTGAAAACATGGCCTACTTTATCCATTTGCTGCCACTCGTTATCGTCATTAAAAAAGTGAAATTTAGACCGTGGGTATTTTGCATACCACAGTGCATTTAATCCGACGAGTGTTCCTCCGTAACCCACGATATTAGCGACGGTTACCAGTCGTACTCTTTTTTTATTGTAAGGATAAAGCCTGAAGGTATCAACGTTTTGTGCACTGCTACCCACCCTTTCTTCTTCTTTCAATGTGTTCTCAAAAGTTTTTTGTTTGTGTAATGTGAAGTCATGGAGAGTATCTTGTGAATATCCTTTTGGGATAATAAAGAGACAAAAGAATACGGATGAAAGAAAGGTGATTCTTTTTTTGCAGGTTGATAAAAACATCGCACAAAAATAAGGCGAATGTGTTTTAGTAATTTGAAATAAATCAAAAAGAATATCTTTAGATTGTAAAAAAAGTAAACAATGGATACAAACACAGAAACTAAGATCAATGAATGGCTTTCCGGTGACTATGAGGAAACCTTCAAAAGCGAGATTCGCGATTTGCAGAAAAAGGACCCTGCCCAATTGGAGGATGCTTTTTATAAAGACCTTGAATTTGGTACGGGTGGCCTTCGTGGCATCATGGGCGTGGGGACCAATCGCATGAATAAATATACGGTTGGTATGGCAACACAGGGGTATGCCAATTATTTGAAAAAGAGTTTTCCTGAAGTGAAAGTAGCTATTGCACATGATGTACGCAACAATAGCCGGCAGTTTGCCGAAATAGCTGCGAATATTTTTGCAGCAAATGGTATTAAAGTTTATTTGTTTGAATCCATAAGGCCTACTCCGGAGCTGAGTTTTGCTATCCGGAAATTGAAATGCCAGGGAGGAGTAGTGGTTACCGCTTCACACAATCCTAAAGAGTATAATGGGTATAAAGCCTATTGGGACGATGGAGCCCAATTGGTTCCTCCCCACGATAAGAATGTAATTTCAGAAGTGGAAAAAATAAAAGGCTTGGATGATGTAAAATGGAGCGGGAATGAAGAGAATATTACCCTTATCGGAAAAGAAATGGATGCCGCTTATATTGAAATGGTAAAAGGATTAAGCATCAATCCGGATGCGTGTAGGAAACAACACGATCTTAAAATTGTTTATACTCCTATTCATGGCACAGGGATCATGTTGGTGCCTAAAGCATTGGCTGCGTATGGATTTGATAATGTTCATATCGTAGAGGAGCAGGCTACTCCCGATGGGAATTTCCCGACGGTGATTTATCCCAATCCTGAAGAAAAAGAAACGATGAGTATCGGCTTAAAGAAAGCAAAGGAATTGGATGCCGATATTTTATTAGGCACCGATCCTGACGCAGACAGGGTGGGAGTTGGAGTAAAAAATAATCATGGCGAATGGGTTTTATTAAATGGCAATCAAACCGCCATGCTTGCTTTCAATTATATTATTGAAGCACGGAAAAATAAGGGAATTGCGAAATCGAATGATATGGTAATAAAGACCATTGTAACTACTGATATGATTGATGCGATCGCTGAAAAAAATAATATCTCTTGTTATAATACACTTACCGGCTTTAAGTGGATTGCGTCTTTGATACTTGAAAAAGAAGGCAAAGAAAATTATATTATTGGTGGTGAAGAAAGTTTTGGATTGATGATTGGGGATAAAATACGTGATAAAGATTCAGTGAGTGCTGTAGCGATTATTTGTGAAATGGCTGCTGTAGAAAAGGATAAAGGCCGCACTTTGTTTGATAAATTGATGGAACTCTATACTCAATATGGATTCTATTATGAAAAACTGATCTCTATTACAAAAAAAGGGATGAACGGTTCCAAAGAAATTGCAGATATGATGCAGGGTTATCGTGATAATCCACCGAAAGAAATTGCCGGAAGTAAAGTACATGAATTGTTAGATTATCAGTTGCAGGTGAAGAAAGATTTATCAACTGGGAAAACAGAAAAAATTACTTTACCAAAAAGTAATGTGCTGCAATTCATTACTGAAGATGGAACTAAAATTTCTGCGAGACCAAGTGGTACCGAGCCAAAAATTAAATTCTATTTCAGCGTGAATACACCTTTGAACAGTGTGGAAGATTTTAATAAGACTCAAAAGGTGCTTAATGATAAAATAGATCACATTATTTCTTCCATGAATTTGAAATAAACCCTGGAAGAAGGTGTGCGATTCGTCTCTGATTAATTTATTTAAATGAAAAAATATCAAAAAGTATTTCTTTTTCTGATGGTGATTTCTCTGCAGAGTACTGTAAAGGCTGCATCTGTTGATACCGTCAATATATACAGCAGAGCCATGCATAAGAGCAGCAAATGCGTAGTTATTCTTCCTGAATCGTATAGGAACAACAACAACCGTTTCCCGGTGGTATATCTTTTGCATGGGTACAGTGGCGATTATTCCAATTGGATTTTAAAAGTACCGGGACTAAAAGAGTATGTGGATGAATTTCAACTGATCATTGTGTGTCCCGATGGAAATTATAACAGTTGGTACTTTGACAGCCCCGTGAATAATGCGATGAAATATGAAACTTACATCGCTGATGAAGTGCCACATTTTATAGATTCCGCTTATCATACCATTGCGGAGAGAGATTTTCGTGCTATTACCGGATTGAGCATGGGAGGACAGGGAGCGTTATCGCTTGCATGGAAACATTCTGATTTCTTTGGGGCTGCAGGAAGCATGAGTGGTGTGCAGAACCTTTCTCCATGGAAGAATAAGTATGAACTTACAAAAGTTTTGGGCGACACACTTCACAATGATTTATTTTCTAAAAATTCCGTAGTAAACATGGTAAAGAAAATTCCTTCACCTGTTCCTGTTATTATTTTCGATTGTGGTATCAGTGATCCGTTCATTGAAACCAACAGACAACTGAACCGGGAATTATTAGCCCTGAAAATTCCGCATGATTATACCGAGAGGAGTGGTACTCATAATTGGAATTATTGGGGCAATTCAATAAGTTATCAGTTAATGTTTTTTCATAAATTTTTCAATAAAAGTAGCCGGAATTGAGGTATTGTAGTGGTGAAACCAGAATCTGAAAAGAACGCTTTTCCCTTAAATTATTATGATTTAAGGATACTTTTCGTAAGTATTAAGCATTAATAGTTATGTATAAAACTGATTATTAGGCTCCTTTTAATTTTTAATTTTTTGGCAATATTTTTGCTCTATATATGTATCGAGAAACAATTGAAATAATTCATTTCCAATCCAATAACCTATTGATAAATTCCAAGATCTATTCCAATTTTTATGATTTATACCGATTCCAATCGGATTTTGAAAGACTACCAGTTTAAGTTGTTATTGAAGAGCCTATGACTTTAGAGGCAACTGAAAAGTTGCCTCTTTTCTTTTGATAGAGCTTGCAATGAATAATTCCTTTCTTATAATTTCCGATGAATATAATTGAGTAGATAAAGATAGAATTGTGGTGATATATTTTTTCCATCTGCCTGCAATAAATCGCAACTCCTTTAAGTCATTGATAGGGCAGTTTAATTTTAAATACTTTAAAAATTCACATTAAAGGCTGTCTCTTTCACGGGGCGTTCAATATCTTCCCGGCTTCGGTTTTATCTTTTCCTAATTGTACGATGAGTTCTTCCAGATTATTGTATTTTATTTCCGGGCGCATATATTGTTTTATGTGAACACGTAAAGTGCGTCCGTATATATCTTCATTGAAATCGAATATATTGACTTCGATCATAATTTTGCCATCACCGATGGTGGGCCTGATACCAATATTCATCATGCCTTTATAGTGTTCTAAGGCTTTGAAAATTCCTTCCGGATTTCGGGAAACCTCCCCTAAGTCTGCTGTTACTGCATATACGCCATAAGCCGGAATCAGTTTATGTGGGTCAGGTATTGAAATATTGGCGGTAGGGTAGCCGAGGCCCTTTCCCAATTTATTTCCATCAATTATTTTTCCTTCAAAAAAATAATTATATCCAAGGCATTCATTGGCAGTACGGATATCACCTTCAGTAAGCGCCTGCCTTATTTTTGTGGAACTAATGGTAATATTATCCAGAACCTGTGCAGGGATTTCCTTCACAGTATAGTTAAATTTGTCCTGATACTTTTCAAGTAGTTTGTAATCTCCTGTACGGTTTTTCCCAAAGCGATGATCGTAGCCGGTAATGATGGTTTTTGGATGAAAATTAGTAACCAGAAAACCCTCAATATATTCTTCAGCAGATTGATTAGAAAATTCCTGTGTGAAAGGAACGATCACCAGGTGGTCAATTTCCTGTTTGCTCAGGAGCTCGATTTTTTCGGAAAGAGTGTTCAGTAATTTGATAGGCGGCTGCTTCTTGTGTGGATTCAGTACCATTCTCGGGTGCGGATAAAACGAAATGATAACGGATTCACCATTATTTAGGGAGGCTTCTTTTTTTAGCTGATGTATGATCTGAAGATGGCCTGAATGAACACCATCGAAAGTGCCGATCGTGATGGCGGCATTTTTAAATGATGGCAGGTTATTAATATCTCTGTGAACTTTCATAAGAAGTTTGCAAGTTAATTGATAATTAAATAATTTGTAGATGGATAATTCAATCTTCAATCCTATTTTTACCAGATTCTAAACTATCTAAGCGTATCTAAACTGATTCAATAAAATGTCTTTGTATTCCAAACGAGGTGTTTCTGCACAAAAAGAAGAGGTTCATGCAGCCGTGAAAAATCTTGACCAGGGGATTTTTCCCAATGCATTTTGTAAAATCTACCCCGATCATTTGGGCGGTAATGATGAATTTGTAAACGTAATGCACGCGGATGGGGCTGGTACCAAAAGTATTTTGGCTTATTTGTATTGGAAAGAAACCGGCGATGTATCTGTGTGGAAAGGAATTGCACAGGATGCAGTGGTGATGAACCTTGACGATCTTTTGTGTGTCGGGATTTATGATAACATTATTTTTAACTCAACCATAGACAGGAATAAAAACCTGATTCCGGGAGACGTATTGGAACAGGTGATAACCGGCACTCAGGAATTTTTTGACCTGATGAAAACTTTTGGAATCAATATCCATTATCTGGGTGGAGAAACCGCTGACGTAGGTGATGTGGTGAGAACAATAGCTGTAAACGGTACTATGACAGCCCGATGGCCAAAAGCAAAAATTATTTCCAATGAAAAGATAAAACCAGGGAATGTGATTGTAGGCCTTGCTTCGTATGGTCAATCTACTTATGAGAAGAAAGAGAATAGTGGAATAGGAAGTAATGGCCTCACTTCAGCGAGACATGATATCCTGGATAAATATTATGCAGAAAATTATAAAGAAAGTTACGATACCAATTTAGAGGATGAAGTGGTGTATATAGGAACCCATAGAATTGGTAAAATGCCTGCCTTACTTTCCCCAACAAGGACTTTTGCTCCACTGATAAAAAGCATTTTAGAAAATAATTTTGATAGGATTGATGGTTTAATCCATTGTAGTGGTGGCGGACAAACCAAATGTTTAAAATATATCCCGGGAAATGTGAGAGTAGTAAAAGATAATTTATTTGACACACCGGAAATTTTCAAAGAAATAAAAAAAGCGAGTGGCGCTGATGATCGTGAGATGTACCAGGTATTTAATATGGGTTGCAGAATGGAAATATATACAGACGATGATTTTGCTACTACAATCATGGATATGGCACGAGGCTTTAAGATTGATGCACAGGTTATCGGCAGGGTAGAGGAGAGTAATAAAAAAGAATTGGTGATTGATCTGGGAGAACAGAAGTTGGTGTTTTAATAAGTTGAAAAAAGTAAGGTACTCTTTTTTTAAGCTGATAGTTTTGGTGATACGGATCTTTTACTTCGGTTCATTTACAGTTAGTTTGTCATTCAATACGAAAGTTACCGGTTGAATAACATAAGAATTTACTCTCTGCCCGTTTTGCCTACCTGGGACCCATTTGGGGCCTTTCCTGATAGCATCTACCGCCAGTTCGGCCAATTGTGTCCCTTGCCTGGTTATGGCTTCTACATTACTTACATTACCATCTTTGGTTACGATAAATTTTACCTTGCAAGTTCCAAGATTATTTTTATCACCCATTAATTTACTGCTATTTTTTTCAAAAATGCGGGAAAGGTATTTTAACCACGAAGCCTGGCCTCCCGGAAAACTTGCGGGGTGTTCAATCTTCGTAAGGAGTTTTCCTTCATTTGGCTGTTGTTGTGTTTTGGAAGAATTCTTTTCAGATCCATCAGGATTTATTAATGTTACCGGTTGCAATCTGTAAGCAGCAACTGTATGCCCATTCTGTGAGGCTGGAATCCATTTAGGGCCTTTTTTGATAGCATTTACAGCAATATTGGCAAGGTGAGTTCCTTTCATTGTGGTCGCTTCTACATTGCTTACATTGCCATTGGTGTTTACAATAAATCTTACCACACAAGTGCCGTAATCTTCATTGTCAAGAACAGGTATGCTATCCTGTATAGCTCTCTGTATATATTTTGCCCAGGCATCAGTACCACCCGGGAAGGATGCTTCAACTTCTACCTTTTTAAAAACTTTATCGGGAACCGTATCATTTTGATTGTATGATCCGCTGCCATATATAGTACTTACAGGAGTTACCTTGCCTCTGCCTTGTTTTGTGGTGATCTTCATCACACCATCTTTCGCCTTCTCTCCGTATAGCAATTCTGCACTTCCACCTTTTAAAAGAGTAACAGATCCGATGTCTCCGGGAGGAATACTTCTTAATTCTTCTTCTGTGGATTCTTTTCCATTAATAAAAATAAGACGATTTCCTGTTAGATTACCGTTGCCTTTTATGAAGAAGGAATCTGCTATTATAGTCGTTGTCTCATCTGTAGAATTTTTTAAATTGATTTCTATTACTCCGTTTTTTCCTTTGTCGCCATATTTTTTAATGGCCTCATCTTTTTTAAGAATGTAAATGGTTCCCAACCTTTTCGGATCCATACTTTTTACTTTTTCTTTGGGAGTTATTTTTCCATCTACTACAAATAGCATATTGGTTTTAAAGTAATAAGGAGGTAACCCTTGTGGAGGAGGCGGTGGAAGTATAAATCCTCTTTTGTCAGACTCTTCTTTTGAAATCATTTCTGTACTGCCATCTTCATAAGATACTTTGATTACCGATTCAGTTACCTTGATATTTTTTGAATTTGATTGAACTGAAATATTCTTAACTTTTTTCCCTTTATAATACATTGGGAACGGAATTGAATCCTTTCTATTTGGAAGAATGTTATCATTAACGTTAGCATTTTCATTCACCGCATTCTTTAATGAGTATTCATAGTTCTCAATACCATTTAAAATGTTTTTTGCAATCGTTTCCTGGTTCTTTGACTGTGATAAATATTCGAGATCTTTCGGCGTGGTAATATAACCTGCTTCAATTACGACTGCAGGGCACTCTGTTGCTTTCAAAACCCATATACCCCTTTCGCGTTGCATTAAATCGCTGGCTACAGGCAATGGATAATTATCTTTAAAAGAATTGATGATAGAAAAACCGAGTAGTTTACTTTGGCTAGAATACGCGTTGTCATTTTTAGCAATAATGACACTGAATCCACTACGTGTGCTTTTTTGTAAATTATTTCCTGATAAAATAGCTTGCAGATGAATAGAAATGAAGAGATCCGCTTTCGTTTTATTGGCAAAACTTGCTCTGTCGTGCACGGAAATAAAGTCATCATTGTCGCGTGATAAAACAATGTTTATTTTTTTATTGCTGTTCAATTCTTTCACTTTTTTGGCAATAGCAAGGGTAATGTCTTTTTCATCTGCGTTACCTCCTTTTGCCCCTAAATCTCTTCCGCCATGGCCGGCATCTATAATTACCGTAATGGTATTGCCGTTGTAAATTGAAGCGGGTTGGTTACTTTTTACTTTCAGGGTAAAGGCAAAAAATATAATAGCAGCCAGTGGCAGTACCAGCAGCCTGCTCAGGTAGCTTACTTTAGGATTTTTGTTTTTGGTGAGCATAAGGATTCTTCTTTTTAAGGGTGAATAAAAAAAGTTATTGGTAAATGAAAAATTTTGCCCGGGATAAACAGTTTGTAATACCATTTCTGCAAAAGCATTAAGGTCATTGTCTTCCAGTGCTTCTTTATCGGCTATAAATTCATGGATCATGTAAAGCTCTTTTCTCATAAGCCAGAAAAAAGGATTGATCCAGAAAAAAATCAGGACAAGGCTCATGAAAATTTTATCGTAAGAATGTTTTTCCTGTATGTGTGCGAGCTCATGATTAAAAATCTGTTGTCCCGCTTTGGTATGAAGGTTAATGGCTTTGTTCCAGAAGATGGATTTAAAAAATGAGAAGGGAGTTCCTCTTGCATCGGTGTTGATGAAGCTGATATTTTCAATTTTTGTTTCGGGATATTTTCTCCTCAACTTTATTATTTTATACAATGAAATAAGAAAGATAGAAAGGAGAATCAGGGAGATCAGCAGGTAAGCACCTTCTGCAAGATTCTGACTTGAAAGTTGAAAACTATTGTTCTTACTGTATTCAATTACGGCTTCATCTCCGTAGCTAATGGTCTGCAACACCTGTACTACCGTTCCTTTGCTGTCTTCATTTTGAAAAATATCAAATTTTATTATCGGTACCAAAAATGAAATTACTACGGAAGCGAGCAGGTAAAACCGGTTCCAGCGATGGAAGGCTTTATTTCTCAGAGCAAAAAAATAATAGCCGCATAAAATTCCTGAACAAATCAGGACTTTTAATAAATACCAGGCAAGAGTTATCATAAAAGATGATTTTTATTTTTAATTACGATCTGAAGGTCTCAGTTGGATTGTTTACGCTTCTTAATAAGTCAGCAATAGGACCGTCAAACTCATTTTCCTTTTTTCAATTGCTTTACCAGCATTTCAAGTTCTTCTATACTCAGATTATTTTCTTTCACCATGGAAGAGACAATATTGCTGAAGGAGCCTTCATAATATCTTTTCACCAGCGATTTCACCCTTCCTTTGGAATAGACTTCTTTGTTTACCAGGGTATAATACTGGTGCATTCTTCCATAAACTTCTATACCTACAAATTCTTTTTCCACCAAGATCTTTAATACGGTGGCTACCGTATTTTGGTGTGGTTTGGGATTGGGCATTTCGTTGATAATGTCCCGTAGAAAGGATTTGCCCAGTTTCCAGAGCACCTGCATAACCTCTTCTTCTGCTTTTGTTAATGTCTTCATTTTACTGTTTTTGTTTCTGAAGACAAATTTAAACTAATATTTTAGTTTAACAACTATTTTTTTAGTTTTAATAAAAAATACTTTTTAACAGATGTATAATATTTCTTTTATAAAAAATATAATTATACAGCTAACTTTACGCCTTCATTTATAAATTGTGTTATTTTCATAAAAGATAATTGTAGAAATATGTCTGAAGCCATTGTAGAATTGAAGAATGCAAGTATTTATCAGGGAGAGTCCCTTATTTTGTCTGAAGTAAACATTACGGTGAGCCGTGGTGAATTTGTTTATCTGGTGGGCAAAACAGGAACTGGGAAATCGAGCCTTTTAAAAACTCTCTATGGTGATTTGGATTTTACAGAAGGCGAAGCAACTGCTGTGGGATACGATCTCAAAAAACTGGATTGGAGGCAGATGCCTTATCTGCGCAGGAATCTCGGTGTTATATTCCAGGATTTTCAATTGCTTACAGACAGAAGTGTGAATGAGAATCTGAAGTTTGTTTTGAAAGCCACCGGGTGGAAAGATGAAAAACTGATGAATGAAAAGATCGCGGATGTATTGGACAAAGTTGGTTTGAAAACAAAGGGATTTAAAATGCCTTTTGAATTGAGCGGTGGCGAACAACAGCGTGTGGATATTTCACGGGCGCTTTTAAATTCTCCTAAATTGATTCTTGCTGATGAGCCTACCGGAAATCTTGATCCCGAGACTTCCGATGAAATCATGCACCTGCTTTTTAATATCTGCCGCGATTACGGAACCGCTATTATCATGGCTACACATGATTATCCCGTAATCAGCAGGTTCCCCGCCAGAACTATTAAAACAGAAAGAGGAAAAGTATTGGATAATGCTACCGTTTCGGTAGGCTGATATAAAACAGCTTATATTTATTGCAGGCTTTTTTCTTTTTTTAATAAATACCCTATTTTATAAAAATTAAGCAATCGCAGATTGATAAATCCACTGATTAATAATTTTTTTGATGGAGCACCTGCAAGGTTGAAGGCTTTTAAAACCCACTGATCCATTTTATTTTTTTTCAAATGGTCCCTGTAACTCAGTAATCGTACCTGTGTTTTTAATGCATCTTTATTTTTGATATTTTTTTCGATCGCTAATAAATTATCTATTGCGTTTTCTGTTTTTTGCAGAAACTCTTTGTTGGTTTCGAGATTCCCGTTTTCAACAGGATTGTCAATATGAAATATAGAATATCCCGCATTTTGCAGTGTGATTCCAAGCAGAGTATCTTCATGCCCGTATTTTTTTATTTTTTTATCAAAAGGATATTTTTCCAGCAAGGCCCGTTCGATCAAAAAATTATTCCCCATCAAAGCGGCGTTTTGTTGCGATCGGATGACTGAACCGCGGGTTTCTTTACAGGTGCCGTATTTCCACCTAAGCCTCCGGTTCAGGGGAGGTTTTTGGGCGGCGTAATAACTTCCTCCCACGATTATTTTTGCAGTAGGATTTTCATGTATTGCGTTTGAATAATTCTGAAAAAAATGGCTGTTTTTCTCACTATTGAAAACAGTATCTCCATCCAAAAAAAGAAGCCAGTCATCCTGTGTATATTGTAAGAACAGATTACGCACGGCGGCCCTCCCCGTGTTTTCTTTCAGCGAGATATATCTTATTTTATCTGGAGAAAATTGATTGTTCATTTCTACGAATTCTTTTTCGGAGCCATCATCTATTAAAATAATATGGGCAGGTATGGAAGCACGGCTCATTACTTTCAGCAATTCTGTTACTAATGGCTGCACATCGTAGTTAAATATTGGAATGCAAATGGAAATCACGTTACAAACATATTAAAATTAGCAATCGGTTTTATGAACAACTTGTATTCTTCGGGCAGTCATAGATAGAATGTTGACCGGCATCAGCAAAACTCAGTTTATTTGTTTAATATTTGCAAATTAAAAATCTCACTTTTTGTCTAAAAGGATTATTGTTTCTGTTACGAGCGATTTAGTTACCGACCAGCGGGTGCAAAAGGAATGCAATACCCTCCATAAAATGGGCTATGAGGTATTGGTGTTAGGAAGAAAAAGTAAAAGAGGTTTTCTTTTGAACGATTTAGCTTATCGTACGGTTCGTTTTAATGTTCCCTTCCGCCGCGGGCCTTTGATGTACCTCACGTTTAATGCTCAGTTATTTTTTTATTTACTTTTTAACAAGGCAGATATTTTATGGTCAAATGATCTGGATACGCTTCTTCCCAACTTTTTAGTATCCCGTATGAGGGGTTGTAAACTTGTCTATGATAGTCATGAATATTTTACGGAAAGTGTTTATAAGCTATCTTCCCGGAAAGTCTGGGAGATGGTGGAAAAGTGGATTTTCCCCGGGTTAAGAAATGTGATTACAGTAAATGATTCTATAAAAAAGGTGTATGAAAAAAAATATAGGGTTCCCGTTACCGTGATTCGTAATGTGCCTTATAAATATATGGGAGATGACATAACAACCACTTCATTATTTCCTGCCGGAAAAAAAATATTATTGATTCAGGGAATGGGAATCAATGAAAATCGTGGTGCAGAAGAGGCTGTTTTGATGATGCCTTATTTGCCGGACAATTTTAATTTATATTTTATTGGTAGTGGTACTGTTTTGCCCCGGCTCAAACAGATGGTGAATGATTTAAAACTTGAATCCAATATTATTTTTATTGATGCAATGCCTTATCTGCAAATGATGGACTATACACGTCAATCTTTTTTAGGGTTGATTTTTGAGAAAATTGATACTACTGATGAGCACCTGTTTTCGCTTCCTAATAAATTTTTTGATTACATACATGCGGGAATCCCGGTTTTATCCTCCAGAGCTGTGGAGATACAGTCAATCATTTTGCAGTACGGAATCGGTGATTTGATTGATAATTTTGATCCGAAAGAGATTGCTCAAAAGATCATTGATATTTCAAAGAATGAAGAGAGATATCGTGTATGGAAACATAATACAATAAAAGCTTCTGAGGAACTTAATTGGGAAAATGAAGAAAAGACCCTGATTGATTTTATGCACCATTTGCGATGATACTTTGTATCATTTTATCATGAACTTCTTTCCACCTCCTGTATTCAATTGTTTCACTTATTGTGTGGTTGTGCCATATACTGATAAAAGTACCGCCTACATTCTTTACCTGTTTAATTAAATCGAGAATTTGGAGCAAGGTTTCTTCGGGGCTTATTTTTAAATTGCTGAAGGAGCCTTCCATCAGGGTTACAGGAAAAATTTGTAAATTGGTTATTCTTTCATTTTTTAAATCATAGAAATAAAATGGGTTGCAGGTTCCGGCCCTGAATCCGGCCATCCCTGGAAATCCCATGGAATAATCCTGTGTAATACCTGCTTCCAGAAGAGAATTATACGTATCGGGTAAATTAAACTTTAAATAGTGCTGGCGGCTCTTATTTATTTTTTTGCCTGATAAATTTTCAAGTCTGTTTTTTTCTATTGCAATTTTTTCAGGTGCAGAAGAGGTTTGGAAAGATGGATGTATCCCGATCTCACTGAAAGATTCAATCTTTCCAATCAATTCTTTCATCAGAGGATTCTTGTAGTTCAGGTTTCTATCGTGTTCGGCTTTGTTGGCCAATAGAAAAAAGAAAACGGATTTCAATTTATTTTCTAAAATAGTTTCCCTTAGCCCATCATATACGTCCCACGGATCTTTTTGGATATTTAAAAGTGTCTTTTTGCGAATGATGATATCCTTCATTTTAAATGAAACAATATCTTTTAATGCAGAACCCATGGTTCTTGCCCAGCTTCTTCCTCTGTATTTATAAGCCACATCTATATCATAAGTAACGATCGCATTATATATGGAGGATTGTATTTTGAGAGAAGGGAACCTTTGTTGTAAAACATTTTTTAAAATATGAATCCAGGTATTTACTACCGGTGTTTGTAAAAAACTATTTTGGAATGCGAGACTGTCTTCTGCTTTATATCTTCCGAATTGATCGGATGTGAAAGGAAGATATTCTTCGTAACGGCTGACCATATAAAATACGGCTGCGAAAATATCAAAGCCCAGATCATCGTCTTTATTTGGAAACAGGATTTTTGTAGCCTGTTTTTCTGCTACTTCAATAGACTCCTTTTTTATTTCATTCCCGAATAGAAGAGTACCTGATTTTATAAAAAGTTCATTTCCTTTTCTTAAATCCGAATAATTCATTTTTTCTTCCCGGTGGCCCTGATATACTTCAATATCTGTGGTAGTAAGGTATTCAATTCCTAATTCCTGTTTGAAAATTAAATCAAACACATAGTCACATCGTGTAGTATTTTTTGGTAAATAAATAAGCAACATAGCTTTTAAAATATGGATAAAGTTAAGGTATGAACAGAGGAACAAAAGTAAAGTTGTATTATTTTCAGTACTTCTGCAAAAACGCTTTTAAGAAAAGGAAATTGAAATTCCGGTTAGATGATAAATCCGTAATTTTCGGAAAAAATAATTTCATGAAAAAAATTGTTCCCTTTGTTTTTTTATTTTTGATAATCTCATTGATTTCACAAACGGCGTTTTCACAATACAAAACGGATAAGAAATTGGAGAAGCAGTTAAAAGAATTGATTGATTCGTTTCATGGTACCGCGGGGATTTATGTACGCAATTTAAAAACGGGAAAAGAGGTGGCTATCAATGCCGATACCATTTTCCCCACAGCAAGTATTATTAAGATTCCTATTCTCGTGGGTATTTTTGATAAAATAGAAAAAGGGATTTTTACCTATCATCAATCTATGATGTATAGGGATAGTGCCTCCCGGGGAGGTTCGGGACTAATGCAGTATTTTAAAGATTCTGTGGAAGTTGAATTAAATACTGCGGTTACACTTATGATTTCACACAGCGATAATACTGCTGCTGTTTGGTGCGAAAAATTAGCGGGTGGAGGTGTTACCATCAATTCATGGCTGCAGGATCACGGTTTTCAGTTTACCCGAGTGAATGCCCGTACTCCGGGCAGGGAGAGCTATGATAAACAATTTGGATGGGGGCAGACCACACCGAGGGAGATGGCAAACCTGCTGGTAATGATTCGCGACGGCAAAGCGGTGAGCCCGGCTGCAAGCGAGCGCATGTACCGTGACCTCACGCATATTTTTTGGGATGAATATGCGCTTTCGCAAATACCACCTTATGTGCAGGCCGCGTCTAAGCAGGGAATGGTAGATGCGTCGAGGTCGGAAGCCGTGTTGGTAAATGCCCCGCATGGTGATTATGTGTTTTATATTGCCACCAAAAATAACAAGGACAAAAGATGGAAACCCGATAATGAAGCCTGGCAACTGGCACGGAATGTTTCTTCTTTATTATGGAATTATTTTGAGCCGCATAGCGGATGGAAACCTGCTGCCGGTGTGGAGAAATACAGGTATTGATTTGCCCGCTTGATTATATTCATAGTTCCAAATTATTATTTTTCATCTTTTTCAATTCATCTTTTAGATAAAAAACAGGATGACAGCGGTTGCTGAAAAATCTAAATTAACCTCATCTTTAAAATACCTTATCACCATTGGTTGTGGCGTGGTAGTAGCAAATCTTTATTATTGTCAGCCCTTGCTGGGAGAGTTTTCCCGTGCATTTCATGTGAGTGAAGAGTCGGGGTCATTTGTCAATATCTGTTCTCAAATGGGTTATGGTCTGGGCTTGCTTTTAATCGTACCGCTCGGAGATATGATTGCGCGAAGAGGATTGTTGATCTGGCTGCATTTGCTGGCCGCCGTGTCTCTTGTTGGAGTAGCTTTTTCACCAAACATTGAATGGTTATATTTTTTTAGTCTATGCGTAGGTGTTACCAGCACTGCATGCCAGGTATTTATTCCATTAGCTATGCATCTTGCTTCCGAAGAAGAAAGAGGGAAGGTTTTGGGGATTATTCTTAGTGGGTTACTCACCGGGATTTTATTATCGCGTTCTTTGAGTGGGCTGGTAGCTCAATATATGGGATGGCAAAGTGTATATTTTATAAGTACAGGCTTTATGTTGATCATGACCTTACTGGTGTGGCGCTATATTCGGGGAGAGAAACCCTCTTTCAAAGGAAGTTATAGTCAACTTATGCATTCTCTGGTTGATTTGTTTAAGGAAGAATCTGTAATTCGTGAAAGTGCCTGGATTGGAGCATGCCTGTTTGGTGCTATTTCTGCCTTTTGGGCTACTATGGCTTTTTTCCTTGAAAAGCCCCCTTACGAATATTCACTTTCGCTCATAGGTCTGTTTGGGATTATAGGTGCAGGAGGTGCGCTGATATCCCCGGTGATAGGAAGGCTGACAGATAAATTTGGCCCTTTTAAACCTATGAGATGGGGTATAGTGATGATGCTGGCCGGATATCTTGTTTTAATGGAAGGCCGATTAGGTATCAGTCTTGTGATTGCCGGTATTATCTTAATAGATATGGGGTTGCAGTCAACCCATATTCCTAATCTTTCCAGAAATTATGCTTTATTGCCCGAGGCTCATACCAGGTTGAACACTATTTATATGACTTTCTTTTTTATCGGGGGTACTTTGGGATCTATAGTTGGTAGCTTAGCGTGGAATATGAGTGGGTGGACTGCTGTTTGTTTAACGGGGCTAATAATGGTGGCTGCAGGCGCTATGCCAATTTATTTTAAAAATCATAAAAGAGAAGTATAAGTCTAATGATTATTCAGACAATTTCTCGAAGAGTAGCATAAGATGATGTTCTAAAAGATAATTAGCTCTTTACAGAAAGTATTATTATTGCATTATGAATGAAAGATTTATTAATGGAAAATAATTTATACGATTTCGAGACAGAGCCTGAAAAGAGGCCTTCTTTCCTTACCTGGCTTTGCATTCTTACTTTTATCGGAAGTGGGTGGGCTATTTTGAGTTGTATCTGGTCTTATACAACGGCTCATCAAACGGCTACCGCGTTCTCACAAGGCGTTCAAATTAAAGTAGATTCCACTTTTAAAGCGAATTCCAGTCTTAAGAAAGACACGGCGAGTATAGGTGTGGAGAGAAGAAATACTTCTTTTGAGAGAAAAATGAAATCATCGTTTTCGAAAATTCTTAATGAAGAAAATATAAGAGGAGCCGCTATTGGTGGGTTTATTGCAGCGCTTCTCACACTGGCGGGGGCCATCCTCATGTGGTGGCAGAGGCGTGAGGGATTCTATTTATATATAGCAGGCGTGGTTGTAGGGATTATTATACCTTTTTATTTGTTTGGAAACGATTTATTGGCCGTAGGTGCTTCTTCTTTTGCAAATTTCTTCGGATTGGTTTTTATTGCTTTGTATGCGCTCAATCTCAAGTCTATGAGAACCGGCTCCTCCAAAAACAATTTAGAATCCGGCAGAACCGGTAATTTTTAATAAAATTGGCGGATGTGGTAGTTTGATAATCAAAATTTAATACTACATTTGCACCCAATTATTAAATTTATTTTAGAAAAAATGTCTTATTTAACAGCAGAAAGCAAAGCAAAATACTTTTCGGAATTTGGCGGAAAAGCAGAAAATACCGGGTCTATAGAAGCACAGGTAGCTATCCTTACAGAAAGGATCAACCATCTTTCCGGTCATTTAAGTACCAATAAGAAGGACTTCAGCACCCAGCGTGGATTGATGCAGATGGTTGGAAAGAGAAAAAGTCTATTAGCTTATTTAAGTAAAAATAATTTAACAGGTTATCGTGCATTAATTGAAAAGTTAGGACTTCGTAAATAATTTTATTTTTAAATGATATTGTTAGCTATTCCCAACTGAATGATACGGTTGGGAATACTTTTTTTACAACTAATTAAAACAAACAATGAATACTCCAAATCCGATAAATGTAACTTTTGATATGGGCGGGGGCCGCATGGTTACGATAGAAACCGGCAAACTGGCACGCCAGGCTGATGGGGCAGTTACCGTGCGTACGGGTAAT
This sequence comes from Ginsengibacter sp., assembly GCA_039937655.1. Taxonomy (GTDB): domain Bacteria; phylum Bacteroidota; class Bacteroidia; order Chitinophagales; family Chitinophagaceae; genus Ginsengibacter. The sequence continues at coordinate 44,311 of JBDTGA010000076.1, forward strand.
TGCATTATTTTGGCGACCGTGGTTGCCAACAAAGAACCCAAAGCAGGGCAATCCTTTTTTCCTCTTATCGTGGATTATCAGGAAAAATTTGCTTCAGCAGGAAGAATTCCCGGTTCGTTTTTCAAAAGGGAGGCTCGCCTGAATGATTATGAAGTATTGACATCAAGACTGATTGACCGTGCGTTGAGGCCATTATTCCCTGACGATTATTTGTGCGATGTGCAGGTATTGGTTTCCCTTGTATCGAGTGATCCGGAAATAATGCCGGATTCGCTTGCTTGTCTTGCCGCTTCGGCTGCATTGGCCGTTTCAGATATTCCTGTTCAGGAAATCATTTCAGAAGTAAGGGTAGGAAAAGTAAATGGTGAATTTGTGATCAATCCCACCCGTACTCAATTGGAAGAAGCTGATATGGAATTTATTGTGGCAGCTACCGATAAGAATATCATGATGGTGGAAGGTGAGGGAAAAGAATGTCAGGAAGCTGATTTGATAAAAGCCATTGAAGAAGCTCACAACGCCATTAAAATACAGGTAAAAGCGCAGGAGGAATTGAGGGATAAAATAGGTGCAGGTAAAAAGCGTGAATACACAAAGCCTTATCGTAATGAAGCGCTCAACGAGAAGATTATTGCTCTGGCAAAAGATAAAGTGTATGCCATCGCTTCTAATGCAAGCGCCAAGCATGAAAGAAAAGAATCTTTTGATAAATTAGTAGAGGAAATCAAAGTGGGTCTCGGTGAGGATTTGCCGGACGAAGATAAATCATTGATCGGTCTTTATTTTGATGATTTACAATATCATGTAGTCCGTGATATGATTTTAAATGATCGTAAACGCCTTGATGGGCGCGGGCTTGAAGACATCAGGCCTCTCACTATGGAGGTAGGTATCCTTCCTTCTCCACATGGCTCTTCTTTATTTACCCGTGGCGAAACACAATCTTTAACTACCGTGACATTAGGAACGCCTCTCGATGAATTGTTGGTAGAGAGCGCTGCTACCAGTAATTATTCCAATTTCTTTTTACATTATAATTTCCCTCCTTTTTCTACCGGCGAAGTGAAGATGATGCGTGGTGTAGGCCGCCGTGAAGTAGGACATGGAAATCTTGCCATGCGTTCTTTGAAACAGATTATGCCTGGCGATGAGTATCCTTACACCGTGAGAGTAGTAAGCGATATTATGGAAAGCAATGGCTCCTCATCTATGGCTACCGTGTGCGCAGGTTCACTGGCTTTGATGGATGCCGGTGTCCCTTTTAAAAAACACGTAGGCGGTATTGCGATGGGATTGATTTCCAAAGATGGGAAGTTTGGGATACTGTCGGATATCCTGGGTGATGAAGATCATCTTGGCGACATGGATTTCAAAGTTACCGGTACCAGAGACGGAATTTGCGGAGTGCAGATGGATATTAAAGTGGATGGTTTGAGTATGGAGGTGATGAGTCAGGCACTTGACCAGGCGAAAAAAGGAAGGATGCACATTCTGGATGCAATGTATCAATGTATTCCTGAACACAATGCCGATGTGAAGCCACAGGCTCCACGTATGGTAAAACTGATTATAGATTCAGAATTTATAGGAGCCGTGATAGGGCCTGGTGGAAAAATTATTCAGGAAATTCAGAAGACTACCGGAGCTACTATCAATATTACCGAAGTTGGGAAAACCGGGGAAATTAGTATTTTCTCTGCTAATAAAGAAAGCCTGGATCAGGCAGTAGCCTGGGTCAACAGCATTGTAGCAGTTCCTGAAGTAGGAGATATATATGAAGGAACCGTGAAAGGCATAAAAGAATTCGGTGCCTTTATAGAGTTCCTGCCTGGTAAACAAGGATTGTTGCATATTTCAGAGATTATGTGGAAACGACTTGATAATATGGATAATATTTTCCAGGAAGGAGATAAGGTGAAAGTGAAACTGGTAGGAGTAGATCCTAAAACGGGTAAATTCAAACTGAGCAGAAAAGCCTTGCTACCAAGACCTGAACAGAATCCTGCTCCGCAGCAACACCGTCCAAATGAAAATTGATCTTATTTAAGAAAAACGATACCAAAGCTTGTAGAAAATACAGGCTTTTTTTATGAATCGAAAATGATGGCAGGTTATTAGTCAGAAGTAGGAAGAAGATACAATGCCATCATGTCAACTCCATCTGTCCGATTCAGAACGAAAAATATTTTCAGATGAAAAAATATGTTAGAATAGAAATAGAGACTGCTTCGGCAGAAGAAAGCGAAATCCTTATAGCAGAGCTTTCTGAAATCGATTTTTATTCTTTTGAAGAAAAAGAAAATACACTGATTGCTTACATAGAAGAAACCGATTATGATGAAGATGGATTGAAGGAGATATTAGCGGGGAAAAGAAAATTTGCAAAAGCTATTATTGAAGAAGAAAACTGGAATCGACAATGGGAGAGTGGCATACAGCCTGTGATAGTAAATCAATTTGCTGCGGTAAGGCCTTCTTTTCATCCGCCTGTTGTGGGGGTAAAGCATGACCTTATCATTACTCCTAAAATGAGTTTTGGTACCGGCCACCATGCTACTACTTTTCTGATGATCGAACTGATGGAAACTATCAATTTTCAAAATAAAACGGTCCTTGATTTTGGGACGGGGACCGGGGTACTGGCTATACTTGCTGAAAAATGCGGCGCCTCAAAGATAACTGCGATGGATTGTGACGAATGGAGTATTCGTAATACCTTGGAAAATGTAGAAGCTAATCATTGTAAAAATATTTTAGTAGAGAAGAAAAGTGATCCATCGGGTATTGAGCCGGTGGATGTAATACTTGCCAATATTAATCTGAATGTGTTGGTGAATGCTGCTTCTGTCATTACCTCTCTGTTGAAACCCGGCTCGTTATTCCTCACTTCAGGATTTTTGGACAGAAATGAAAATGAAATGCAAAATATATTCGGGGAAAAGGACGTTGTTAAGAAGCAAATAAGACAATCGGGAGAGTGGATGGCGATTTTATTTCAAAAAAGCCAGGGTAGAATTTTATGAAATTTAAAGCAATAGGAGCTTAATTAAAGATTATATTTGCTACTCCAAGGATTGTATGACACACTAATATGAAAGAATTTATTTTAATTGTACTTGCTTATTTTATCGGTTCTATCCCTACTGCTATAATTGTAAGTAAATCTTTTTTCAATATTGACATTCGTGAATATGGTAGCGGGAATATGGGCGCTACCAATACGTTTAGAGTGTTGGGGCCCAAGTTTGGAACCATTGTGATGATAGGGGATATGCTTAAAGGAATACTAGCAGTAGCGCTTTATAATTTGCTTCCATATTATCTTACCAATGAACTGGACCGTACCAATCTTATGATCGGGCTTGGTCTTGCGGCAGTATTAGGACACATTTATCCTATATGGGCTGGTTTCAGAGGTGGCAAGGGGGTGGCTACTCTATTTGGGATGGTACTTGCTATTCAGCCAATCGTAGCTATTAATTGCGTAGGCGTTTTTTTATTAGTACTTTATTTAACAAGATATGTTTCCCTCAGTTCCATACTTGCTGGAGTCGCGCTTCCTATTTGCGTGTTATGGATATATAATGAGCAGGAAGTTTTTTATCGTGTATTTGCCGTAGCAGTGGCGGCGCTTATTGTGCTTACCCACCAAAAAAACATTAGCCGATTGCTGAAAGGCAACGAAGGCCGTGTGCCTATTCTCAAACACAGAGACCGTAAAAAATCCCGCCATAAAGAATTATAATTTTCATTTTCACTTTGTGCAACTTATTATCTTCTGAATCCATCTTTTCTTTGAATCTAAAGAAATTGGTACGCCAATTGTTTTATCATTAAAAAAATTAAGAGACTAATGAAAAAAATCCTTTTATCAGCGTTAGGCTGTAGTTTATTTATCATGGCGTGTACTACTAATGCGATCACAGGACGCAGCCAATTATCGTTGGTTTCTGAATCCACTTTACAGCAGGAAGCGGTTACTCAATATAAAACTTTTCTGACCCAAAATAAAGTGGTAAGCAGCACCAGGAATAAGGATGCAGAGATGGTAAAGCGTGTGGGTACCCGTATTGCAAATGCCATTACAAGATACTATTCTGAAAAGGGATTGTCAAGTGAATTGGCCGGGTATAATTGGGAATTTAATCTGGTAGATAATCCCGAAGCCAATGCCTGGTGTATGCCTGGCGGCAAAGTAGTGGTTTACACAGGATTGTTGCCAATTACCCAGAATGAAGCGGGGCTGGCGATCGTTTTAGGTCATGAGATCACTCATGCTGTAGCGCATCATGGACAGGAAAGAATGAGCCAGGCACTGGTAGCACAGGGGATTGGTATAGGAGGAGATATTTTTACATCTGGTAACGGAAAGGCTAATAGTATCTTCAACAGTATTTATGCACCTTCTGCGCAGATAGGCGTTTTGCTGCCTAATTCCCGTAAACAGGAATTAGAAGCCGACCATTACGGGTTGATCTTTGCAGCAATGGCGGGATACAATCCCAGGGAAGCAATCCCTCTGTGGGAAAGAATGGAAAAATTAAATGAAGGTAATTCCACCCCTGAAATATTAAGTGACCATCCCTTGGATTCTAAAAGAATTGAAAAACTGAAATCTTACATGCCGGAAGCCTTGAAATATTATAAACCCGTTAATTAAAAGGGAAACTTATTGATAATTAGCCCTGTATTACCTTTTACAGGGTTTTTTTATGGAATGCAATGTTTTTTTTCGTAAATTTGCTCCTGTCTAAGCTGCATTTCTCCAATTTTCGGTTTGTTCCATTTCAGGAATAAGTTGTGCAGGGAATTATAGGCTATTTTTTAATCTTAAAATATTGCTTCGCTTATGTCTCAAACTTTGTTTGAAAAATTGCAATTAGAGGACGAGAAAAATTTGCTAATTCAGGGTCTCCCATCTACAATTGAAAAACAGTTTTCTAAACTTTCTTTTTCAAAAAATGTAACTCAGCTTTTAAAAATGCGCAAGATTGATTTTGCTCTTGTGTTTGCGTTAAATTCCCAGCAGTTACGGAGGATTTTTGCAGAACTATGCCCTGCCCTTCATCCCAATACTAAATTATGGATTGCCTTTCCGAAACAGACTTCAAAGATTGTGAGTGATCTCAATCGCTGTGGATCATGGGATTTTCTCATCGACATGGGATACGAAACCGGAGAGAAAGTAGTGCTGGATTACGTGTGGAGCGCTCAACGCTTTACGAAAGATGAAGTTTGTGGTGGCGTAAAATCCAAACCGGCTCCTTCTAAATTAACACGAATAAAAGCCAATTCAAGTTCAAGAAAACTGGCTGAGGTGGAAGAGGTTTAGAAATGATTCTTCCGGTACTTATTTCATTATCACCATTCCTATTTCACGGGTCAACTGCATTTCCATACTTTTTAAATGCGTGTGGGTTTGTATTAGTAGCATTTGTCTTTCAGTAGAGGTTGTTTTGCTCAATTCATCTGCGTTGAGATTGATTAGTTTTTTTATTTTTTTCAATTCGAGGTAACGAAGAGAAGAGGTAATGTCATTTCTATAATTCCCTTCCCGTGTGGGTACCGGCATCTCATATTTTTGTAACCATCCATCACTCACTTCATAGGGGAATTCTATCAGATTTACTACTGCGTTGCTCATCGCCAGGTCGTCTGTATATAAGAAACTCTTCGCATTGGGCTCCAGCTTTTCTTCGTATAATGTTTTGTAATGAGTGATGATCTTTTTCAACATCGAATCCTCAATAGAATCCTCTCCAATACAGTCATTGAGCAGATAATCAGCTACTGTTTTTTCTCCTTCCCACTCTTTGAGGCCATAATCAAGAAGGCATCTTACTACGGATCTTTCATGGTACAATTCATCTTTTACAAGTTCCAGAGATTCATTGATTTCATCTGTAGTGCCGGGAATTCCACTACTTGTTTCTTGTGAAGAATTTTCAGGCTGGAAGAATTTCTTTTCTTCTTTACCCATCTTTTCTCTGATGAATTTATTGACGAGGTTGTGTAACCCTCCTTCATCTATTTTTAGTATTTCAGACGTCTTGTGGATGTAATCCTGTTGCTTGGTAAAATCTTCTGCTTTGCTGATCCTGGAAATTGATTCGGCAATCCTGTTTACTATCTGAGCTTTTTTATTAGTGTCATCTCCTGCTTCTGCAAGAGAATATTCCAGTTGAAAGAGGATAAACTCCTTTTTGTTCTCTTTAATGAAGGAAGTGAATTTTGCTGCACCGTATTTGTTTACGTAACTGTCTGGGTCTTCTCCATCAGGGAGTAATACCAATTGTACATTCAATCCCTCTTCAAGGGCAAGGTCGAGCCCGCGAAGGGCTGCTTTGATACCCGCAGCATCGCCGTCATATAAGATAGTAAGATTGGGAGTGTATTTTCTAATAAGCCTTAACTGATCAGGAGTAAGCGAAGTGCCACCGCTTGCCACCACATTCTCAACGCCCGCCTGGTGCAATGAAACCACATCCGTATAGCCTTCTACCAGTAAGCATTCATCATTTTTATCAATGGCCTGCCGTGCAAACCATGCTCCGTACAAAGTTTTACTTTTTACATAAATCTCATTTTCAGGGGTATTGATATATTTGGGAGCCTTGTCATTTTTTCGGATGAGCCTGGCGCCAAATCCACATACTTTACCCGATTGGTTGTGAATGGGAAATATCACACGGCCCCGGTAATTATCCTGTAACCCGCTATCTCTTTCATTGACAAGTCCCGATTTTAATAATAAATCCTTATTGAATTGCTTTTGAATGGCCGACCGGGCGAAGGTGTCCCGGGCCTCCGGATTGTAGCCCAATTCAAATTTTTGAATGGTGTTTTCCCGGAATCCTCTTTCTTTCAGGTAACTCATGCCTACCGTTATGCCTTCTTCGGTATTGAGTAAGGTGTCGCTGAAAAATTGCTGGGCAAATTTATTGATGATATAAAGGCTGTCAGCAGCCTGTTGTTGCTGTTTAAATTCGGGGCTGGTTTCCTTTTCTTCGATCTCTACATTGTACTTGGCAGCAAGCCATTTAAGCGCCTCCACATAGCTGTACTTCTCATGCTCCATCAGGAAACTGATGGCATTTCCACTACGGCCACAGCCGAAACATTTATAGATCTCTTTGGAAGGAGAAACGGTGAAAGAAGGACTTTTTTCGTTGTGAAACGGGCATAGCCCGATGTAGTTCGTTCCTCTTTTTCTAAGCTTTACAAATGAATTAATGATCTCGATGATATCAATTCTGCTTACGATTTGTTGTATAGTTTCCTGCGGTATCATTACCTTTTTCCTTCTTTTGCAGCAAACTTATACATTAATCACGTCACTTTCTCTATTGATAGCAATACACAGAAAGAATGGCGATCAGTACAAGGATAGCCGCAGTGGTTACCATGGTATAAATAAATTTTTCAAGGGAAATAATCTTCATTTTATAAAAATTTAAGTAGCGAAGTAATATAATTTGATGCAATTAATCAAATCATAAATATCCGTTTTTTTTCGGAATAACATCATTTGTTTCCTTGCGTATTTCAAAATATCATTTTTTTATTGACTCGCCTCTTGAATCCTATTTCCTTTTGAGGAGAAGAGAAAAGTGGTGTAACATCCGGTAGGGTTTGTAATGTACCCTTCTCTTTGTGCCTCCTGCCAACAGTTTTGAGTTTGTTATCTTTGCAGTATAAATTTTTTTTATGGAAAAGAAAGAAGTATATATCATATCAGCCGTACGTACTCCCATCGGAAGTTTTGGTGGAAGTTTAAGAGATATTCCGGCAACAAAGTTAGGAGCTACTGCCATTAAAGCTGCAGTTGAAAAAGCCGGAATAAAACCCGAAGATGTGCAGGAAGTATATATGGGCTGCGTATTGCAGGCCAATCTGGGTCAGGCTCCTGCACGGCAAGCCGCCATATTTGCCGGACTTCCGGCAAGTGTTTGTTGCACCACAGTGAATAAAGTTTGCGCCAGTGGAATGAAAGCAATTATCAATGGTGCACAAGGCATTTTACTGGGCGATGCGGATATCGTTGTTGCAGGTGGAATGGAAAACATGAGTAGCGCTCCTTTTTATGCGCCTGCGCTTCGCTGGGGACATAAATATGGGAATACCAATCTGATTGATGGAATGGCAAAAGACGGCCTCACAGATGTGTATAATGACTATGCCATGGGTAATGCGGCTGAGTTGTGTGCGAGAGAATGTCATATTTCCCGTGGGCAGCAAGACGAATTCGCCGTGGAAAGTTATAAGCGCAGCCAGGCAGCAACCAATGAAGGAAAATTTAAAGATGAAATAGTAGGGGTGGAAATCCCGCAAAGAAAAGGAGATCCGGTTGTTATGCTAAAAGATGAAGAACCTTTTAATGTAAAATTTGATAAAATACCTGATTTGAAATCTCCGTTTGAGAAAGGAGGTAGTGTAACGGCTGCCAATGCAAGTACGATCAATGATGGGGCTGCAGCTTTGGTGTTAATGAGCAAAGAAAAAGCAGATAGTTTAGGGCTGAAGCCAATTGCAAAAATTATCGGTTATGCTGATGCAGAACAGGCGCCGGAATGGTTTACTACTACGCCTTCGCTTGCAGTTCCAAAAGCAATAAAAAAATCCGGGCTTCAAATTAGCGACATTGATTTTTTTGAATTGAATGAGGCATTCAGTGTGGTAGGAATTGTAAATACACAAAACATGAAATTGGATGCAGCCAAAGTAAATGTAAATGGCGGTGCCGTTTCTCTTGGTCATCCGTTAGGCTGTAGTGGTGCACGAATAATAGTTACCCTTATTAATGTGTTGAAGCAAAATAAAGGAAAATTTGGTGCAGCGGGTATATGCAATGGTGGCGGTGGTGCCAGTGCAATGGTGATTGAATTGTGTTAAGTTTTACTCTTTTTCGCTGTGGATAAAAAAGTGACAATGTGGTCAAAAATGGTGCAAAAATTTGGCTGTAATCCATGATAGTACTTAATTTGTGAGGATAGTAATGAAAACGGTTTCAATACTATCCTTTTTTTGTGCATAAAACTGCATGAGAAAATGTCCAATCTGCGCATCAAAAAATGTCTATAAAAAAGGTAAGAGAAAAGGTAAACAACGCTATCGTTGTTCTGATTGTTTTAATAATTTTTCCGGCAACAACAAAGGTGTTCAACAAAGCAATCAATTTATATGGTTTCGTAAGTGGATTATGGAGCGCCAGGTTTACCAATATCTAAGCCGGGATAGTGGAATGTCTCAAAGTAAAATACAAAGGCTGTTTAAGCAATATTTAAAGAAAGCACCTTTGGTTCCTATTCGTAGCAAAACCCATGTTCATTTACTTATCGATGGCAGCTATTTTACCAATGGACTCTGCTTGATTTTATATTATGATTATGACATTCAATATGTACAATTGT
>JBDTGA010000077.1:0-18410 GCA_039937655.1 Ginsengibacter sp.
CCTACACATTTACTGCTGAAGCCTTTCCCACCCAGGCCCGTGCTACAGGATTTGCTCTTTCAGATGGTATCGGACATGCAGGAGGCGCTGTTGGCGCACTTCTATTGCCGGCGATTATAGCACATTATTCATTCTTCACCGGATTTGCCTTTATCGGCTGTACAGGATTGCTGGCCGGAATTATTGCTTTGTTCGGGCCTAAGACAACCGGTCGTAACCTTGAGAGTGTATCTTCCTGATCCTCCGATAATTCCTACGGTGCAAGTTTTTTAGTGTACGATCACTACAATCATTAAAGATATGAGAGAAGAAGAAGTTGTTGGTCACAAGACCAACAACGGTGACAATATTTAAAAATGCAGTAAACGGACATTTACAAAGTTGTTGGTCACAAGGGCAACAACGGAGGAAAATTTAGTCCAATGAATCTTATGGTGTAATGACAGTCTATACCGATGAGTCGGTGATATAACAGATTCATAGAACAATGAAGCGGTAGCGGAATTGGACTATAGAATATGTATAATCGGTAGTAAATAAAATTTAGGATCTGGCGCGATAGGAAACAATGAAAACACAAGGGGACCCTTGCGCTAACAGAGGAAAAATATTCTAATTTGTCCGTTTTGCAAACCTACAGGCAGCGATGATTTTATTATTTGAAAATCCTAAGTGTATCACCGGAATAATTTTACCTTCTTCTAAAAGGCGTTTCAAAAAAATTATTCACCTGTTTATTAAATTCATCGGTATGCTCTATTAGTGTGCCATGGCCTGAATCAGGCAATATCCATAAATAAGCGTTGGGAATACTTTGATATATTTTAACCGTATGTTCCAGGTTTATAAGATCATGGTCTCCACTAATAATCAATGAAGGACAATGAATATTTTTTAGGGCAGTTAAAGGAATGTTGGGTTGATCCCAATCCAGCATAAATATTTTCCAATCATTTTTTTCTTTTGGGGTAGCCCATATTTTTGAATGGAGAGAATCATAGTATTTCTTTTCATCGTTCCAAAGTGAGGGTATCAGTGCTGTTGAATCTGGCCATAGGTTTGCCCCGGTAGAAGCAAGCTTTATTACTTTTGAAGGATGCCGCATCGCAAGTACCAATGCAATGATCCCTCCATCACTCCATCCAATTACGTAAGCAGAATCTATGTGCATCTGATCCAATAATTCCGCATCATCGTCGGCCATCATCTCAAAGCTTAAAGAATCGCTATGGTCAGTTGATTTGCCATGAGCACGACTATCTACTGCAATCACTTTATATCGGCGGGAAAAATAAGGTATAATACTTGCCATAGAGCTAATACTTCCACCATTACCATGAATCATTAATAAAGGTTTGCCGCTGCCATATTGTTCGGTATATATATTTATCCCACGTACTTTATAATACGTTCCTGCTTCTTTATTATTTCCATAATCAATTTTACCCTGGCAAAATGCTGAATTTGAAATAATATAAAGCACGAAAAAAACAACAATTTTATGCATGGCTAAAATATTTAAGTAAGAGATTAAAACCTTGAGCGATTTACAAAGCGGATTGCCTGCGTTTTTACATAAACTAAAACTACGCTATTTTTTTAGGGAACGATTTTTTTCTCTGGTGTTGGTCTTGTTACCAACAATGGAGACACGCAAGGACTGATCATTTATTATTTGGATATTCTGAGGATAGTTGGAGAAGAGCCTACTGACAGTAAAACAACCTGTCCGCCGACGAGCAGGCTTTTATGGAGGATTTTTATTTTTAGTTGGTCAGTAGCTGCAAACGCAAGGATAGCGGCGATAGATTTAACTCTTTATTATTTTGTCACCTTTTTTCTTTATAGAAAGTCCGAACCAGGTACCTACAAGTATTATTGGAAAAAAACCATACATGGTCACTACAGCTATTGGTTTATAAATATAATAGTAAACCGGTTCACTCATTTCATTTTGATTTGGCAAACCTTCTTTTATGAAACCTATCAGGCTTCCGATAAATGTCGCTGTCCACACGATTAAGAAACCACCAATAATTCCAAAAAGGATTGCAAGTTGTTTGTGTTTTAAAATCCAAACAGCCATCAGTCTCCCAATAAAATAACCTGCTATGTAAATCATAACTGCTGCAAATAATATCGTCGGCGCATAGCGAAACCGAAACAACCAAAATGGTCCATCCATAAGAGCCATAATAATATATGCAATTATAAGTCCAACAGTTATTGCTTTAAAAGCCTGGGCATAACCAATCTTCTTAATTTTTGTAAAGTCTGTCATAAGTAGCACACAACGATATATTTAAGCTAAACTACGCTACTTTTTTTTATGGAACCATTTTCTAAATGTTTTGACTTTTTACTTTTTTTCTGAAAAAACTCAATTCAAACTTATAGCGTAAATACTTCAAATCATCCAGGGGAGATATGCTAATTTGTCCGTTTTGCAAACGCTCGGACCGCGATGATTTTATTATTTGGATATTCGAAGGATAGCTGGGATTTATTGGAAAATAAGAGCCTAAACCTTGATTTTTTTATATTTTTTTTTTATTTTTGATAATATTATAATGAAATTTGCATTCCATTTTATAAACGGGACTGCTAAAAAAACAAGACAGGATTAATTCCTGGTTAAATGAAAACTTTTACCGCTTTCCTAATAGTTGTCATCTTAGTTATGGGATGTAAAAAAAATGATCCGGTAACAAATACGTCAGATACTCCTGTCAGTCCTCCGGCCAATCAGGAAGATACAACAAAATTTGCATTAATTAATCATTACTATACTCCTGGAAATTTAGAAGCTGGAGGACTTGATACATTTACCTTAGAATTCAACAGAACTGTAAAGGTTACTAATATACTGTTAGTAAATAATCCCTGTTCTCCGAATTTAAAATATAATGTAACCAATGGTGGTAACGTAGTCAAGTTTTATAATTTTCTATGTGGAGGCTTGGGAGAGCAATATGCTTTTCAATATTCCATTACCGACACCCTGGGAAATCAATTAATTGATACGGCCACGTTCAACTGCTACACAAGGAAAATATCCTTAAAGGGAAGTCCGGTAAATTATTTCATATCCGATGATAATAAATTTTGTTGGGTGATAACAAATTCGCCCAATCAAATTTTATGTTTAGGAATTAGTGATACGACCATCAAAAAAAGCTATGATTTAAGTTTTGAACCCAGGAATGCTGTTTATAACTATTATAATAACAGGATTTATATTTTTAGCTCACCCGGAGATTTTTCACATCGGGAATATATTTATGTAATGAATCCTGAAAATGGAAAAATAGAAAAAACACTACAAATACCTTATGACTTTTCGAATAAACCACTTTTCGCAGAAAGTTTGGCTTTTGGCTCAAACGGATTTGGAATAGTTATCTGTGAAAACGATAATTCTTCAGAAACTTGGCTAATGATAGATAGCAAACAAAATGATTCAATGTATGTAGATAGTGTAAACTATTATTTATATAGTTTTAGAAGATTATATACAAATTTTGATAAAACCAAAATAATTGCCCTTCAACAAGACGGAAATTGCCGCTTTGGAATAATAGATTGCTTTTCACATTCTATTACAGAACTCTCTACTCCGGTTTCTCCGGTTTGTTATAATAGTTATATAGCGGTCAATAAAATGAAGGATCAGTTTTTTGTAGTGAATTTACAAACTACGGGATATGGGCAATTCATTATTTCGAATAACACAATGACTGGTGCAGACACAAATTTTGACGCTTATAATGGCTCTGAAGCCGATTTCAGTTACCGTCCTGGAGAAAACAATTACATTTATTATTTTGACAGTCATGTTTTCGGTATTGTGGATTATAATACTGGCAATGTTTTAATGAACACAGATTTTGCATATAATTTGAAAAAGATTGTAGCAACTACCGATGGGAAATATATTGTATGTACTGACATAAATTCTATTGTTTTTTTTGATACCAAAATATTTTATCAGAATCTATAATTTTAAGTCCGTGATTCATCTCTTCTTGTTAGGGCAATAGCTAGCCCCCTATTAGCGCAAGTTTGGTAGCAAAGGTTTTGCGCGTTAGCTATACTTGTGCCGTTGAATATTAACTATAACTTAATTCAACTAACCCTTTCTTTCGAGAGCCATCGGGACTGCAAAAATCTATGGCGCTACTATACTTCCAATCTTCCGGATTAATAACAAAGCCCGCCACCACAGGATTTTGATGTATATAATTTAATGTCTTATCAAACATCTCCTGGCTTGTTATTTCAATCGGTTGATTATGCTGCTGCTCCCGAAAGTTTTCGGAACCCATCTTTATTATTCCCATTCTTCTTGCCAGCTCGTTCCATCATCCACGCTATCCACTCCTTTCTACTTTCAGAATTGTTATTTTTAAGGACTGTCTTAATGGTTGATGAAGTATGCTTTTTCATATCTCTTAAGATATCTTCAAGTTTATCTTTTTTACTTCCTATTATCATGTGAACATGACTCGGCATTATACACCATCCATATATTTCCAGGCCTTTTTTTTCCTGGCAATGCTTCCACGAATCGGTTATCACTTGATTGTATTCTTCTCTCACAAAAACATTAATCCCCGCCTGAATGACTCAGTCGGGCAGGCAATTCACCGTTGCAAATGAAATAAAATATAGCTTATCGTTATCATGAAATTTATATTTGCGGCTCATAGTTGACTATACAAATATTTCTTTGCGATAAAGGATACAGAGTTCTTCTGGGCTTGGTGATTATCACTGGCACTACCTGTCCCGTCTATACGGGAAGTATGCCCGGCTATGGCTATACTGCATACTTGCGCCAAAGAAACTTCATTATGCTTGGACCAAAGCGGGGACTCGGCTGAGACTGACTTGGCACCGACTGTTCTGTAAATTGAGCCAGCCGAATATTGACTCTTTTCGAGTAATTAAAATAATTACCATGTCGCTTTAAACTTTATGCAATCAACCATTTTCTATTTGATATGCCTTATATTTAACTAAAATATATGTTGACTTTATTATCATTAATTTCTTCAGCCATCGGCGGCGGAGTTTTTGTTTATCTCCTTGAATTAGCAAGAAAAACTGGAAAGCTAAAGTTAAACGATATTAATATTAAACTATATTATTTATGTTTTGAAAACCAGACAATAAATAATATTAAGATTGAGTTACAATTCATAAACCTATCAGGGTACCAAAGAATAATAAAAGATTTTAAGATTAGGTTTTATGATGGTGAGAACAATTTTCCTTTAAGATTTGAAAATAATAATATAAACCCTGCGGATATTATCCCAGCTAAAGAAGTCAAAACCCTTAAATATAATGCCAAACCATATGGAATAATTATTGAATTACCACCTTCTCCTGATTCAATTAAACTGGAAATAAGTTACACGATTAATAAAAAAACCAAAATTTTACAAGTTGATAAAAGTAAGATTCAAATGCATCGAATTCAAACCGATGCAGAATATTAGGTCATCTACGGTTACATTAGTTAATATGCTTTCTATCCTTTATAAATTTTTTCATTGTGCCATTCTATGAATCTTTCATTAGGCCTGTCAATTTCTTTGTTGGGAAGATACAATAATTCCTTTCCGTGATATTGATAATATTCTTTCCCATTCTGATACTCTTCTTTTATACGAGAACTTATTTCTACTTTTCTATCCTTTGTTATAGTTAAATAACCGGAATCAAAAAGTTTATGCATATCTGACCTCAATAAAATTCCATTAGAAAGTAAATGCGGCCCCGCTGCTACATAGGGCTTAATATGAGCAGCTTCAAGAACAGGAAGTGTTTTCTCGCCGGTAATAGAACATCTTCTGGAATAACCATCGGTTACCAAAACCCTGAATGCGCCTTGTCCTATTCTCACTTTTGTCAATATGGAATTGGCATACAAAGGATAATCTGACTCTTCAAAAATAAAATCATTCTTATCGTCTTTATTTTCCCGTTTGTACCGATATTTTTCAATTAAACTTTCAAGGGCCTTCCAGATATTGTTTCCAATAAAATCATCAGTGCTGTATGACTTTCCCTGAACGATACTATTACTCCAATTTTCAGGAGTCTGGATCCAATCTTCTTGGTCAAAAAAAATAGGATCTGTAAGAACAATGCAACCTATGGTAGGATTAATATTTTGTTTATCATTTCTATGGTTCAAAATCATTCTGCTAAACTCATCAAATGTTTCGCAACCATTTCTGTTTTGAAATGTATCCCAGGCAATAGATAAAGGGAGGAAAGTATGACTAGAGAAAAACCCTATTCCTCCAATAGCATTAAGTGGATATTTTAATTTAAAAAGAAACGGTGCGCCAGGCTCTATTACTTTAAAAGTAGTATTGCCGCCTGGTTGCCAAAAATTTATGTCCTCTGGATTTCGATGCCAGAGATAACGAAACCATTTATTATCCGTTACTCCTAAATAAAATTTCATTTATTAAATTTGTTTCAAGATGCTTGTAATAAAATCATTAGATTCCTATAAACTCGAGATTGCATTTCTTCTTTGCTAATTCCCAAAAAAATGGCCAGGGATTCAATACAAAAATCCACATTCCACGGGTGTTGAGGTTTATTATTATAACTTGTAAAAGGTCCATCGGTTTCGGTCAGAATTCGATCCTTTGGAATGATCTCAATAATTTTTTTGCTATTATGTGATTGAAACATTGCAAGATTTACAGAAAAATAACAACCTACTTCTATTGCTTTATGAGCCTCTTTCAAAGAACCGGTAAACCAATGTAGAACTATTTTATTGTTCAAATGTGTTTTGTTCTTTACAATAGATTCGAGAACCTTTGTAACGCATCTCACGCTATGAATTGAAAGCACCTTGCCTCCAGTGCCGGAACACATTGAGAGAATTCTATCAAAAACTTTTTGCTGGTGTTCAAAATACGGGTAATATCGGGGACTCGCATCAAGGCCGACTTCTCCAATATATTTTGCTTTAAGAAAATGTTTCTCCCAGATACCAATTTCGGACTGCTCATTGTTTATTAATTGTGGATGTAGTCCTAAAGCCGCTCTAACATGTTTTGTTTTTTGCGCAAGCTCATAGTTCCGTAACCATGCACGCGGGGTGGTGGTAACGGCTAATGTAAAAACATTCCTTTTATCACATTCTGTAACAATTTGCTCGAAATTGTTATAGAGGTCTAAGTGACAATGAAAATCTACTAATTCGTTCATTAAAGTGGTTCAGTTCTAACATTTTGAAGCAAGCGACCTACTTCTTCCATGCCTCTAAGATAAACCTCACTGAGCATACTAAGCTCATTTGCATCGGAAGGCATTGGTCCTGATTTATGTATTAATAATTTCGATAACCCAGGATTTTGAACTAATCTTTTTATTGCAGCTTGAAATGATCTTATCTGCTGGCCATCTGCAATGTGTGTATTTATTGGGCTGGTGTACAAATCATTTAATCGATATTGGGTGGTATCCTGGACAGTTCGATCCTTTAGTGACGCTCGACGAATAATGCATGGTAGACAATAACCACAGTGTTCGTTACTATTGCCACCCTTTATCCAGCGTCCCTTTGTAGGAGAAGAACAAGATATGCTGTCGGGAAGTATGTTTTGAAGAAGTTGGCCATTGCGGCATTCATTAACCATTTCTCCTTTAGTCCTATCCCAATAGGGGTTACTAATTGTGCCCGAAACCCCTATAGTTTGTAGCAATTCATTCCAGCACCTCATGTAAAAGTTATGAGTTGTATGTGTGCTTAGTGAGCCCAATCGTAATGAATCCAGGGGCACATTTAATGCTATCAAACCATTTTCCGGTGCCTCAAGGCTAAAAGTACTACCCAACCCCGTACATGCAAACACACCAATAGCAAAAAAAAGAAACGATCGGCCTCGAGTGGTATTTTCCGGTTGAATGTCTCCAAATGGGTTTGTATCAATATTCATCCACAATCTTAATCGTTTAAGAGGTATATTGGGATAAGCCGTAAGCAATTTGTCAAAACATTTATCTTGAGCACTACTAGTTGCACCGTCGCCTGCATGACTTATGAACAATGGAACGGTGTCTGATTCAAGGTTATCAATAGCACCAATCAAACTATCCAATCCTCCTGAAAACAGCTGTGCTTTTGAAAAACTAATAGGTGAGTAGACAAGAGGACGTTCCGGAATTATGGTCACAAATGCATCTGGTCGATTCACGAATTCAAATGACCAAAGGTCACCAGTGAGGAAATTCAGCATACGAGTTAGCAAAGGAGTAGCAGGGCCCCATATACTCACGTCGCTGACTGGAACCACAAGCTTAATTTTCCTTGTCCAACCGTCTTCGGATTCTGTAGAACGAGAGAGCCTCGTGTCTGCTGCAAAAACCAATTCAGCTAAGATTAATAGATCAAGTCCTACTTCAGAAGGATGGATCCCCATTCTTGTAAGTTCAGAAATGATTTTAGAGATGCCTTGCGTGAGTTCGTCTCTGTCATTTGCCAATGAAATTTTAGTGAGTATTTCATTTGTTCCTTGCGGTATGTCTGCTTGGCTAGTTGAATAGATTCCAGCTACAATATGTTTATTAATCATGGTTTGCTTCATTTTCGCTGAGTGATTCTAAGATTTCATATGCATCAGCATATATGTGGTCTACTAAAATATTCGTATCTAAGCCTGAAAGGTTTTCAAATTCGGAAGCATGTCGCGCTATAGCATCTGAAACACTTCCTTGAATAAAATCATGGACTTGCGCTTGAATGAATTCTCCAGTTTGAACATTTGCGGACTCAAATATGATCTTTGTTCCAATATCGTTGTAAAGCCTACCTTCGATGGCATTAGTAACAAAAATTTCAATTACGTGTTGGAATTGTTCAACGGTCAAATTGTCTATACTCTCCATTCCTTCTGTGACCAATTGAGCAATGGTTTCGACGAAAGCATTGCGTGCCAAACCTTCATCTATATTTCCACCATCGGGACAGATATCATTTAAAAGTCCAGCGAAAACTTCGTCAATAGGCCTCCCAACCAAATTGCCCAGATTATGAGAATTCAATGCCACCACCACACCTTGCGATCGTACTGTGTTTATGAAATCAACAATACCTGTCGCTACTCTTTTTGAGGCGCCAATTCTTTTTGCAGCTGTACGACTTCCACCTGAAGCTTTTGAAATATAGCTTGACACAGAGCGTCCCAATGCTCTGCGGTCACGTCCGTCCGAATTTATGAAGTTTGTGAAGCTAGTTCGGGCTCCAGTAAATCTACCGGACGAATTGGTATTAATTTGGCCTTGAGAGGTATCATTTTTGGCACTATTATCCCCCTGTTCCTCAGTCCCACTTTGGGCGCCTTCTGAATCGTTGCCAACACTATCACCGTCATTGCCATCGCCTCCAAGCCAGGAAGGCACCAAAGGTGTATTATTCCCCTGCCCTCCAAAAGAATTTGATGTTCCCATGATTATTTTTTAGATTTTAGAATATTCTTTGCGGTAAGTGATACCAATTTGTTCTTCTCATATTTCGACCATTTTCCCAATAAATCTGAAAATCTGTGTTTTTGCCCTAAATCAATTAGTACAGCCTCCCAGCCGGTTGTAATCCAAGTACCGCACTTGTCGAGCGGCAAAGAATCGAGAAAATCCAATAGATTTGATTGTAACTCCGAATGTGCTTTTACTAGGGTATTCAATCCATCTACACCAGCTGGTAACTTCGATAAGTCCGAACTTCCAATAATTCTAGATTTAACCGCGTCAAACACAGTCAAAGCTTCAGTGTTAGTTAATAGTTTCAAATCGGCAAGCATAGAGGATACAAGCAGCTTGTTTGCGAACAGCTTTTCTATTGTAGCAGTAAGATGGCCTAGGCCGCTAGAGGTAATGAAATAGTCCTTCCTATCTTTGGCAATGAAAAGATATGGACGAAGGTCTAAGGATGAGATCTCAGGTTTGAGTTTACCCCACTGCAAAATTTCCCCAGAGTTTAACCACTCATTCAATATTGTGCTTTCAGGCACTACCACTTCATCTGCTTCTTGCCCTATGTCTGAGCGTTTGCTTTTCTTTCCTTCTTTACCATTGCTTTCTGAGGTAGCTTCACCTGAACTTTCCTTAAAGTTTTCAATATATTTTAGTTCGGGGCAGTTTCCATTTTCAGAAGTAGCAGTTGCTTCTGCCAATTGTTCAAAAAGTCGCGGAAGGAACCTTTCAGCGATCATTAATTTGGCCATAGCAGGCATGCTAATATCAATATCAAATCCTCGAGCTTCAGCGGTAAGCTGTCGTAACATTAATGTATTTAGGAACCGTTTTATCTGCCTCGGATTTCCTCGTGTCCCTCTTGCAAGGATAGGTGCAATTTGATCGCTTATGAGCATCGCTGCACTTGCTTTACCAGAATCAGCTGCCAACGTCTCACTGATGACAGTAGAATCAAGGGTAGTCCTCCCCCAAGGCTTTTTCAATAAACCTCGCGCTTTTACTATTAGGTTATTGAAACCTTCTGAGTTATCCCCCACGGCAGAGCCGACAAGTAACAGGGTAACATAGATGCGGGTCTCATACTCCCCTAGTATCGGAATACGAAAGGGGACTTGTATTAGCTTTTCAAGGTAATTTCTGGTATACGCTTGATAACCGGAGCCTTCAGGAAGATCTGGAAAGTGTCTCCGAACTGCATACTCGATCATATTTTCATCAGCCGCTACTACAAATGCAGTTTTATTCGTGAAAATGAAAAGTCGTATTGCCTCTAATGTTTCAATCGCAGTTTCCGGTAGACATCTATCTAGATCATCTACCAAAACTATGAGTTGATCTACATCCGCGAGCTTCAATAGTTTATCAAATTCTTTACGGAAGTCGCTTATTTCTTTAGGAATGTTTTTGCTTTCACCTTTATCTTTTAGCAAAGAGCCAGCCTGGCTAGCCATTTCCTTTAAATTTTCCGTGGTCGCAAACTTAGCTGGATCCTTTATAAAATTTTTTAGACCTGCGGAGAAAGTGGAGAGTATTTCAGCACTTGGAATACCTGTAAATGCGGTAAAGACCACTCCGCCAGCCTTTTTTGCAACCTTCAGCCAGTCGATTCTTTTAAAGATTTCTTTAACCTGTTCCTTCGCATTAGTAAGTAAAGACCGTTTTTCGACAAGTTCTGTAACGATGCCTTCTAGTAGGGCAATTTTTGCGTCTTCGAAACCTTGAAAACGCCAACCATTAAACTTAATACAGACCACACGTTTATCTTTAGCCAGCTTTTCTTCTATCATTTCAAGGACGCTTGATTTGCCTGCACCCCAATCACCATGTACTCCGATCGTAACCGGAGTATCTGGCCGTTCTTTTAGTAGTTTTACTATTGTGCTTGCAATCGCTTCGCTGTTGAGCAGATCAACTTTTGTTTCATTATCACTAAGTATGTATGCCATAAATTCCTTCTAGTTTAAAATTATTATCATATTACTAGTTCTACAGAACAATATTATCGTAGATGTAATATCTAACACTTAAAACAATAGTTCACATGGATTCAATCCCAATCCCCCTCAAATATTCCCACGCCCCATCATAATATTCCTTCTTCCTAGTTCCATCTTCATTATCCCCTTCCGGCACTACAATCACCATTCCTTGTCGCGCTCTTGTTAATAAAACTCGGTATGCATTTTTCAAATATAATTTTCTCTCTTCTTTATTAATGTTTTGCCATTTGCTGCCTACAAATGAAAAGCAATTCCATCCATCAGGGGAATATCTAAAATCCCCATCCCAGGTAACACAAGCCCAATCTAATTCTAAACCTTGTACTTGAAATTCTGTGGCTACATCTTCCAGATAATAAGAAGAACGAATATCTTCTTTGCCATCCAAAAACCAGTGTATTGGATCCATTGGAGATTTTACATCAATCGCGTAAGGTTTTAACCTTATTGCTTGTGAGGAAACAACAATCCCGTACCTTTCTGTTCCTCTGGCTTTTTCCTTCAACCATTGTTTCGCTTTGGCTAGATCTCGCGTAATAACAATTGGATATTTCTCATTTAGTAATTGATAATTTTTTTTGGCTTCTTCAATATCGAGGTCTAATAAATTCTTTACAAAAAGGGAAACATTCTCGGCCCGAAAAGAACGCATCGAAACAGAAAGGTGAAGGTCTTTATTGAAGAAAACCATTTTATGTTCCCCTAATAGTTCCAACGCATGTCCGGCTGCATATTCACTATCCGTTAATCTATCCGAAACAAATACTTGCCATTCAGGGAAAGCACGGTTTATAGATTCAATCCATTCACTAATACCTGCTTCTCCTGTATTAATTTCTTGTCCACCACCCACAAGACAAACAATCACTGCCCAATCTTGATGCCTATCCATACAAGAAATTAGAAACTCCGGTTCAGAGATAGAAAAGCCCGGTAAGTTTTTCTTTCGCTTCATGAAGTTGGAAGTCTGTGTAATATTCCACGCACGTTGTGCTTCATCAAAAATGGTAACATGTTCAAAGGGAGGAGTAGCATCTTTTAAGCATTCATCTCTGAAATTATGAACGTTCTGTATCATAGATTTTACTTGGCTAAACACTTCACCTTTTCTAACTTTATTTCCTTTCTCTTTTTCTCTTTTTACTTTATCTCTGGTAAGCGCTTCTCTTAATATCGCTACTAAAGGCCCATTACCAGAAAGGAAAACCGTAGAGGACTTTTCATTTTCCTTATAATTCTTTGCACCAATGTTTAATCCTACTAAAGTTTTTCCTGCTCCCGGTACTCCGGTGACAAAGCATATTGCTTTTTTGCTTTCCGCTTTTGCATCTACAATTATTTTCAATATGGCATCGGTAGTCGTAGATAAATTAATAGCACCTGCGTCAGTTCGTGCGATTTCATCAACAGAATGTCCACCATATAATGACATGGCGGCTTCAATGATCGTAGGAGTGGGAGCGTAGCGGCCGGTAGCCCAATTATCTATATTGATATTTTCACCATCTGCAAAATCAAGTACAGTCTTAATTACGGAACTTAAATTATCATCATTAGTTTTTATAGGAAATAATAAATTGTCATTATGAGGCATTTCAGAAACAATAGCATAAGACTTCTTTGAATCGGTACAAACCAAAACAGGAGCTATTAAATTGACATGACTGGTTTCGTGAAAATTCTTTAAATCGAGTGCGTAATCCCACACTTGATCAATAGCATTTTGATAGAAATCCTTTTCGCCAACTTTAAACTCCACCACAAAAATTACATTCTTTATAATGAGTACCACATCTATTCTTCTTCCCATTCTGGGAATGGAATATTCAAAGAAGATTCTACCTTGATAATTCTCCAAGATTTCTTTTAAGATTTTTATTTCCTGAGTCCATGCTCCTTTTTGTGTCGGCTCATCTGGAAAATCGCTGTTCCGAGTAATAGCGCCGAAAATCTCATTAGTTGAAGAGGTAAGAAAATCTGCAATCGTATTTGAGTAGAAGTATGAATTCATTTAATAATTTGGAAGTGTATTATTTCTTGAGACGTTAGTTTTTATTATTCCCACAAAGTAAGAAATTCTTCACCTTCTTGTTTAAAAAAAAATCATCGGAAATAGCTGCGCCTTTAATTGCAATTTTCGGTCGAAATTCATTTTAAAAAACAGGCCGCCTTATTATTTCAAGAAAGTCTTCAATTGACACTGCCTGCACCTCTGCCTCTGCGGTTTCAACGATGGATTCAACCTCATGCCATTCATGATCTACCTCTTCGTCCCAATCGTACTCTTTGAAATGCATATCGGGAAGATTCCAATCCTTTGCAATAAACCAGCATCCATCAATTAACCTGCTCCTTATTAATGGTAGTATTTCTTTAAAAGGAATGTCATTTGGATTTGCGAAAACAACTTCATGGAATTGCTTGTAATTGGAGGCGTCGCGATAGAGATAGGATAATTTAATGTTCATTGCTCTTCTATTATTTTATCTTCTTGTTCTATAAAAACAAAGCGGCAATTAATGTTTGAACATTTGCAGAATTGTGATGATAAATTGTCCATTTCAAACTCAATCATTATTTCGGCTCTTGCGCCACATATTGGGCAAGTAACCGGCTGCTCCGTCATCAGGAAAATTTCAATCATTTGCAAATTTCACTTTTGCTAAAGGAAGAAACGGTATGTTCTAAAACACCTTTCTCTCTTTTCCTCCAAATAAGAATCTTCCTTCTTTCTTGCTTTACTGCATCCCTTATCCTTTCATGCTAACGAATGATAAGCAAGAGAACTTTTTGGAAATTTTATTCCTGGCTTCGCAATCCGGAAAAACATTTTGAAAAAACTTTCCAAAAGTTCGTAGTTAAGTAATTTTCCGGCACGATCCGGCTAATCCAGACACGACACGATTTCAGCGGTTGAAAGGAACTTTTGGAAAGTTCACTCGTTAAAATAAAAATCTGTGTTATACCGATTATACATCCGTAATAGTCCAATTTCATTGAACTAAACTGCTGTTATATCGGCATTATATCAGAAATTCGGATTAACTGAAAAATGTATTTGGTATTACGGGTAAATTTGCGAATGGCAGAGCAAGAAAAGCTAAGAATTGATAAATTTCTTTGGTCCATACGTATTTTCAAAACAAGAAGTCTTGCTTCGGAGGCATGTTTAACAGGTAAAGTGAAATGCAACGGGACTAATGTGAAACCTTCGAAAACAGTTGCAATAGGTGATCAATTTGAAATAAAAACAGAGCACAAGAAATGGATTATAAAAGTAGTTTCTCTATTGCACACACGCACGAACCATGAAGAAGCGATAAAGCATTATTTAGATTTATCGCCTGAAGTAGACCCTAAAAATATTCAAGCCACCGCTTTTATATTTCCAACGGGAAAGAGAAAAAGCAAAAAGGGAAGACCAACTAAGAAGGTAAAAAGAGATTTGGATGAATTCCTGGGTTAAATTTTTTGGTGATTTATTTTGAAACAAAAATGGTTTTCTCAACACTCTTATCACTTTCGCCATTTGCGGTAGAAATGGATACAGCATAAATATTTAGTTTCCCCGCAATAAATTTTTTATCTATAAAAACGGCGCCTGGGTTCGTAGTACCTAGTTTTACAAAATTATTTTCGTTTGCGGTACGCCGGTAGATATTAAATGAAACAATATCGCCATTATCATTTTTTGGCCAGGATATTTCTACGCCAACGGATAATTTTCTTACATATAAATCAGAAGGAGGTAAAATACGCATCGCTAAAGTGTATGAAGCTACTGGTGATTTCTGGCTTTCGTAGCCAAACCGATCAACAGCGGTTACGAAATAAGTGTAATTTGTATTTGCCTCAATATTTTCATCTTCGTAATAAGGCCTGTCAATCATTTTATTTACAACCGGTAAAAATTCTTTATCGGTCGTTTTCTTTTTGTATAAAATATAACCGGCAATGGCAACATCATTCCGGCTTACATCGGGCCATACTAAAGATAATTTTTTGCCTTCTGCTCTAATAGTAATACCTGACGGAGCTTCTACATATCCTCCTCTGTCTGGTTTTATACCTGCTGTTGCTGATTCATCACTTTTCAATTGGTTATTATTCATCGCTATTACGCTGTACACATAGTTGATACGACCGCTTAAATTGGAGGTGGAATCCAACCAGGTATTTTCCATCACAGCCGGGGAAACAATTACCATATTAGAAGCAGAAGTGCCTCTTTTTACATAATATCCAAATAGATCCAGTTCCTGGTTATGGTCCCATTTCAATCGTACGTTTCCTCCTTCTTTAAAAGCTTCTACATTTTTTGGCGGCAATGGTGGATTATGGGTTGAGCCTTTTGTACCATGAAAACTTGTAGCAATAATCTCGTCCCAGCCGGCAAGCTTATAAACAACAGGACGAAATTTATAGAAGTAAGTAATGTTGGGCAATACTTGTTTATCCAGATAACTTATAGCGTTTGCTGCCACAGAGTCCAGCACGATAAAATCTTTAATGGCATTTCTTGATCTTAAAATCTGGATGCCTGTATAATAAGGTTTCAAAGGAAGTTGTTTCCATTGACACAGTAGTCCATCAAGCGTATCTTTTATGGTAACATCTTGCACACCAGGTATTTTTTTAAAATCAACCGTTATGGCATTGGCAGTATCAGAAGGGTTGCCTTCGTTGCCAAACATATCTACCGGCACTATATAATAACTTGCTAAATGCTCAGGCGTCATGGGTTCTTCATAAAATGCGGTCATTTTAGAATCAGCAGAATTCAACGCGATCTTATTAGGGTATTCAAAAAATTTCCCTTTGCCATCATCCTGCCTATACACTTTTGCAAGCAATGGCATTTTATAATTAATGGCGGCAAAACCCCATGTTATACTTACTATCGAATCTGTAGTAAATAATCTTTTAACATGACCTTTGGGCAAGTCATTTTTATTGAATGCCTGTGATGTCTGTTGTTTAAGTGTCTTACCAGATTCAATTAATCGGTACTCATACTGCCCTGTCTTATCTTGCGGCATCTCATCCAGGTACACGAGGCCAATCGCGCGCAAAAAATTAATGTCCAAAATAAAAAGACCATACTCTTTCGATGGATGTGGTGAATTAATAAACTTCACCACTGCATCATTGCTTTTTGCTTTGATCTGATTTTTAAAACCTGTAACTAATTCCGATCCTGCAATTCTTACAAATTCATCATAAGATTTTACCGGTGTAAAATTGGAAAGTTTTGAAAATTTATTTTCTCCTTTGATGCTTTTTTCTATAATAATATTTGGAATATTATTGGTTGAAAAACTTCGGCCATCCAGATTGAGTAAAATATAATTTCCGGCAGGAGATGAAAAAACAAATTGGTTATTAATTTGTTTTGGTTGAGCAAATGAATTCGCTCCCAAAAGAAATATTAAAATAAATAATGAATATTTTTTCATAATTAAATTTTATCTGAATGAATTATTTTAGTTGCATTGCGCCCTGCTTCCGATGAACATACTGAGTTCCTGCAAACCCCCTTGCCGGGAGGCGTATCTTATTTTAGCGCCTGCGCCTATACATATTTTGCCGCCTGCATAAATCGCACCTACACAAATTGAGTTGCAATCACAATCACTACCTATACCCAACGTAGCTTCTCCGCTTGCATTAGCTGAGAAATTCCAGCCCTGGGAATCATTGTAACCACCTGCTATTCCCACGCATGCCTTAGCGGATGCGGATGCGCATATCCCAACTACACAGGCCTGGATGCCTCCTTCAAAATAAGTATCGGCACTGATACGGAAATTTGCATTCGTAAAGTCTGCGATCAAAGAAAAATTACTCCTGTTATAAAGCCATATTTTTCCCGATACAATTCCCAGATCCAATGATGGCGCATCCTCCTCTTTTACACCCATCTCTGATAATGCATTAATGTAAATACCTGTGAAGCTGCCATTATTTAAATAAGCGGAGGGAGCATCCTGCATGTAGTAACTTATAGTTGGCCGTGTTTGCGCATCATTCACGCCAACGCCAAGAGCAAATACGCCTCTTGATTTGATAAGGCCTAATAAATTTACATCCATACCTGCTCCAAAAAAGAAATAGGAGTCTCCTGGTTTTGCACTTGCTATCAGATCACCTTGTATATGAGCTTTAATGATACCTGGCAATGGTTCAATATCAGAAACGATACCTACGGCGAAATACAAATTGGGTATGTCTATTGTAATTGATGCTTTCGCCACATCGAGACTGCTGGCTATTTTTACATGCGCTTCACCAATTATTTTCGGTCCGCTTTCCACCGTGATACTTATAGGATCCAGCGCGATCAGCGTTTCAAATCCGGTAATACTCGCACCACCGGTTATGGTAACTGAGAAAAAATCAGGATTGGTACGATAAGTAAATCCTCCACCAACTTTTGTAATGATCACAGGCCCTAACGGGATTTTTACATTGGCCACAAAACTAGCCCCGAGGTCAACGCTGGAGGCTGTTTTATAATAATGGAAATCTATAGCAACCTTTACCGGTGTACCAACAATGGATAAAGAACCTCCACCGGCAAAACCATTATCTTTCACTTCCACATAGCCATCAATGCTGGTTCCTGGTATGTCTATTCCCAGGCCAACCTTATCTATGGAAACTTTACCTGGCGTAAAATGAATTCCGGAAACACTAAAAGAGATCAGTTTTACATCAGCAGAAAATTGTCCATCAATATCAATCTGTGGTGTTGGGGTTGTCGTGTTAAAGGTTATACTATTTAAAGCGAATGTGGCGAAGCCGGCATTCAATGATTTGTTTACCGGCACAGTCACACCAAATTTTCCATCTGTTTGTATTTGGAAATAAGGAACATCAATAGATTCACTAAACAATTTTGCA
>JBDTGA010000078.1:0-3589 GCA_039937655.1 Ginsengibacter sp.
AATTCCATAGTTTTTTGACAATAGTTTTTTCTACGGCTACTATTTTTTTTATAGGATTTTTTAGTTCTCTTTTCCTACAAAAAAAGAAGGATATTGAGAGTTTAAAAGAACTGTGAAATAGAGAATTTACTATTCGACTAACGGATATGCAGACACGATATTTTTCTGTCAGTAGTAGTAAACAAAGAAATATTCCACATTTATATTTTTGGAAACTCTCTTCGTCTGACAGGAAGGAATTCTAGTCATAACATAAATCAATCTCCGCCGGTAAAAAATTATAAAATTTTATTTCCATCTACCATAAAAGCGCGTGTACTGACTGTGTAATCACCACCATTTGCATCCTTATATTTAAGGTCCAGATAAAAGGCCCGGTAACCTTTAGCAGGAAATTTTTCTTTTGTCTTGATCCTGGCTTTGTGGCTTATGTGAAGGTCTTCGCTTTTCCATAGCTCATTTCGGAAATCCTTGTCATCAGAATCAGCATACCATAAAGTGGCGTCTAAAAGAATATCTTTTGACGCTGCAACAGTAAGTTTTACTCTTTTTTTGTTTTCAGAAGCTTTCCACTTACAGAGAGGGTAGGCTACATTCTTCATTGAAATTCCAAAAAAGGCGCTCAATGCCGCAAAAGCAGATGTGCCGTCACCAAGGTCATGACCGGCATTGGGTACATAATGAATCAGGTTATCGCCCGGTATATCTTTGAGATAATTTTTCACATTGTCAATTACCCAATACTCATCATTTGTACCCATAAAAAGCATCTTCGGCATGGTCAATTTAGCTCTGTATGAATAAGGGTCTATCATAGATACTAAAGCTCTTCCGTCTTCAGTACCCATTCCCTGCACAATTCCCAACTTTACATAATCTTCTATCTGGACACTATATTCACCATAAGCATCAAGCTGGTGTTTAAGATTTACCGGCATATTCAAAATATCAATTACCATTGGCCCAATCGCCTGTACGCGTGGGTCACTGGCACCCGTAAGCCATGTAGTCCATCCACGTTTGGATGCACCTGAAATTACAAAACGGTTGATCGGGTGCTTTAGATTTTTGCTTGAAAATTCCTGAACGGCATCCATTGCTTTTACTGCACTTTTAACCATTGGAAAAAGTAACGGCCAGTTGTAATCATTATCTTCTTTAAATCGATGTAATGTATAAGAGATCAAGGCATCTTCGGTTAAGCTGTCATACAATGGCTGGTTGGGTATCTGCCGTATGATGGCTACTATCGCTTTATTTTTTTCGGCAACAGACACGAACATTTTTGCAAGTTTATCATCTCTTTTTTTCCAGTTAGGCTGTTCATTTTTGTTTGATCCGCCGGTAATAAACAATAATGCTCCATCGTAATTATTTTCTTTAGGTGATAAAATAGTTAACTGATGACGCCATGTATATTGCTTCCATTTTTGAGAAGTTAATAAGAGGTCGTATCCTTTTACCCCATTTATTTCAAATGAATCTTTTATCTCCCATTGATAAGCGGGGTCGGCCTTGTGGAGATAATGCTGCAACGCGGTAGCAGGAGTTATCGTAGTCTGTGCAGCTATAGTAAAAACGAAAAAGATTTGTAGAAAGAAAACGAGCGAGAACGATAAGAATAATTTTTTCATTTTGAATTTGGTTTTGTTTTTAAATGGACAGATTGCACAAATATGATGGCAGCGTTTATTTATGCTTATTTGTGATTGCCTGTTGTCATGCCCTGTTAATAATACTTATTTTTATTTTGGAAATTTTCTTGTGCAACTGAATTACTTCCCAGCATTAAGTAATTTCCAGTTAGAAATTTTATTTGATTAAGGTGAAGGTGCAGTTTTTAACCATTTTAATACTTCATTAATGTAGATGTCGCCTGTCATCGGGCCTAAGCTCGTACGGCAGATGTAATCATATCTTTTAAAGCTATTAAAATCAACTTTGTCAAGGATGTATCCAAAGGCATCATTGGTAAGCCCGAATAAAAAAGGCTGTTTGGTGTTCATGTGGCGTTTTATATAATATCCAATATTGGGTAGCGCTTCACCGGGAATGGTGAGCACCTGCGCCGTACCAATATTCAGGAGATTGAGCCGGGTAGCAACTGAGTCAATACTTTTAGACTTAAATTTTAAAGGAGAATGTTCAAAGATAAATTTCATTTCTTCATTCTCTAAAGGAAACGTAATCGTGCGGCTGGCACAATAGATATCCGGATTGATTTGTACCGGTGCATCGGAAACTATTCTTAATGCTTCATCAGCCAGGAGGTTGCCAATCCTGATACATTCATTCCAGTCGTTTGCTTCCCCACCGGCAGGCGACCGGTTGTCTGCGGTAACCATTCCTCCCTGTGCGCTATTCATAAAAATAGCAGTGCCGCCTCCTTCTTCAGCAATTCTATCGTACAACGGACCACATAAATCCGGACTTAGGATGTCTCTGGACGAGCCAATGATTTCAGGATGGATGGCATAGTTTATTAAAGTAGCAATGGGCTTATCTTTATTTTTACCGGAGGTTGCGAGTAGCTGCAGCACACTGCATCGTGGATCATAAAGTTGTGGTGCATAATAATTATAGGCGATCTTTCCTTTAGCTTCTCCCATTGCTGTTTTCAGGGAGGCAGGTTCCAGGTTTTTTTCGGCTTCATTTACGGCATCCGCTATCTGGTGAACACACCAGTCAAGGTATTTTAAATCAACCGAAGATTTTCCATTTTCATCGGGGAATCCATAAGCATCAGGAGCGCTGTGTGTATGTGTGGCTCCGATCAGAATATTTTCAGGCGGTATTCCTTTTATTAAAGCTCTTGATTTATCTCCCAAAACTGCAGGCCAACCGAGATTATCTATACTTACAATTGCAATCCTCGTATTACCTTTCTCCAAAACGAGTGCCCTGGCGTAGAGGTCTCCTTTTTGAATGTGCGAGGGTTTAGGTGTTCCAACGCCACCGGAAACAGGCAAAAGAGGATGAGGTGTTATCACCCGCACCGCAACTCCTGCTTTAAAAGTCTGTGCCTGCACGCTACAAGTGAGAACTAAAACAGGAATAACAAATAATACAAAAATCTTTTTGATCGTTTCATTTATCCCGGTTATATATGATAAGGGTTTCTTTTTATAAATTTTTAAAAGTATTGGATAAGGATCAATTTTTTTACAGTGTACGTTCTTCATTTATAATACTTGGTTTTTGAATGGTTTAATAATTTGTAAGGATAATACTACCATGGTTTTCCGGTTCCCTGCAAAACCCACATTTTTGACCAGGCGCTGTTTTTATTGCCATCTGCACCAAAGCCAGAGTAATTGGTGACTTCCAATTTATCGGCTGCTGCCTGCTCGTTCGAGCTGTTGAGGTTTTGTTCAGATTTTGGATAGTAGAATCTTATGGGCAATTCGGGAGCGATGGTACGGCCTTGTACACCATGCAATTCCGGAAAACCTGTTCTTCTATAATCAAACCATGATTCTGTTGCATTAGTCCAGTTGGCAATCCATTTTTGTTCTATAATTTGTTTTTGTGTATTGTTAAAAATAACATCGGGCTGCGTGATATAGCTTGAATAGGAGCTGCTCAATCC